>JAPOYR010000010.1:0-300000 GCA_026706485.1 Chloroflexota bacterium | reverse complement strand
CCAAAGCGCCGCGGGCACCACGCAGGGCCCGACGCTTATCGACCGGATCTACCATCCGGGCCATCACTCGGACTTCAGCTTCCGCCGCGCGGTGGCTCAAGGAGTCCGCCAACACCACTGGACCTTCGGCGACATGCTTCCGGTCGCGACGGTCACAGCGGACGAGGTCGAGCAGATCATCTGCTATGTCCGGGAACTCCAGCGTGAGGCCGGCATATTCGACGGCGACACCTTCGAGACCGTGTGCTGAGGCAGAGCACGCGGCCGAATCTCGGGTCTTGACGTTCGATGCAGCGACCTGGATTGCCCCGAAGGATGCCGGTGGCGCGCCGGAATCGCTCGGTCGTCGTGCCGCTGAAGCTCCGCGTGAGCGTTCTTGCCGCATTCGCGCTCGTCTCGGCCTTCCTCGCTGCCTGCGGGCCTGACGATCGCGGAGCTTCAACCAGCGCCGTCGTCACGGTGCCGGCGCCTCCAACGGGTCAAGAGCTCTTCGCGGCAAACTGCGCCGTCTGTCACGGGGCCGAAGGTGAAGGCCAATCCAACTGGCATATCGCCAAGGACGACGGCACCCTGCCGGCGCCGCCGCTCAATGGTGACGGTCATACCTGGCACCACCCGGACGGCCTGCTGTATCGCGTCGTCAGCCAGGGCGGAGCCCAGTTCGAGAGCCCCAGCGACCCCGGCTTCAAGAGCGCCATGCCGGCATTTGAGGACCGCCTCAGCCACGAGGAAATCATCGCCGTGCTGACCTTTATCAAAAGCCTTTGGGGCAACAAAGTACGGATGGACTATTCCATACGCGAGTCACAGGAGTTGCTGAGCGAGCGAGACCCCTTCCCGCCGAACGGCGAATAGCTCGCATGCTGAAGGATCTGCCCAAACTCGTGCGCGACGCCCGTAGCCAGCCAATGCGGTCAAGATTGTTCGCGCGTTCCTTGAGGTCGAGCGCGATGGCCGGGCGCCGTCCGAGGTCCGCCGAACGGTGGACTGACCGGAACTAGACGTCGCCGCCTACCGCTACCCGCAAGATCGTGATTTGTTGCTGCGGATGTGAAGTCTCGTTGCCGAACTCGGCGTCGGTCACCGGCACCGCCTCGATCTTCGCTAACGTGTCGAGCGATGGTTGGTGATCTTGCTTGAGCTGACCAAAGAGCGTGTAGTCCGGCGCGAGCCGGCCCTGGGCGGTGAGGTCGTCCAGAACGATGAAGAACTGCGATCCGTTGGTGTCGGGTGTGCCCTTGTTGGACATCGCCAGCCCGCCGCGGATATACGGCCGGTGCGGCGGCTCGATCTCGAAGCTGTAGCCTGGGCCGCCCACGCCCGTCCCGGTGGGATCACCGCCCTGCACGATGAAACCTGGGAGCAGTCGGTGGAACGGCAGGCCTTCGAAAAAACGCTCGTTGGCCAGAAAGAGGAAATTGTTGACCGCCAGCGGCGCCTCGTCGGGAAAGAGTTCGAAGGTCATCTCTCCCAGGCTGGTGGCGATCGTCACCCAAATCTGACCCTCGGGTAGGTTCATGGGCGGGTAGGCGTCGTAGGTCTTTCTGCTGGATGTCGCGGGCGCCCCCAGCACGCGAAAGCCCAGATTCTCCTCCGTGCGCTCGGCTACCGGCAGCACCTCGATGACGACGTGGGACACGCCGACCACGTCGCCGTTGGCGTCGAAGCTGTAGCCGTCGCCGATGGCTCCGCTCCAGGTCAGGCTGTAGAGACAGTCCCGAAAGCCGGCGGCGTCCTGGTCGTCATTCGTCTGGCGCAGGCACTCGGCGGCGATGTAGACGCCGTCGTAGGCCGAGCCCTGGAACCAGGGCCAGGGGGCGACGCCGTAGCGGGCGTTGAAGCTGGCCAGGAACTCCCGGCCGATGTCGGTTTCCAGGTCGGGGTTGGGGACCACGGCCTTGAGCCCGGTGGCCGCCTCGCCAGCGATGTCGAGGGAGTTGGACCCGGTGGGAACCACCTCGGAGTAAATCGGGCCCTCGTAGCCCAGCTCCCTGACTTGCTTGATGATGGTGCCGCCGGAGACCTCGCCTTGCGCGGCGACTAGGACAGCGTCGGGGTTCGCGTTCAGCAGCTTGGTCAGCTGGGTGCGGAAATCGGTGGCCTCCGTGGGGTAGCTCTCCGCCGCGACCACCGCGCCGCCCAGCTTTTCGAATTGCGTGACCGCGGAGCGGCGCGCGCCTTCGGCATAGTCGGTGGCTTCGGTGATCGTGCCGATGGTGCGCGCGCCGTCGGCCCACAGCGTGTTGCCGATGTCGGCGCCGACCTTCAGCGAGTTGATGGCGGTGCGGAAGATGTAGTCGCCGGCGTCGCTGATGTCGGGGCTGGTGGAGGACGCCGAAAAGAGGACGACGCCCTCCTGCTCCGCCAGGGGCGCGATCCCCAGCGTGGCCCCGCTGCACGTGGCGCCCAGGATGATCTTGACGCCTTCCACGTCGGTCAGCCGCTGGTAGGCGATGATGGCGTCCGCGGACGTGCACTTGGAGTCCTCAACGATGAGCTTGAGCGGTCGCCCATTGATGCCGCCGGCGGCGTTGATCTCCTCCACAGCGATCAATTTGGACCGGGAAAAGGGAATGCCGTAGGACTCCCCCACGCCCGTCAGCGAGTCCAACGCGCCAATCACGAAGGGCTCCTGCGAGGTGTCCGACTGCGCCGATGCGTCGCCGGCCGCGGCAGCCGTCGCGGCGGGCTCGGCGTCTGAGGTTGGCAACGCCTCTTCCCCGCACGCAGCCAACATCAGAGTCGCCAGGCCAAGCATGGCAAGGGTTTTGAAGGACTTGCACCTCATGGGACCACCCCAGGCTGCAGAGCCGGGCCGAAGCGCCGTGGGTTTATATCACGATGTATCAACTGCTCCAGTCAGAGCGGCACTGGCAATTGACACGTCAACGTTGTAGCCAGGAGGCGAACGCTGGCTACTCGCGTCGGAGGTCTCATCGCACACGAACGCGCCGCCATTCCGCTAGAGTGCGGCTGTTGGGCGGGCGAGATTTCGATACGTGAGCGGCGAAGAGGGCGTAGCGACCGAGGTCGGCCGCGACGCGGGCGACGGTATCCCCGAAATCGGCGTCGGCATCGTCGGCACCGGCTTCATGTGCCAGGCGCATGTGAATGCCTTTCGCACGCTGCCGTACATGGCCTATCCGCCGCCGGCGCGGCCCAGGTTAAGGGCCGTCGCCTCGCGTTCGGTCGCGGGCGCCGAGGCGGCCGCGCGTCGCTACGGCTTCGAGCGGGCTCATGCCGACTGGCGTGAAATGCTGGCCGATCCCGCGGTCGACCTCATTGATAACTGCGGACCCAACAACATCCACGCCGAGGTGAGCATCGCCGCCCTGGACGCCGGCAAGCACGTGCTGTGCGAGAAGCCCATGGGTCGCAACGCGGCGGAGTCGCGGCGGATGCTGGACGCGGCCCGCAACGCCGGCGGCAAGCACATGGTGGCCTTCAACTACCGCTTCGTGCCCGCCGTGCGCAAGGCGCGCATGCTGATGGAGCAGGGCGCGCTGGGCGAGATCTATCACTTTCGCGCGCGCTACTGCCAGGACTGGCTGGCCGACCCGGAGTTTCCGCGGGTGTGGCGGTTGCAGCAGGCGCTCTCCGGCAGCGGCGTGCTGGGCGACCTCGGCTCGCACATCGTGGACCTCGCGCGGTTCCTCGTCGGTGAGCCGACGGTGGTGAACGCGCGGCTCAAGACGTTCGTCTCGCAGCGACCGCTGCCCGAGAACCCGGATGAGCAAGGTCCGGTAGACGTGGACGACGCCTTCGTCGCGCTGGTCGAGTTCGACAATGGCGCCATCGGGACGCTCGAAGCCACGCGCTTCGCCGTCGGCCACCGCAACGCCAACATGTTCGAGATCAACGGCTCGAAGGGCTCGCTCCGGTTCAACCTGGAACGGCTCAACGAGCTCGAGGTGCACCTACGCCCCGACCCGTCGAACCCCCAGCCGGGATTCCGCAGCGAGCTGATCACCGAGCCCGAGGACCCGTTCATCGAGTGGTGGTGGCCCGTGGGCCATATCATCGGCTGGGAGCACACCTTCGTGCATGAAATCCATCACTTGCTCGACGCCGTCGTCAACGACACCGACGTGGCGCCCTATGGCGCGACGTTCGAGGACGGCTGGCGCTGTGACGTGATCCTGGAAGCCATCACCAGGTCCGCCGCGGAAGGCGGAGTTCCCATCGAGATCGAGTACGCCCCATGAGAATCGGCGTGGTGACGGTTTTGCTGCGCGACCTGCCGCTTCCGGACGCCCTGGACTACCTGGCCTCGATCGGCGTGCAGGACCTGGAAATTGGCTGCGGGGCCTACCCCGGCAACGAGCACTGCAACGCGCAGGAGTTGCTGGCCAACGACGAGAAGCGCGCGGAGTTCCAGGAGGCCATCGTCTCGCGCGGGCTCAATCTGAGCGCGCTGGCCATGCACGGCAATCCCATCCACCCCAACGCGGAAATTGCCGAACGGCATATCGCCGAGGAGCGCGACGCCATTCGGCTGGCCGAGAAGTTGGGCGTCGAGACGGTGGTCGGTTTTTCGGGGTGTCCTGGCGACCACGAGGGCGCGAAATACCCCAACTGGGTCACCAACGCCTGGCCGACGGACTTTCCGGCGATCCTGGAGTGGCAGTGGGAATCCAGGGTGATTCCCTACTGGCGGGAGTCGGCGGCGTTCGCCCGCGACCACGGCATCCACAAGATCGCGCTGGAGATGCACCCGGGATTCGTGGTCTTCAACACCGAGACGCTTCTGCGCCTGCGCGACGCAGTCGGCCCGGAAATCGGCGCCAACCTGGACCCGAGCCACCTGTTCTGGCAGGGCATCGACGTGCCGGAGGCGATTCTGGATATCGGACGCGCGGGCGCGCTGCACCACTTCCACGCCAAGGACACCCGCATCGAACCCACCATCGCGCGAAAGCACGGCGTGCTCGACACCAAGTCGCTGGCCGACACGGCGGACCGTGCTTGGATCTTCCGCACCGTCGGCTACGGCCACGGCGCGGAGGTGTGGCGCGACATCGTGACCGCGCTGCGCACGGTGAACTACGACGGCCCGCTGAGCATCGAGCACGAGGACGCGCTCATGTCGCCGCGCGAGGGTCTGGAGAAAGCGGTCCGCTTCCTGCGCGAGATCATCATCGAGCAGCCCACCAGCGACGCGTACTGGGCCTAGCGATGATCCTCGCAGCAGCGCTCTACACGATCAGAAGTCAGATGACTTCGGTGGCGGAGGTCGCGGACGGTCTGGGACGGTTGCGCGATATCGGCTATGGCGGCGTCGAGGCGGCGGGCGTGCCGCTGATCGAAGGCCCAGACCCCGCAATCTCGGCCCGCGAGCTGAAACGAATGCTGGACGACGCCGGGCTGGCCTGCGTCGGCGCCCACGCGCGGTGGCGCGAGATTCGCGACGACACGTCGGCGGTGGTCGATCGGCTGCGCGAGCTCGACTGCTCCATCATCAGCATTCCCGCCTTCGTCGATGAGTTCGACCGGTTCGAGCCCGCCGGCTACGCGGCGTTCGCCGGTGAGGCGGCGCTAGTGACGCAGATCCTCGGCGAACACGGCATGCGCCTGGGCTATCACCATCACGCGCACGAGTTCCTGCGCTTCGGCCCCGACCGCCGGACGATGTTCGACTTTCTGATCGACGAACCAAGCCTGGCCATCGAGATCGATGTCTATTGGGCGGCGTTCGCCGGCGTGGATCCCGCGGGCCTGATCGAGCGACTGTCCGGACGGGTGCCGCTGCTGCATTGCAAGGATCTGGAGATGATTCGCGACGACGAGGCCGGCGCGCGCCCGTTCTTCGCGCCGGTGGGCGAGGGCAACCTGGACTGGGAACGCATCCTGGCCGCCAGCCATGCCGCCGGGACCGAGGCGTGGATCGTCGAGCAAGACCAGTGCCTGCGCGACCCGTTCGACTGCCTGCGATCCAGCCACAAATTCCTGCAAGCGCGCATTGCCTAGGTAGCCTCGGAAGAAGCAAAGCCCGCAGCCAATCCCGCACCATGGTCATTCCCAGTGCAGCCGTCGGTCATTCCGAGCGCAGCGAGGAATCTAAGGCGCCGGAGCTTCGGCACAACGCCAGTCAACTCCGCACGGCCGCCACTACGCCGTCATTCCCGCGAAGCAGGTCTCCGCACAGGCGGGAATCGAGTCCGGCTCCCTCTCCCACGGGGAGAGGGCCGGGGTGAGGGGACGACCCCGGCCAGCTTCCTTCCACCCAAGCGAAACATGCGAGAACTCGGCGTTCAGCGGTGCCGCGCGGGAAACCATGTTGCCGCCCCACGCCGCACCCATGACACTGGGGCCTGCCTGAACTTGGTGAGGAGCACGCGGCATGACGGGTGAGATTGGCATCGGCATCGTCGGCGCGGGAGGGGTCGCCAGGGGCGCGCACGTTCCCGGCTACCTGAGCATGCCGGACCGCTGCCGCATCGTGGCAATCGCCGACATCGAGATCGAACGGGCCGAGGAATTGGCGGCGCAGTTCGACATCCCGCACATATTCGACAGCTACGAAAAACTGTTGGCCGTTGACGAAATCGACGCCGTCAGCGTCTGCACCCATTCAGACTTCCACGCGCCGGTGGCCATTGCCGCGCTGGAGTCCGGGCGCCACGTCATGACCGAGAAGCCGATGGCGGTAGACCTGGCCAGCGCGCGCGCCATGGTGGAGGCCTCGCACCGGGCCAATCGCATCCTGGCGGTGGACTTTCAGACGCGATTTATCCGGCAGGCGCAGACCATGAAGCGGTTCGTCGACGCCGGCGAGCTCGGCGAGATCTACTTTGCCCGCGCCCGCTACGTGCGGCGACGGGGCATCCCGGGCCGCCAGGCGTTCCATACCAAGGAGCAGAGTGGCGGCGGCGCGCTGATGGACATTGGGGTTCACATTCTCGACACCGGGCTCTGGCTCATGGGGTTCCCCACGGCGGTGTCGGCGTCGGGGTCGGTCTTCCGCAAGCTCATCACCCAGGAGGACCTGTTCAACCCCATGGGGGATTGGGACCGTTCGGCAACGGACGTGGATGAGAGCGCGGTTGGTCTGATCAAGTTCGCCAACGGCGCGGCCATGACGCTCGAGTGCGCCTGGGGGATGAACGTGGGGGAGACGGACATGGGCATTGCCCTGGCCGGGGACAAGGGCGGCGGCGAGGTGCGCTTCGCCGAAGCGCGGCACGCCACGTCCGGCACGCATCCGGTGCGCGTCTTCAAGGACACCGGCGAGATGCTGGTGGACTTGATCCCGAGTTCCGACTCCGCCATGCCGTCCTACCCGCAGCGCGACCCGCCCAAGCCGCACACGCTGTCGATGCAGAACTTCGTCAACGCCATCATCGAGGGCACCGAGCCGCTGGTGACCGGCGACCAGGGCCTCATCACCAGCACCATCATCGACGCGCTCTACCGCTCGGCGGAGACTGGTCAGCAGATTGACATAAATCTTTAGGCCCCGCTGCGAGGTTTGGGTCCGGTCCCTCTTCTCCAAGAAAGGGCCGCCTGCTTCTTGCCGTCATTCCGGCGGAAGCCGGAATCCAGTTCGGCCAGACCTCGCGGCACTCGAAATTGAGATCGTCCGTCGCGTCGAGTCTCGAATTGACGACGTATCAGGTCCGACTCCGAGGCCTCCTGAACAGGCTGTAGCCAAACCGCAGCGTCTCCGGGTAGCGACCGCTGGAGTCGAACGCCAGCAGCGCGCTCCGCACCTCGGCGTCGAAGCGCTCGGCCTCATCGACCAACACGCGCCGCGAGAACCGTGCGGTGGACTGGAAATTCCCCAGGATCGCGTCCAGCGTCCAGACATGGGGATGCGGAAAGTCAAACGTGCCCAGATGCTCGAACCCCGACGCGGTCAGTACGTCCCGATCGTGGTCGGCACCGCGCGGTCGAGGCGCTGGGTTCGGGCTCGTGGGCTGACCGGCGGCGTGGCGATTTGTCCACGGCCGAACGGCGGCTCGCAAGACATCGTGCCACTGCTCCAGGCCTGCCATCAGGCTGAAGCACCCCAGCGTCGCCAGGCAGCAGCCGGGGGCAAGCCACTCCCTGACCCGCTTGGCGACCGCCCGCCTATCCAGCCGGTGAAAGGCCTCGCCGACGGTGACCAGCGCCAACGAGCCCGGCGCAGCCTCCATATCCTCCGCTCGTCCGACCATCCACCGGATACTCGTAAGCCCCATCCGCTCGGCCCTCGCCCGCGCAACCTCGATCATCTCCGGTTCCTGGTCGATGGCCCAGACGTCGCTGAAGTGCCGCGCCAGCGGAAGCGCCACCCGCCCCGGTCCACACGCCAAATCCAGCAAGCGGCCCTTGCCCGCGATATCGGCGCGCTGCTGGAGATCATCGAGCAACGCGTCCGGATAGGCAGGCCGATACCGCGCATAAGCCTCCGCGGTGCCGGAGTAGAGGTCAGCCGGCATGTCCGAATCGGTGGATCGTGTTGGACTTTGGCCCGAGCCCGCCTGGTTCACCTTCGGTTCCGCCTCCGTGGACGCTTGGATGTCCATCTTGGCATTACACACCGGCGCTCCCGTTCTCGCGAGGGTCGGGACCGTCGCGGTCAGCCGGCCAAAGCGGCGAACAAGCGCCCTCGTCCCAGCGTGGCGGCCGGGGCGCCGGCGAGTTCGGCCACGTGCCACAGGGTGGCCTGGTTGGCGGTGACGACAGGCTTTTTCAGCGCTGCTTCCAAGTCTTCGATGACGGCGGCGGTGCGCAGGCCGGTGCAGCTGATGAAGACGGCCTCGGCTTCCGGCGTGTCGACGCCCGCGGCGACAAGATCGCGCGTCTCGTCGGGTTCGACGGCCTCGATGTCGCCGCGCCGGTTCAGGCCGACCATATTGACCACGGCGAAGCCGCTGGCCTCCAGGTAGGCGCGCAGCCGCTCGTTGAGGGCATCGACGTGCGGCGAGAGCACGGCGATGCGCTGCACGCCAAGCTCGCGCAACGCGGCGGCGGCAGCGGTTGAGGTGGTGGTGGAGGGCACACCAGAGGCGGTGCGCATGCCCGCCGCGATCGCCGCGTCGCCTTCGGTCCCGAGCACGTAGCTGCCCGAGGTGCAGCCGTAGGCCACGGCTTGTGCCCCGCGTTGGGCGAGGCGCTTCGCCGCGCGGCCGATGCCGGGGACGCGGGCGATGCCTTCCACGTGCTCCAGCGTGATGCCGTCGTCGCCCAGCGGCGGCGTGGAGTCCACCGGCTCGATGTCGAGCTCGAGGCCCGGAGGAACGAATAGCTCCAGCTCCGCAAGATGCCCGGCCTGCACGGCCTCGGGCCAGACGATGCCAACGCGGTCGTGGGCCATTGAACTACTCCACCTCGACTTGGCCGTCCTGGTGAACCCAGAAGATGCGAAAGGGGACGACGGCCTTGAACCATTCGATTCGCTTAGAGAGGTTCTCGTAGGTCGCGAATCCTGACGGAAGTCCAATAGCAAGTTCGGCCGCACGGTTTTCGTGCCTGTACAAGACCATGTCGAACATCGCATGCGAGAACCAATGCCGAGCTTGGACGTGCGGGTTACGCTCCGGAAAGCCCTTCACCGAAACCCACAGCGTCTTTCCGTCGGGTGCCTTAGTCTCGATGTCCTTGCCTGCGGTGCGTGAAGCTGTGTCCGCCACTGCACGTACGGCATGCCCGCACTCAACCAAATGGCTGACGATCCGGGCCTGTACATTGCCCTCCCAATGCCACGGCTTGTCCGGTTCAGCGGTGCCATCTTTCGCAGACTGCGCCGTTCGCTCTTGAGCCTCTGGCCGTGGGTCGCTAGGCCTGCTAACCAGCGAATTGACTCGCTTCCACTTCTTGCACGACGGGCAGGCGCGCTCGATTCGATCAACACGCCCTTCCTTCTTGAGCCGATTCGCGGCGCCATTCACTGCTTGATGAGGGCGAATACCAGTGCGGTCGCCCAAGCAGGCGTCGCAGCAAGGACCACCGTATTCAAGCGCGGCGATCACACGCTCGCAATGAGTCACGTGGTGTCCCTTATCGGCGGCACATGTGCATGTAAACCGATGACTCAGCGCTCGATGAGCACGCGCTCACCGTGAGTTAGCACCTCGCAACCCTCCTTGGTAATCACGCTGGTCTCGCTGAAGGCCACGCCGAACTGTCCGAGCCGCCGCACGGCGATGGGGTGGTGGAAGACCATGCCGGGTTCGAGCACGGTGGACTGGTCGCGCTGGATGAATCCGGTCGCGTCGGCCCAGTTGGGCGGAAATCCCGCGCCGATGCCATAGCCGAAGTTGCCGTGGAAGACCAGGTCGTCGCCGGCGGCGGCGAGCGCGCGCCAGCCGATTTCGGCCACGTCGCGGGCCACCGCGCCGGGTCGCAGCGCGTCCAGCACGGCATTGAGCGCGGCGACGCAGGCGTCCGCCGCGCGGCGGACGTCGTCGGCGGGCGGGCCGATCGTCAGCGTGCGCATCTGCGGCGCCGTGTAGCGCTGATGGCAGGCGCCGATCTCGAGCAAAACGGTGTCGCCGTGCTCGATGGTGCGGCGCTTGTGGGTGGAGTGCAGGATGCCCGAGCGGCGCCCGCTGGTGACGATCGGCGACAGGCAGGGATACTCGCCGCCCGCGTGCGTCATGGCGGCATAGGCCGCGCCGGCGATCTCGCCGTCAGTCACGCCGGCAGCCGCGGTCTCCACGGCAGCCTCGGTGGCGGCCCGCGTGGCGAGCGCCGCCCAGCGGATGTGCTCGATCTCGGCCGGCGACTTCAAGCGCCTGAGCTCGATGAACAGCTCGCCGGCGCTCAGGAACTCGGCCTCGGGCAGGGATTGCACCAGCCCGGCCCGAAAGGCCGGCGTCTGGCCCCAGGTGGCGTCGTCGGCGCCGATGCGGCCGCGATCCAGTCCGTGCTCGGCCAGCATCGACGCGGCGTATGCCGGGCGGTCGCTCCCCGGTGGATACCCGCGCAGGTCCCTGATCCATGCGCTGATCCAGGCGCTCCCGAACTCCGGCGGATCCATCGCGATTGACGGCTCGCCGTGTCGCGGCACGGCCAGGCAAGCGGCGCCGTCAACGGCGAACGTCTGGAAGCCCGACAGATAGAAGACGTTGGCCGGATTCATCACCAGCAGGGCGTCCAGTCCGGCGGCGTCCATGGCGGCGCGGGCTCGCGCGAGCCGGGCGCCGTACTCATCCACGGCAAATGCCAGCTCCTTGCTGAAATCCTCCAAGTCGCCGGCCGGGAACGCCCCGCCGTCGAGACTGGGATGCAAACGCACGGCTACAAGTCCGCCCACATCAGCGGTACTCGTGCGGACCCCACGGGGCGTTGTAATACGTGGCAATCGCCCGACCGGGCGGGGCAACCGCGTCCAACCGCTCGCGGTCGGCGTCGGTCACCGTCACCTTGATCGCTCCCAGGTTCTCCGCCCACTGCTCCGGCGTGCGCGGGCCCACGATGGGGCTGGTGATGCCCGGCTGCCGCATGTTCCAGGCCAGCGCCAGTTGGCCCGGCGTGCAGCCCTTGTCGTTGGCGATGGCCGTCAGCTCATCGACCACGGCAAACGCCGCGTCGGTGAAGAGACCGCGCTGGCGCTGCGTTTCGACGCTGCGCTCGTAGCGCGATCCCGACGGCGGCGTCGCGCCGCGGGCGTACCGGCCGGTCAGGAATCCGCCCGCCAGCGGCGCCCAGGGGATGATCCCGATGCCAAAGTTCAGCGCCATGGGCACCAGCTCGCGCTCGACGCGGCGGTCGAGCAAGTGATAGGGCGGCTGGTCGCAGATCATGCGATTGAGCCCCAGCTCACGTGAGAGCCACAACGATTCCACCACCTGCCAGGCCGGAAACGTGCTCGTGCCCACGTAGCGCACCTTGCCGGCGCGGATCAGGTCGTCGAGCGCGCGCAGCGTCTCGTCCAGCGGCACGTCCGTCACGGGCCGGTGCACCTGGTAGAGGTCGATGTAGTCGGTTTGCAAGCGGCGCAACGAGCCTTCGCACTGCTCGATGATGTGGCGTCGGCTGTTGCCCTGGGCGTTCGGATCGTCGTCGTCCATGGGGAAGTGGACCTTGGTGGCCAGCACCACGCGCGAGCGACGGCCCGACCCACCGAGCGCCTTCCCAACCATGGTCTCGCTGGTGCCGCGGCCGTAGGAATTGGCCGTGTCCAGGAAGTTGACACCCGCGTCCAGCGCGCGGTCGATGATCGCCTGCGTCTGGTCTTGATCGGTCACCTGGCCGAAGTTCCAACAGCCCAGGCACAGCGGGCTGACCTTGACCCCCGTGCGACCGAGATTGCGGTACTCCACAGCCCTGTCTCCCCGTGCGCATCATTGCCGCCAGGGCGAGTGTGTCACGCCGTCCGTGGTGGCGCAGGTGGATGCGTCGTGCGGCCCTTCAAGGATGTTCCTGGGTGTCATTGTGGCTCCGGGACGTCAGCTGTGACGGCCGACTCGTCGAGGAATGCAGTCTCCACGGCGACCGTCGGCAGGCGCTCGCCGGGATCGGCCACGACCAGACCCTGTCCTTGGGGATGGGCTTCTGCGACGTTGGCCGCAAGGTGGCGGCCGTTCCGAACGACCGCCTCTTCGAGCCGACGAGCACCAGTGGTCTTTACGCCGCGGGCGCCCGCGGCCGATAATTCAGCGTCAGCGCGGAATGCCTCTAAAGCAAGGACAAGATCCAATGCCGACGCCTTCCCCGAGCGTGCCGCAAGTTGCGCCCTTGACGGCCAGTCAGATCGCCCAGTTCAAGCGCGACGGCGTTATCGTGCTTCCGGCGGTGCTCGACCCGGATCTTTGCCGCCGCGCCCGGGACGACATGTGGGAGACGATTGCGGCAGACCTGCCCCGCATGAAGCGAGACAGCCCCTCGACATGGGGCCCATTCACTGAGGAGGAGACCGCCGGGTTCAGCGCCCGGCGACCAGCGAACGGCGGCGAGCCGCTGTTGAGCGGCAAGGGCCATCGGTTGACGATTCGCAATGGGGCTGAAGAGCTCTTGCTCGACCTTGGTCCCCGTGCGCTGTGGCCGATCGCTGAGCAACTACTCGGAAAGGACACGGTGGTATGGCCCGCCGGAGTGGACGAATCCGGATACACCACCGGGCCCTGCTTGATGGACGACGGCGCCATGGAGGGACTAGCCAGCCACATGCGCCAGGAGGTGAAGAACTACCGGGACGAGGCGACATACGCGACGGAGGAGCTGCGGCTGCCCAAGACCGGACCCGTGTGGATGAACGGACAGGGGACGCGCGGCCTGTATTGCACGCTGCCCAACAGTCCCTCGCCAGGACCGAACTGGCGCGGCTCCCACTCGGACGGCCCGTGCTATGGCCGGGTGCGCCTACAGTTCGCCGCCTACATCGACGACCTTCCGCCCGCGTCCGGCGGCTTCACCGTGTGGCCGGGCAGCCATACAAAGATTTGGGAGAACCAGTGGAAGGCCTTTCACGAACACGGACTGACGCACACGGGCGAGCGTGAGAAGATGCGCGAGGCGGGAGGCTACGAATATCTCCCCGATCCCCTCTTCGAGCAGATCAAGGCCGAGACCGAACCTGTCGATTCCTACGGACCGGCGGGCACCGTGGTCCTGTGGCACACCAAGATTCTGCACATCCCCGGACAAAACACGTCCAGCGACGTCATCCGCCAAGCCACGATCTATGGGTACCTCAAGACGGTGGACTCCCTATCCGATGCAATGGCGATGGACAATGCCGGCGGCGACATCTGGCGCGACTGGTCCGATGAAGTGCGCGCGATCGACGAGTGGAGCTAGGCGGCCGTCTTTGGAAGTTGACGGGACACCTGGAGTCGTTTTGAGCTGACGCCGGGGAGCGGTGCGCGCAACGCTCGAGTTGATACGCGGGTGACGCGGAATGCTGCAAGGCGGGCGGCATGGCCGGGAGCGCCGCCCGCGCCCGCCGATGACTCGCTGGCGCCCGGCCACCGGGTCGCAGCCAGCCTCTGGCTGCCTCGACTGCCGAGATCAGCGTCGCCCCAGACCGCGTAAGGTGTGCGCGGACGATTGCTCGTGGAGTCGCCACATGGCTATCACCAAGCCCAACGGCCGGCGCGAGGCGCTCGGCCGGGGCTCCTATACGTTTCCCGGCCTCACCGTGCAGGTCGAGCGCACGGAGACGCTCATCCCGGCGCACGAAAACCAGTGCCCCTGCGGGTTCCTCTTCGAGCTTGCCAACGGCGAGCTGGTGGTGGGCGGGCCTCGCACCGTCGAGCCCGAGCTCACCTGGCGCCGGTCGCGTGACGGCGGCGAGACGTGGTACGCCGCGCCTGCCTGGCCCAGCTTCTACGTGCACCAGTTCGACGACGGCGAGCTGCTGCACGTGGGAACGCCGGGCGAACCGTGGCTCAGGCGCGGCGACGCGCCGGGCGCCTATCGGTTTTCGATCCATCGCTCATACGACGACGGGCAGACCCACGCCCCGGAATCGGCGCTGATCACGGGTGTTCCGGATCTGGCGGAGGAAGACAGCGAGAAATGGGGACGGCACATTTGGGCCTATGTGGATCACGGGCTCGTGGCGCTGCGCGACGGGAGCCTCCTGGCCACCGTGCTCGGAAAGTTTGCCGGCGACGTCAAGCATCGGGTGTTCGTCATGCGCTCGGACGATCGGGGAGCGACCTGGCGCTATCGCGCGACCGTGGCCTTTGACCTCAACCCGACCCACACGCATCACATCGAGGGCTTCACCGAGCCCGATTTGCTCACGCTGCCCAGCGGCGACCTGCTCTGCTTCATGCGCACCGGCGGGCGATACGAGGGGCTGCACACCGCGCTCGCCATGAGCCGGTCCGCGGACGACGGCCACTCGTGGAGCGCTCCCGAGCCCGTCGCCGACCGCGGGGTGTTGCCCAAGGCCTGCCGCATGTCGAACGGCGTGCTCGCCGTGATCTATGGAAGGCCTGGCGACTGGCTCGCCTTCAGCCTCGACGACGGCCACACCTGGATGGGGCACACCTGCCTCAACCTGGGCACGCAGGCCTGGGACTGCGGCAACTACGACTGGATCATTGAGGTGGCGCCCGACACGCTGCTGGCGGCCTACGCCGAGACCGACCGCAACGATCCGCGGCTCAGCGCCATTCTCGGCAGCTGGATAACCGTGAAGCCGACCTAGCCGGCGCTGGTCACCGGCCCGAGTTGGACTGAGATTTTCTCGGGTGGCTAGCGGGTGAGGCCGTGCCGATAGGCCGGATCGACAACGTTTCGCACGCGGCCGGGGAGCCGGCTCACGAGGCGGGGCGCCACGCGGCGCATCGGCTTGGCGACGTGTCGACGCAGGTAGATCATGCTGACGACCATCGCCAGCAGTGACCCGAGAGCGGTCATGGCGCCCAGGGCGCCGCCAAACATCAGGCCCGCCAGGGTGCCGTTTGCGGCGCCGAGCGGCACCACGTCCACGCGGGTATAGAACGACTTGAAACCAAAGCCCCAGTCCACGCCCCATCCTTGGGATACGTCCATGCCGGCAACCATCCCGGCGGTGGCGGCCACGCCAAGTCCAATTCCGAGTGCCCACGTCACTCCCGCCACGTTCTTGAACAGCAGCCCCCACACGAGGCCGAAGCCAATGAAGCTGAACACCGGGATATGCACGGTCATGGAGAGGTCGTAGAGATCGCCCTCCTCAATGACCTGGGGCGCGGTGAAGACCAGCGGCATCCAGATCGCCGCGATGACGGCCCCGAGAACGAGCCCGACCTTGAATCCGCCCCAGCCACGCAGCCAGTCGGTGACGGTTTTGTTCTCGGCGAGGTCGTAGAGCACTGTCGGCGACTGCCTATGGTCCGCCGCGTGCCATCGCGGCGCCCGCCCGGACCGAATGCGAACTATGCACGAGCAACATTCTCAGCATGGAAGTCCTCGCGTAACCTCTCCGTCATTCCGGCGAAAGCCGGAATCCAGTCCGGGCGACCCTGGCGGAGCGCTGGGCCCCGGTAAAGGGCCAAGCTGAGTCCCGCCCTTTCCGGACGGTGCACAGGCCTCCAGCGTGCAAGCGTTAGCAGGCATGAATCAATGGCGATCGCGAGCCGGACGCGATCCGCTCGGAAGACTATTCCCCGGCGCCGAAGCGGTAGGCCGGATCGATCACCTGCCGGACGCGCACGGGGAACCGGGCCACGAGGCCCGGCGCCACGCTGCGCATTCGCTTGGCGACGTAGCGGCGGAGGAACAATGTGGTGGCGATCGCGGCGCCAAACGATAGGAGGATGGTGGTGGCTGCCACGGCGCCCAGATGGATGAGCCCCTTGACCGTACCGACGGCAAACCCCTGTGGCTCGACATCGATGGGGTTATAGAACGTCTTTACGCCGAACTCCCAGTCCAGGGACCAGCCCAGGCCGGCGGCCAGTCCCTCGGACATGCCGGCGCCGACGCCCATGACCAGGCCGAAGCCAAGCAGCCAGGCAACTCCGGCGGCCAGGCGGAACAGGAGACCCCAAATCACGCCGGCGGCGAGAATCGCGGCGATGGGAACCGGTATGGCCATTGAGAACCCGTAAAACTCGCCCACGTAGAACAGCGGCGAGGCATATGAGATCGCCAGGTAGATGATCGAGACGAAGGCGCCGATGTAGAGCCCAACCTTGAACCCTCCTCGGCCACGCAGCCAGTCGGTGAGCATTTTGTTCTCGGCAAGGTCGTAGGGCACTGGCGCACACCTCACACTCTGAGCCGACTGACGGGCATCGGCGCCGAAACCTCGCCGCTATCGTGCCACGTCAGGCCGGGGCACTGCGATTCCCGCGCCGTAACGCACGCTCGTGGCCGCTGTGCGATCTTCAGGCGGTGCAGCCAGCTGCCGAGGGAACAGGCCCATGCCGCTGTTTGGTGAGCTCAAGCGCCCGGCGGATGCCGGCGACATCCGGTCGCTGACCTTCGACGAAAACGAGTTTCAACGTCGGCACGAGGCGCTGCGAGCTGTGATGGCGGCCGAAGGCCTGGACGCGCTGGTGTGCACCTTTGCGCCCAGCGTCTGCTATGTCAGCGGCTACGAGACGCTGGCGTCGTTCGTGCCCGCGTTTCTCATCGTCGGAATCGACCGCGATCCCACGCTGCTTGTCGACGATTTCGAGGTCTTCAACGCGTTGGTCTCGAGTTGGGTGGAGGACGTGGTCACCTATCCGTGGTCGGAGGACCCCGCCGCCGTGCTCGTGGACGTGCTCCGCCATCGCGGCTGGGCAAAGGCAAGGCTGGGCTGGGAGCACCATCAGCACGGCGGGGCGCACCAGAGCTATCTCCGCGCCGCGGAGTCCGTGGGCGCCTCGTGGAGCTACGTGCACTGGCTGGTGGACGGGGTGCGGGCGCGGAAGAGCGCGGCCGAGCTCGCCGCCATCCGGTCCGCCGGGGCAATCACGCCGCGCGGGTTCGACGCCGCCAGGGCCGAGCTGCGCCCGGACGCGCCCGACACCAACGTGGCGGCGATGGCCTATCGGGCGCTGGTGGGCGCCGGCAGCGAGCGCATGTCGATTCAGCCCATCATCACCGCCGGCCGAAACTCCGGCATTCCGCACACGACGTTCGGGCGTTCGCGGCTCACACCCGGCCATCCGGCGATTCTGGAGTGGGGCGCGTGTGTCAAGCGCTATACCGCGCCCATGATCCGCACGGGCGTAGTCGGCGCGCTGGCCGACCCGGTTTGGGACGCGATGTACGCGGCGTGCGTCGCGGCGGTGGAGCGAACCATCGCCGGCATGCGGCCCGGCGTGTCCACGCTCGAGCTTGGGGAGCACGCATCCGAGCCGCTGAACGAGTTGCCATCGCGTGTTTTCAGGGACGGCAATCGCGGGTATTCGGTGGGCCTGAGCTTCGAGCCGGACTGGATGGACGTGCCCGGTCTGCAGATCTGCCCGCGCAGCGGCCGCACCGAGCGGTCGGTGGCCACCTATTCGACGCTTGAGGCGGGTCATGTGTTTCACGTGCGGGCGGTGGCGCGCGACGTGGGCCGCGCGGGCGTGGGCGTGAGCGAGACGGTGGCCGTCACCGCCGACGGCTGCGAGGTGCTGACCGACTATCCCCGCGACCCGATTCGCCTCGGATAGCGAGGGCGCGACCGTGCGCTATGTTGCCCGTGGCGGAGTGGAGGTATTCCGGGTGTGATGAGCGCATTGGACAGAGCACGGATCGGGGTCGTGGGCACGGGATGGTGGGCCACGGAGGCGCACATTCCCGGGCTCATCGAGCATCCGCGGGCCGAGGTCGCGGCCCTCTGCGACCTGGACGTGGAGCGCGCGGCGCGGGCGGCCGAGCACTACGGCGTGGCCGCGGTCTACGACGACCTCGACCGCATGCTGGCGCGGGAGTCGCTGGACGGACTGGTCGTCGCCAGCAGCAACGCCACGCATTTCGAGCTGGCGCGCCGGGCCATCGATGCCGGGCTGCATGTGCTAATCGAGAAGCCCATGACCGAAATCGCGCCCGAGGGCCGGGCGCTGCTGGAAGCGGCCGAGCGCGCGGGAACGGAAATCGTGGTCGGCCACACGTTTCACTACACGCGGCTGGCTCGCCGCGCCCGCGAGCTGGTAACCGGCGGAGCGATCGGCGAGGTCGAATTGGTTCATAGCCTTTTCGCCAGCTCCGCCATCCAGCTCGTGCGGCAGCCGGACGTGCTCGAGGGCTGGGACTTTCCGGTGCACGGCCCCACGGGTCAGAACTTCAGCGCCTCTGGTCAAGGGCAGAATCAGCTCACGCATTCAGCGGCGCTGGCGGCCTTTGTGATCGACGACGGGCCGCAGTCTGTCCACGGGTATATGTCGAATCTCGAAGTGCCTGTCGACGCGGTTGACGTGCTAAGCGTGCGCTTCACCAGAGGCGCGTTGGGCACGGTGGCCAGCATCGGGACGAAACCCAACGACGACACCCCCCACAATGAGCTGCGCATCTTTGGCTCCAAGGGCTGGATGGAGATCGACATGGAACGGACGCCTAGGCTGACGCTGCACCGCTATGACGGCGGCGGCGAGGAAATGCGCGAGGACGATGCCTCGCTGCACTATCCGCTGCGGGCGCCGGTGAAGAATCTGGCCGACGTGGTGCTGGGCCGGGCGCCGAATCTGTCGCCGGGCTCGATTGCGCAGTGGTCGGTGGAGATCGTCGACGCGGCCTATCGCTCGGCCGCCAGCGGCGATCCGGTCACGATCGCCGACCTCTACCGTTCAGCGTAGCTCCGGTCACACCGACCGATCGAGACGGCATGACATGACCGGTAGCCAATCCTCAATGGGCTCCAAGCGGGCCGTGATTCGCCCTACGACGCTCAACGACATCCCGAGCATCGCGGCCCTCATCGCGGCTAACCGGTTTCGGTCGGACGGCTCGGGAGCGTTGCTCCCGGTGAGTCCGCAGCAAATCCTCCGGATGCTGGGGGACGAGAGCCTGGGTCGCTTCTTCTCGGCCGTCCTGCCCTCGGGTGAGGTCGTCGGCTGCGTCTCGGTGGCTGTCTACGGCATGCCGTCGAACCACCAAGAGATCATCGCTTGGCTGGCGGACAGGCTCCCGGCCGACGAATTTGGGATTCGGCACGATGCCAACGACGACGTTGGCCAGATGGCGGAGCTGCGCTCCCTGGCGGTAAGCGGCGACTATCGAGGTCGGCAACTCGGCCTGCAGCTGATCGAAACGGCAAAGGCCGAAGCCAGGTCTCGGGGGTTCGGGCAGCTCTATTCGCTGGTGAACCGGGACGTGGTGGGGCTGTTCGAGCGGGCCGGCTTCTGCCGCGCGACCCGGCCCCCGGCGAAGCTCATCATCGACTGCGCGGTGTGTCCCCTGCTCGACCATTGCGTCGAGATCCCAGTCGTCACGGAGTTGTTTCGGAGTCGAAGTTAAACGCCGAACATGCCAAAAAACTCCCGCTCACTCGGTGTGCGATTGCTCGGGCCGCACCGCCAAATCGGCGACTTCAGGCGGAATCAGGCCTCAATGAATGTGGATTTTGGGTAAAAATCGCGCCAGGCCCAGTCGAACGCGGACGTCCAGGGCACCGGGCTGAGGGCTTGGCCGGCAAGCGGACCGCTGAGCGCCAGGCCATTCGTCGCGCTCCACAGCGATCCGGTCTCGCGGTCGCGCAAGGTACCGGCGCCCGCCGACTCGAACTCCAGCAGGCGATTCGCCACCCGCCGCAGATAAGCCCGCACGGTTCCGGTAGTGGAGTCGACCCAGACCGCCACCGGCTCATCACCCACCGTCAGCTGCACCAGGCCCGCGGCCCGTGCGTGGCTGAAGTCAACGGCCGCGGCCGCGTCCCCCAAGGCGAGGCCGATCACCCAGTTCTCCCGCGGCGACGCGAGGATGAGCCGCGGTCCGTCGAGGCCGTTGGACAGCACCAGCGCATTGGGGTGCCGGGCGCGGAACCCCTCCCAGGTGTCCAGGGTCGAGGGGATCTGGGTGAGCGTCGCGCCGCGCAGCTCGCCGACCAGGGCTCGGCCGATTGGTTGGCTCCAGATGGTGCCCGTGGCGTGGTCGAACCACGTCATGGCCGTCTTGTACAGCGCGCCCTGATTGCCGAAGACCAGGGTCCGGCCCTCGAACCGCCGGTCGTGCACGAGACCGGTGTAGCAGAGCGGTCACCAGGTGACGAGCACCGGTGTACCGCCGACGACATCGTTGACCATCTCGCGCCGATTGAGCGTCGTGACGGGATAGGCCCGCGCCTCGCCGTCGATGACCAGCCCAATGACCAGCTCGTCCGGCTGGAGCGGCGCCTCGGCGGCGGCCACGAAGTGCGGCTGGTAGATGGGTGGGATGGCGTCGCGGCTGAGGCGTTGGTCGTAGGCCGAGTCGAACATCATCCGCTCGTGCGGATCGGGCAGGTCGGCGGGGGGCCGCGCTGTCTCGGGCGCTTCCGCGGAGCTTCGAATCGCCCACACCAGCGCGAGGGCGCCCAGCACGACGAGGGCCATCCCGAACGCGAGCGACCCTGCGATTCCTAGCCGATGCCGCATGCCAATTCAGGCCAATGCCAGCCGGCGTTTGCGCAGCCGGCGGCCGTACCCAGACTCAGCGCAGCGCGACGTGCAGCGCCTGCGCGATGTCGTCCACCGGAATGAAGGTGATGTCGTCGTGGATCCGGGGCGGGAGATCGTCCAGGTCGCGCTCGTTGCCGCGCGGCAGCAGGACCCGGCGCACGCCGGCGCGATGGGCCGCCAGCATCTTGGGCGCGATGGCGACGGTGGGCTCGATCCGACCGTCGACCGACAGGCTGCCGGTGGCGGCGAGTTCCGGGTCTACCGGGCGATCGCGGGCGAGGGACACAATGGCGATGGACACGGCGAGGCCGATCGAACCGGAGTCGTCGGCAATCCGGCTTGCCGGAACATGCACCTGCATGTCGAATTCCTGCATGAAGCGCGCCGACACATCGAGGTCCGACAGGCGCGAGCGGATGGCTGCCGTGACGACGGCCAGCTCCCCTGAGACGTTGGCGCCGTTCGAGTCCAGCATCGAGATCCGACCCAGCCCCGAAACCAACGCGTGGCCGAGTCCCGGCATCAGCACGGCCATCACGGCGCCGTGCCGGCCGCCACGCTCATCAACCACCAGCGCGGCGGTGAGACCGCGGCGCTGCGCGCGCCGGTCGGGACGCTCGGGGACGGGCGGCCGACCGGCCAGATCGAAGAGGTGCTCGCTCGCAACGACACCCTGGTCGCCGCCGCTCAGAGTGCCGGCGACCAGTGACCGGCGAACGACGCGCCGCAGAAGCTCGTCCAGGTGCGCGACGCCGGCCTCGTCCGTGTAGCTCCGAATCAGTACCAGCAGGGCGTTGCCGTCAAACGTCAGGGCGTCGGGCGACAGCCCATGGTCGGCGAGCGCGGCCGGGATCAGGGTTCGCCGGGCCAACTCGGCCTTCTGATTGATCAGCAAACCGGGAAATTCCGCGCGATCGAGTCTCGACAAATCGTCCGTCGCCAACGGTTGGGTCCAGCGGCAGGTGACGACGAGGAGCAAGCGCGACAGGTCGAATGGAACGCCGAAGTATGGGTCGACGACTCTGGCGCGGCGGTGGGGATCGGTCAGCCGCGCCAGAAGCGTGCTGGCCTGGGCGCCCCAACGCTCGGCCGCGCGATCGATCCCGGCCAGCACGACCACGGCCTCTGCGGACTGCGCCCGCTCGACGGCGCCCATGAGCGCGCCCGGCTGGCCGTCGCGCCGCCAGATTTCCTCGGCGGCGCCGAGCTGCGCCAGGTCGATGACCTCGCAGGGTCGGTCCAGGGCGCGCGCCATGGTTCGTGCCGCGGCCGTCTTGCCCACGCCGTTGGGTCCGTGCAGACAGAGGAGACGCAGTGGAGCGTGCGAGGACTGAGCCGCGGTTGCTCGCGCGTCGTGAGCCGTCACATGCTCGACGATGGCGGCTACGGCTTGGGGCGGCGCCAAATGCTCCGACTCCAGGGCGTTTTGCACCGGGGCGATCGCGAGCGGTCGCGCGTGCCCGGGCGTCCACGGCAACCCGAGGGCGCGCGAGACGCTGGCCGAGTTTCTGGTGGAATCGTCCAGGCGCGCGGAGAGGGCGTCGACTGCCTCGTCGGGCAAGCCAGCCTCGGCGAGGCGACTCCGCAGGTCGGCTGGATCCACCGTGCACTCCACCCCGGCCACACGCACGTTGGAATCATAGCCGGGTCCGACTGGTAGCCGTCGGTGAGAAACTTTGCAAGCGGAGCAAGAGCGTCATAAATGATCGGCGCATGCGCTCCTGAGTTCCGCAGGGATTGACTCGCGGCGGACGCGGCGCGAAGATCGCAGCAAGAGGCGGGTGGTTTCCCGGCGGTGAGGTTTAACGTGGCTGCAGCACAAATGCCCTCCAACGAAGTCGACGTCCATGAGGCCAAGAAGCTGGTCGAGCAGGACGAGGTCCGGGTGATCGACGTTCGGACACAGTTCCCGTTTCCGGCCATGCCGGGGGCGGAGTACGTGCCGCTCGAAGACATCCTGGCGCGACCAACCGAGGCAATCCCGACCGACAAGCCGATCCTATTCATTTGCAACGTCGGCCAGACCAGCGGCGTCGCCACGCAGATGGCAACCGCCCTGGGCCTGAACCAGGCCTACAACATGCAGGGCGGCATGGAGGCCTGGGAGGCCGCCGGCTACGACACCGAGGAGCCGCCCGCCGGCCACTAGGGTCGGCACGGCGCATGTTGAGGTCTAGGGAACGAGGGTAGGCGCGTGTTCAACGTCGAGCAGGTTCAGCGATACAGCCGGCACATGCTGCTGCCGGAGGTTGGCGTCGCCGGTCAAATGAAGCTATTGGAGGCCAGCGTCGTGGCCATTGGGGCCGGCGGACTCGGTTCGCCCGTGCTCTATTACCTGGCCGCGGCGGGCGTAGGCAAGCTGGGCGTCGTGGACTTCGACGTCGTCGACCGCTCCAACTTGCAGCGGCAGATCTTGCACCGCGAGGACCGCGTGGGGCTGCCCAAGACCGGGTCGGCGGCCGAAACGCTCACCGGGCTCAACTCGGACGTGGAAGTCATCGAGCACAACGAGCCGCTCACGTCCGAAAACGCGATGGAGGTTCTGGGCGGCTACGACGTGATCGTGAACGGTTGCGACAACTTCCCCACGCGCTACCTGGTCAACGACGCCGCCTACATGCTGGGCAAGCCCGTGGTCGACGGCAGCGTGCTGCGCTTTGAGGGTATGTCGACGATCTTCGTTCCGGGCGAAGGTTGCTACCGCTGCCTCTACCCGACCCCGCCGCCGCCGGAGATGGCGCCAAGCTGCTCCGAGGCCGGCGTGCTGGGCGTGCTGCCGGGCCTAGTGGGTCTCATCCAGGCCACGGAGACGATCAAGGTGATCCTGGGCACCGGCGATACGCTGGCCGGACGCCTGCTGCTGTTCGACGCGCTGGCCATGGAGTTCCGCGAGCTGAAGCTCCGGCGCGACCCCAGCTGCCCGCTGTGCGGGGACTCGCCCACGGTCACCGAGCTGATCGACTACGAGGAGTTCTGCGGCTTCGCCGGCGGCGACCGCGCCTCGCAGCCGGTCGCGGCGGGGGTTGCGGGGTAGGAGCGCGTTCCCATGCTGCACGCAGCATGGGCCGCCGGAGTCCTTTGATGAGCTCGCCCGACGCCGCGCCGCCAAGCACGACCATCGACCGCGGCATCTACGTGATGCCGCAGTTCGTCACGTTCGAGGTCTCGGACATGGACTCGGCGCGGCGCTGGTATGTGAACGGGCTCGGATTCGTGGAGCTGGCGGTGCTGCCCGGCCCGGAAGGTGAGCCGGTGCTGGTCCACCTGCGGCGGTTTCGATATCAGGACATTCTGCTGGTGCCGGGGCGCGATCCCGAGGACAAGGCGTCGGGCGTGCGGGTCTCGTTCGCCGCTGGGGACGAGGACCTGGACGCGCGGGCGGCAATCGCCGCGAATGAGCCCGGTGGCGCGGTCGAGGGACCGGCGCGCACGCCGTGGAACACCCGCGACCTGCTCTTCCGCGACGCCGATGGCCACTGGGTCGTGTTCACGCAGCCGGACCTAAACGCGGACATGGACTCGGAGTTTGCGCGGCGCGTGCGTGACTCGGTTCAAGCGGCTGAGGAGGCTGGCTAGAGCCCCGTTCATGGTTCGACAGGCTCACCACGAACGGCGCGGGGCCTGACAACAAACGGCGGAGAGCGCGCTGTGGGCAATCTCCGTTCGCCCTGAGCGAAGTCGAAGGGCACCGTTTATGGTTCGACGGGGCCTCTCCTGAGCCAGTCGAAGGACTCACCACGAACGGCGGTAGGCGCTACACGTGATAGATGTAGAGATCGCGGTCGGTGAGCGGCAGGTCCACCCACGCTCCGCCCCGGCGATGACTCTCGGCGATGGCGAAGCAGGCCTCGGTGACGTGGTGCGCCTGCTCGATGTGATTGAGCGTCGGTCGTCCCGTCTCGTGGGCCTCGATCAAGTCTTCCAGGCACGTCACCACCGAGCTTGACTTCTCGACCTCTGGCAGCGGCTCCGCGTGCCACTCGCGGTGCCTCGATGAGTCGGTGGGTCGGTTGACGCGCAGCGACAATCCCTCGGCGTTGTTGAGCGTGCGCACCACGCCCTCGGTTCCCACGATTTCGAACTCGTGTTGCCCGGCCGAAATGCTCCACGCCTCCACCCCGTTCTCGAACTCCAGGTGATAGGACGCCATCGGGTCGTCGTCGAGCCTGCCGTCGACAATCTCGAGATCGCGGGGATGCAGCTCACCGCGCACGCGCGTGATGCGGGGGTCGCCCAGCAGGTAGGACAGTGCGTCGACTGAATGAATGTGGCCGTGAAGCAGGCTCCGTGCGGGGAATTGGATCGCGGCCTTCGGCTCGCCGATGCGGCCCTGCACGATCAGGTCTCGCGCCGCGCCGAAGGTCTTCGAAAACCGGTTCAGGACGCCCGAGTTGAACACCGTCCGGTGCGCTTGGCACGCCGCCAGCACGTCGTCGGCCTCGCGGGGCGAGCAGGCGATGGCCTTTTCGAGATACATCATGGGCACGCCGGCGTTCGCCACCCGGACCGCCAGCTCCGAGTGCACGTCGGCCCGCGTGCAGATGGCGACGAGGTCGGGTTGCTCCTTGGCAATCATCTCGTCGAGGTCTTCGTAGACCGCGGGCACTCCCCAGCGCTCGCTGAAGTTGGCGCGCTTCTCGGGCAGCAGGTCGCACCCCGCCACCAAATCGAGCTGCTCGACGGCCTGGCAGGCCCCGGGCAAGCCATAGGGCAGCATGAAGTCGCGCGACGGCGGGATCTCGTCGTCGATGGTGTTGCCCATGCGGCCCAGGCCCAGAATGGCGGCGCGGTAGGTCTTCATGTCGATCTCCTGCTCAGGTCGTCGTGCTCGCTGCCCGATATGGTGCCAGCCTTAGCTGCGCGTTGCGTGGCCCAGTGATCGGATGAACCCGGCGGTGACCGCCGCGGCCTCCGCGAGATGATCCGCTGTCGTGTGACCGGACCTCTTTCGCGGGACGAACGAGTGATCGCCGTCCGCGAGCCAGTGGACCCGGATGGCGTTCGAGAGGGCGTAGCCGCCGACCTCGGCCTTGGACCCGAAGGCGTCGCGCTCGCCCTGCACGATGAGCGTAGGCGTGTGCAGCGCGGCCAGGTGCTCGGTGCGGAGCTTCTCCGGATTGCCGGGCGGGTGGAAGGGATAGCCGAGACAGACAAGACCCCTGGCGCCAACCGCGTCGGCGATGAGGCTGGCCATGCGGCCGCCCATGGAGCGCCCGCCGATCACCAGGCGCTCGGCTCCGCCCAAGGCGTCGATGACCTCGTGCCAGGTCTCGAGGAGCACGGGCTGCCGGTCGGGCGGCCGTCGTCGACCGCTGCTGCGCCGCTGGCGCATGTAGGGGAACTCGAAGCGAACGACCCGGATTCCGGCGGCGGCCACTTCGGTAGCGATGGCCTCCATGGTGGGGCTGTCCATGGGCGCACCAGCGCCGTGGGCCAGCACGAAGCGGTCCGTCGCGTCGGCAGGTCCGTCGGTGAGGAAGGACAGCTCGCTCATTTGGGCTCAGGTCAGGCGAATCTCGGCTGACGTCAGGGCGTCCCGGAATTCAGCGAGCGGCAGGTGGCCGTCGGTCATGACGATCGACGACGCGATCGGCGTGTGACCGCCGGACCCGACGCTGAGGCGCAGCGGCCCATGTCGCGGCGGGGTGTCCACGCCGCGGGCGCGGGTCTCCGGGAAGCCCCAGAGGTTCACGATCTCGGCGGAGTCGGCCGGCAGGTCGACGACGGCCTCGTGGGTGCGATCCATGATCCCGCGGATGCCCTCCCAGAACTGCGCCACGTAGCGCGGACCATGCGAATCGGTGTATTCCCAGATGAAGAGTCGAATGTTGTCGGCCAGCCGAATGTTCTGCTCGACCACTTCAGATTGCAGTAGCACCGGGCCTTCGGCCGGATTGATGAGATCGAAGCGCCGCTCGATGGGATTCGCGCGTCCCATCGCACGCCCAATCTGAATCGGAAAGCTCGCGGCGCAATAGCACCAGTCGCCGCCGAATGCCTCCATCTCCACTGTCGCGGGGTCGAACTCGAGTCCACGGCTCTCAGCCTGGGCCAGCAGGTCCAGTCCCCACGCCTTGGCCTGCATCCAACCGCGAATCTCGGTCTGCTGCAACCCGCCCGCGGGCAGGTCGGGGCGGTTGTCGCGAGCCGCGCCGTCCTGCCGCAGTTGGTCGGCCGTCAGCACGCCGTCGACGAGCCCGCGGTTGCGAACGGCCGCACGCTGATCGTCTTCGACACCCTGGAAGAAGTCCCTGCCGAGCGCGCGCTCCTTGGCCTCCGCGCCGCCCTCGACGCGTGACGCCATCGACCGCTCGCCGAGCCGCGCGTCGGCGTATTCGATGATTTCGTCGGCGGCCTCGAAGTGCGTGGGGAGGAAATAGAAGGCTTCGTCCTCACCGGCGTCGTCGACAAGGCGCTGGTAGTCCCGCTGCAGCTTCTGCTCGAGCGGATAAGCCAATGGGATCCGCTCGGTGAATTGATTCCACATGCGGTCCATGCGCTCGCGGCTGTCGGGCGGCAGCGCGAGCCAGGTCAGCGAGTGAACCGAGAGCCAGATCTTGCGCAACTGGGTCGCCATTGGCGCGGCTCCTCCGAGTGGCCGGCGAATCCGCGCCGGCGGCCTGCATCCGCGTCGATTATGCCGGGCAGGTCGGGCGGCGAAGCCAATAGCGCCCCTCGTAGTCACGGGCGCCTACTATGCCGCTGACTGCCGCCAGAGGAACCGGACATGCAATGGATCGCGCTGCCGTCGCCGGATGTCGAAATGCGGGGCTTGGTGGGTGCGCCGCGGGCGCTGCTCCATCGGATTCCGGAGGAGCACCGAAACAGCCTGCCGGGCGACACTTGGGAGCGATCGGAGATGGCTTCGGGCGTGCGGCTGGTCTTCCAGACGAACAGCTCGCGAGTGGCCCTGCACTTCGAGTATCTGGCCCGGCCGAGCCGCGCCAGCAAGGTCGACGCCTACGTTGACGGGCAGTTCGCAGGCACCGACGGCGGTGACGATCCGGGTCCATGCACCGCCGCTCTCCTCGAAGGCCTGACGGGTACCCATGAAATCGAGCTGCACATGCCGCCCTACTCCAAGGTGCGGCTCAAGTCGCTGGGGCTCGCGCCCGGCGCCAGCCTGGCGGCGCCCGCCCATCGACCGTCCCGCTTCATCACCTTCCACGGAGACTCGATCACGCA
Source organism: Chloroflexota bacterium (assembly GCA_026706485.1). Lineage (NCBI taxonomy): Bacteria > Bacillati > Chloroflexota > Chloroflexota bacterium. The sequence goes on along the minus strand of JAPOYR010000010.1, from coordinate 271,882 downwards.
CGGCGCCATCACCACGCGGTCGGGGCTGGCCTATCCGTCACGGGTGGCTCGCGCGCTGGGCGCCGATTTCATCAACCTGGGCTTTGGCGGATCTGCCAGAGGCGAGCCCGGCATGGCGCGAATCGTGGCCGACCTGCCGGCCGACGCGATCTCGCTCTACTACGGCATCAACACCTACGCGATTGGCCGTCCGGGTCCGACCGAGTTTGGCCGCATCTACGCCGACTTCCTCGAGGTCGTGCGCGCCTCGCACGCGGAGACGCCCATCGTCGTCATCACGCCCACCTGGTACCTGCCCGAACGCGACCACCGAAACGCCGCCGGCGCGAGAGTGGAGGAGTACCGGGAGGTCATTCGCCATGCGGTGTCCGCGCGGGTTGCCGCCGGCGATGCCAACCTCGTCGTGCTGGAAGGGTGCAGCCTCATCGGCCCCGGCGACGAGTCGCGCCTGGCGGATCTGGTGCATCCGAACGACGAGGGGTTTGCGGCGATAGCGGAAGGGCTCACGCGGATGATCGGGCAGGCGTGGGGGGTGTCCTGACCGGCTGACTCTACGGGCGGCCGGACGGCCATTCGGATATCGTGACGCTCAGGACAGCGCGACACGGAGCCTGAGCCATCAAGTCGAAGGATGAGTTCGACGCGCGGTTGGTTGGGCCGTGCAACTCCGTGCCGACGATCTTTCATGAGGACGGCGCGATCGACTATCCGTCCATCCGCAACCTGATCGACTTCAGCATCGAGGGCGGCTGCGAGGTGATCATGCTCACCTGGGGTGACAGCCTCATTTCGTTGCTCACCGACGACGAGGTCGCGGAGCTGCACCGGGTCGTCATCGACCAGACCGGCGAGCGCGCGGTCACCATCGCCTGCGACAACCTGTGGGGCCGCAACAAGGCCGTCGAGTTTGGGCGCTACGTGCGTGAGCTCGGCTTCGACGTCTACATGGTGCGCCCGGCGGAGTGGGCCAAGGGCACGGCGGAGTCGCTGGCGGAGTTCTACACCGCCTGCGGGCGCGAGTCGCCGGTGATGTTCGTGGGCGACGTGCCGCTGCGCACGCTCGAGCTGCTTGCCGACGACCCGAACATGTGGGCCTTCAAGGAGGACCTCGGCCTGGACTACGCCCACGAGATCATCATGCGCTGGGGCGACCGCTGGCCGATGGTGGGCGGCGGCGGGATGAAGCGCCACCACCTGCTGTGGGCCCACGGCCACTGCGACACGTGGCTGGACGGCTTTTGCCGAACCTTCCCGGCGGTCTCCCAGGACTATTGGCGCGCGCTGCAATGCGGTGACATTGCCGGGGCCTGGGCGCAGGTGATGCGATACGAGGTTCCGCTGCGTGCGATGGCGCAGCGCGTGCGATATGGACCCGACGGCTTCGTCAAGCATGCGATGGTGGAGGCTGCGGGCGTGGCGCCCCGCTGGCGGCGGTCGCCGGCGGCCAATCCGACGGAGGAAGAGATGGACGAGTTGCGAGAGTTCCTGGCCGGGCTCGGTCCGCAGACGCAGCCGGTGGCGTCATGAAGTCTCCCGACGAAATCCGCGGCCTCATGGAGGGGCCCTGCCTCTCGCTGCCGACGGTGTTCAAACGCGACGGAGATGTCGATCACGAGGGCATGCGCAACGTCATCGACGTGGCGCTGGACGCCGGTTGCCAGATCGTGATGCTGACCTGGGGCGACAGTCTGGTTTCGCTGCTCACCGACACCGAGCTGGCGCAGGTGCACCGGAACGTGATCGAGCATGTAGGCAACCGGGCCGTGACCATCGGCTGCGACAACCAGTGGGCGCTGCCAAAGGCCATCGAGTTCGGCAACTACGTCGATGCGCTGGGATTCGACCTCTACATGGTGCGACCGGCGGACTGGGCCAAGGGCACGCCGGAGACCCTGGCCGAGCACTTTCGGGCCATCGCCCAGGTGACCCGGGTGATGCTGGTGGGCATGGTGCCGCTGCGCACGTGCGAGCTGATTGAAAACGTGCCCAACGTGCTGGCGTTCAAGGAAGACCTGGCCATCGACTATGCCCACGAGGTGCAGATGCGCTGGGGCGACCGCTGGGCCATGGTCACCGGAGGCGCGCACAAGCGGCACGTGCTGTTCCATCCCCACGGCCCGCGGGCGTGGCTGGACATCTTCATCCGCTTTCACCCGCAGCCGACGGTGGACTACTGGAACGCCCTCAAGCGCGACGACACGCGCACGGCCTGGGACATCGCCATGCGCTACGAGCAGAAGCTCTGGGAACTCGCCGCGCAGGTCCGCTACGAAAAGGACGGGCTGTTCGCCCACGCGCTGCTGGAGGTCTACGATGTCGCGCCGCGCTGGCGCCGCTCACCCGCCCCCGATCCGACCGATGAAGAACTCGACGAGCTGCGCGACTGGCTGCGCGGCATCGGCCTGATGTAGCCGCCCGGAGGTTTCCGATGCGTGACCACGACGAAGTCCGCGCCCTGCTCGACGGCCCGATCAATTCGCTGCCCACGATCTTCACCGAATCTGGGGAGATCGACTGGGACGGCACGCGGGCGGTGATCGATAAGTCCCTGGAAGGCAACTGCAACGTCATCATGCTCACCTGGGGCGACAGCCTCATCTCGCTGCTCACCGACGACGAGGTGGCGGAGCTGCACCGCGTGGTGATCGACCACGTGGACGGCCGCGCGCTCACCATCGCCTGCGACAACCAGTGGGGCCTCAACAAGGCGATTGAGTTCGGGCGCTTCGTGCGCGAGCTGGGCTACGACCTCTACATGGTGCGCCCGGCGGACTGGGCCAAGGGTACGCCCGAATCCCTGGCGGACTACTACAAGGCCTGCGGCCAGGTGGCCCCGGTGATGTTCGTGGGCGACGTGCCGATCCGGACGCTGGAGCTGGTGGCCGACGACCCGAACATGTGGGCCTTCAAGGAGGACCTTGGTCTGGACTACGCGCACGAGGTGCTGATGCGCTGGGGCGACCGCTGGCCCATGGCCGGCGGCGGCGGCATCAAGCGCCACTACGTGCTGTGGCCCCACGGCAACTGCAACTCCTGGCTGGACGTGTTCATCTACTGCAATTTGCTGCCCCAGAAGCTCTATTGGGACGCCATCAAGCGCGACGACCTGCCCGAAGCGTGGCGACTGGCCCGGCACTACGAGCAGCCGATCTGGGATCTGTGGCCGGTGTTCCCCGCCGGCGGCGACGGCCTGGTGCACACGATGATCGAGGTCTGCGGCGTGGCCCCCCGCTGGCGCCGCTCACCGGCCCCGAACGCCACCGACGAGGAAATGGAGCGGGTGCGGGACATGCTGCGCGGGCTGGAGCTGCTGTAGGGGGCACTCGCCCGGGTTCGGTGGCCCACGCTGCGTGCGGAGTGGGTCGTCCAAAAGCCTTGGTTTGCCGGCTCGGGCGGCCGTAGCCTCTTCGGGATCGAAGATCGCATCTCTCCTGGGCTACCTTTGACTGGGATGCTAGGCGTGAGCCGATTCTCTGTGAACCGCGCCTTGAATGGAGAATGGATAACTATGGATCATATGGAAAGATTTAAGATTCAGGGATCAATAAAGCGAGCTATTGAGATTCTAGATTCCATTCCGCCCCAGAGAGACTTAGTTCCCGAGGCGAATACGGTAAACCTGATTGACCCCCTATCCACGGCCCATCTCGCTATTGAAAGAGCGCTCAAGGCGCTCATTAGTGACGCCGGCGGAACGTATGGTCATACGCATGGGCTCAACAAGCTCTACCGATGTTTAGGCGACTGTAATCAGGAGATATTTCAATATCTCGCCAAAGCATTTAATGACGCTGTTGGATTCTTTGGTTATAACGTAAATGTGAAGGGACTACGGCAATTCCGGTCGATTGAGGAGTATTTGGCCAAGGTAGGGACGGAACGGACGTATCAGCAATTGCGGTATTGGGCAATTGAAGAATCCACCGAAGAAAACAGCGCTATATCGTATATTTCGCTCCAAATACATAGGGAATTGCTTTGGGCCTTATGGGTCGGCTTTTGGCCTAAGCGACGTGACACCGTGTCAATCAGGGTTGAGCGTGAGGTCACCAGAGCAATCGAAAGGCAAATCAGTTTCACCACCGAAGACCAGGGCACGGAACTCCCTATAGCACGGTACATGAACTGGATGGCCGGTAAGCATAGGACGCACTGCGCTGCCCTCAAGTTTCTGGTGCGAGTAGGATTTGCGGCGATCGGGGACGCTTACCTCGAGACGGCTCTACGGAAATCCTATGACGACCTTCGGCAATCGGCAGACCCTGCGGTTCGATACTACCTCGGTACGCTCACATACCTTCCGAGGGGCTCACAACGACGCAATCGTGACGCGACGCCGGAAGTTGAATGGGCGAACGCGGACATGACCTCGGGTGTAGTCATGTCGCTTGGTGGAAGCTGGTTGGGGATAGTCCAGAGGTGTGCAGACGGCGCATGGGCAATAACCCCGAGCGAAGAAGGATTGGTGCAGATCACCGACATTGCGGAAGCTCTGGCTGACGCGAAGCACTATCTCGTTAGCCGGCTCACAAGGGTGGCGTCGTGCGTTGTCAATGGCGAGCGCAGAGAGATGCGGCTTTGTATCTACGATCGTTTCGGGTTCTGGTCTACCTCGTCGGCTCACGTATGGAATAGCACGGACTCTGAGACGGACGCTGCGACATATGACGTAGAGTTCTGGGACGCATGTCATGGAGTGAAACGCGGTGATCGTGTGTCAATTGGGATTTCGTGGAATGAAGATGATGCCTCGGCGTCGGTGCTCTATGGCATAGTTGGAGATGTTGAGAATCAGAAAGTATCGATAATCGGATCGGATGTGTGGATTCTAAAACGAAGTCTTGAAGAGTGGCTGGAACGCACTGCACAAGGATAGGCGCATCATTTAGATTGAAGATGTGAATCCAAGACTTGCCTTAGTGTGGTTGCGATTGGAAATAGAGATGCGATCGGAATAGAACTGTAATCCTTGCATGTGGAACCGCGAGGCGGAGGACTGAGCGGCCCGACGGCGGACAGTGCGACACCCAGCGGACTAATCGGAAGTCACGGTGACTCTATAGAGGAATACCGACTTCTTGAGCAATGCGGCGGCGGAAGTCGTCCCAACTCGGTCCTTCGCGGGCTAGCAGTTGCGCGATGTCGAACCAGGAATTTGTTGTTGGGGAGTCCGTGCGCAGGCGATTCGCGTCCGCCCCCTTCATGGCTATCGCCGTCCAGAAGTCGCGAAAGTCGCTTGCTTGGGCCTTCAGGTGAGACTTCTCGGCTTCGCCGGCCCGGTTGTACACGTTGCTCACGTCGGTCCCGCCTTTGACCTCCAGCGCGACCTTGTTTCGGGGAGTATCGTCGAAATGCTCTCGAATCACGATGTCGGGATCTGAGCCGAGTGCAATGGCCACTATGCGATCGGAAGCATTTCGGACCCTAAGTTCACGAGCCGTTCTCTCGACCACATGGTCGCTGACGAGCTCGTCAATGGCTCTGAAGACCTCGAGGATGGCTTCACGGCCAATTCTGTTGTTCGCGCCTCCCTGGAACTGCGAGCCAAGGATAAGGAGAGGAAGCTCGCGTATATCGCGCGGGGTTGGAGCCGGTGAGAGCTGGCGCACTAAGTGTGCCAGTCCTTCGCTAAGCGTCTCGCACAACCTCGGCAGAGCCGATTTCTGGCGCTCAGTTATGGTGCCGCGGGCCTCCATGCTCTTGAATCGCCCCATCCCTGTTCCGGACCCATAGAAGCTCTTCTGCGGGACTCCCAGGACCAGCCGGTAGTAGCCGACCAGCGTCGGTTTTGCTGCCAAAACCGCTGGCGTGGGAAACACATGCTCATCCCGAATGCCTGCGGAAGCAAGGATGCTCTGAACATCGGGCGGCACATACACCATCAACTCCTGCTTGAGGCGGTTTGGATCGATCTCTGCAAGGGCCTCACTGAGTGCGTCGATGAGCCATCGGCGCCGGGCTGCTAGCAACAGCTGGTGAAATGAGACCTGCCGGGACGGGTCGAACGACTTGCTATTCGTGCGTGTACTCGACATCAGGGGATTCTCGCAGCCGATCCTCGGCAATTGAGAGATATGCCGGATTCAGCTCGACCCCAATGAAGCGGCGTCCAAGCTTTCGGGCAACGAGGCCAGTAGTTCCCGATCCAACAAATGGATCCAGCACCAAGTCTCCGGTTTGGGTAGTGAGCGCGATGCAGGGTTCAATTAGTGCTGTGGGGAAAGTGGCGAAATGGGCGTCGGCATATGGCTCAGTGTGGATATCCCATACTGTCCTGAGGTTCCTCCCACCTGGTCCACGTACAGCGGAATTGTCGTAGTAGTACCGCTTTGACTTGCTAAAAAGAAACACATATTCGTGACTTCGAGTAGGCCTGTCCTTGACGCTCTCAGGCTGGCAATTGGGTTTGTTCCACACAGTATCCGATCGCAGATACCAACCAGCCTCTTGCAGGGCGAATGCAAGCCTCCAAGGTACGCCGATTAGGTCCTTCGGCTTCAACCCGTCGGGGGTCGGTGGTCGGACATCCATGGCACGTACAGGGTTCTTCTTGTCCGGGGCTCTCCAGGTGCGTCCCCCGGACGTGTACGAGTCACCCATGTTGAGCCAAAGGACTCCATCGTCTCTCAGAACCCGAAAGACTTCCTGAAACACGCTGACAAGACGATTGATATAGGCGGGAAGCGAGGTTTCGAGTCCTATCTGGCCCTCTATCTCGTAATCGCGAAGGGACCAGTAGGGAGGCGAGGTGACCGCTGCCTGAAAGACGCCCGTCGGGAAGCGCTTCAAGACTTTCGATGCATCACCAATTGCGATGGCGGACTCGCTGGCGTACTCCGAGAACAGTTCAGAATATGCGTCTGGATCGCCGTACTCGGTCAGGACCAAGACCTCAGGCTCGGGAATCGATAGCTTGTTCTGCGCCAGCACGGGCTCTCGGTGGCGATGGCGTTGTCGTGTCCACGCCACGCTACCACTAAGCTGCGCTGTTGAGCATCTTGAGCCCGTGCGGTGGGTCTGAACGCATACAACCGGCAGCGCTTGCCTCGTGGGGAATCACCGTTCAGGTTCGTTGACCCGCTGCACGCATTGCCGGCCGATACATCAGCCCGATCGCGGCGGCGGCGAGCATGAAGGCGGCCTGGACCAGGAAGGCGACGCGCCAGCCGTCGAGGAAGGCGTTGGTGGTGGTGGGGTCCGAGGCGACGGCGCTGACGCTGGCTTCGGCACTGGCGGCGGCCATGACCGCGGTGACGATGGCGGTGATCAGGGCGAGAGCCACGATGCCGGCGATGGTGCCGGCGAGATTCATGAACGCGACGGCGACCGTATAGACCCGCTCGGGCACGGCGCCGAGCATGGCGTTGGTGCTGGGTGAGGTCACGAGCGAGAGACTGGCGCTGTTGACGACCAGCACCAGCACGACCACGGCCAGCGGCGTGTCCGAACCGAAGCTCGCCAGCGCGAGGACGCTGACGAGGCCCACCAGCGGCCCGGCGATGAGGAAGGGACGGGGCGTCCATCGGTCGGAGAATCGTCCGGCGAGCGTGGCGACGAGGGTGTAGACGGCGAAGCCCGGCACGAGGATGAACCCCAGATCGCGCGCGCTGAAACCCAGCACGCCCTGGATGTAGAACGGCACCAGGAACCCGCCGCCCGACAGGCCCATCAGCAGCACGATGCGCGCGCCCAGAGGCGTGACGACGGCGCGACGGCGCAGCAGGCGCAGGTCGAACACCGGATGGGGCGTGCGCAGCTCCCACCAGACGTAGGCGCCGCCCAAGACTGCGGCGGCTGCGATGGAGCTCCAGACTAGCGGCTCGGTCCAACCGACTACCGGACCCATGGTGAGACCCAGCACCAGCGTGACGGCGATTCCGGCGATGGCGCTCGAGCCGAACCAATCGAACCGGCCCGGTCCGTCGGCGGATTCCGGCGACCGGCCGGACTCCAACACCAGCCAGGCGCCGACCGCTCCGACGACCGCGGGCAGCGCCAAGGCGTGATAGGCCCAGCGCCAGCCGCCCGCCTCGACGACGATGCCGCCGACCGCCGGCGCCACCAGGGCGCTGAATCCGACCGTGGCGGAGGAGAGCCCGAGCACCTTGCCGCGCTCTTCCTCCGGGAAGAGGGTGACGGCGATGGCGATGCCGTTGGCCCCCACGATGGCCGTCGCCGCGCCTTGCAGCAGGCGTGCCGCGACCAGCAATTCGAGCGACGGCGCCCAGCCGGCCATGAGCGAGGCGGCGGCGAAGAGCGCCATGCCGCCGATGAAGAACGCGCGGCGGCCCAACCGGTCGGCCAAGTAACCCGCGGGCATGACCACGGCGGCGGTCGTGAGCGACACGGCGATGGCGACCCATTGCACCTCGGCCAGGGTGGCGCCGAAGTCCGCTGCGATGCTGGGCAGCGTGACCGTGGCGATGTTGTGCACGATCACGCTGAGGAAGGTGCCGATGAGGATGACGCTCAGCCCGCGCCACTTGGGATCGCGCACCAGCATCAGCCAGCCGCCGGAGTCGCCCTCGGATGCCGCCGCGTCGTTCACCGACGGTCGCCGCTCATGCATGGTTCGCGCCGAGCGATTGATGGTCCGATAGGCCGCGGCGTAAGGTACACCAACGTTCACCGGTCGGGAGATGTGGATGGGCCGCCGATGCCGGTGAATGTTCCCGTTTCCGCGCCTGGCCGATGGCCGTTCCCTTGACCGACCGCATCGGCGACTCGTGGCTCAGCAGCACGCCGCGGTATCTCACCGAACTGGACCGCGCCGAGCCGGCCTCCGCGATCAGTCCCACGCCCGAACTGCGGCACTGGCGCGCGATGTCGTATCGCACCGACTCGCTGAGCGGCACCATGCTTGCCGCCGGACTCGAGACGGCGGCGCCCACGGTGCGCTTGCCGCTCGACGCGCGCGGCCTGCACGCCATCTCGATCGGCACGGTGCCGATCCGGACCCCCGCCGAGGGACTGACGCTGGGGATGCCACTGAAGCTGAGCGGCGATGACACGTTCTCATTTCTGACGATGGAGGCTTACCGGCGGCCGGATCACGGCATTGACGTCGTGGAGATGTATTGGAAGATCGCGGACCTTACCGGCCAAGAACTGGATATCGGACAGGCGAGCGCACGGGTCGGCGAGGGCGACGAGGCCGGGTCGTTCGCCTGCGCGGCGGCGCGGGTGGTTTACATAAAACTCGTGCCGCTCACTGACGCCGAAATCGCGGCCTGGCGCGCCGATCAAGCTCGTGCCGACACGCGACGCCTGTTCGCGCACAACGACGCCCATTTCGCTCACTACCTCTTCCGGCTCACGTCGGCGGACGACGTGCGGCGCGAGATCGAGCAGTACCACGAGAGCGACTTCTCGCGGATGTATTGGGAAGCCGGCGGCGGCGACCTGATGTCTTACTTCAGTTCAATTGGGCGGCGGCATACGCTGGACGGCTTGGAGGACTACGGCCGCCGCGGCGATCGCATGCACGCCGAGAGTTGGCGGGTGTTTCGTGACGCGGGCGTCGACCCGTTCGACGTGGCGCTCGAGCAGTCGCACGCGGTGGGCCTGGAGTTTCACGCCGGCTATCGGGTGGCCGGATTCCAATATCCGCCGCCGTTGGATCACCACAACCACGGCGACACGTACTTTGCACGGCATCCGGAGTTCTACGGCGAGGACCGGGAGGGCAACCGGACGCCGCGCATCTCCTACAGCTATCCGGAGGTGCGCGAGTTCGTGGTGTCGTTGCTGCGCGAGATGGCCGAGCGACCCATCGACGGGGTGTGTTTGCTCTACAACCGCCGCCCGCCGGTGGTGGAGTACGAACCGCCGCTGGTTGAGGGATTCACGCGAGAGTTCGGGTGCGATCCCCGAACGCTGCCGGAGGACGACCCGGACTGGCTGGCCTATCGCGCGGGTACGCTCACGGCATTCATGCGCGACGTGCGCGCGGCGATGGACGAGGCGTCGCGGGATCGTCCGCGGCGGATCGTGGTTTCGGCCATCGTTGCCGCGTCCGAGGCGGAGAACCTGATGCAGGGCCTCGATCTGGCGACCTGGGTGCGCGAGGGCCTCGTGGATACGCTGATTCCCTACAGCGCCCGCACCAACTTCCGCCCATTCTTCAACGAGCCCGGCGGCATGGTGTGGACCGATTCCGAGCAGCTCAGATTCCTGGTGGAAACAGTGGCGGGTTCGCCGTGCGTGGTGGCGCCCAACGTGATGCCGCGGTCGATGTCGCCGGAGGACTATCGGCGGCAGGCGGCAACCATCTATGCGGCGGGCGCCGAGCACTTGTTCTTCTGGGATTCGGCGGGCGGCGGGTGCCGCGCAAACTTTGGGCACGAGTGGAACGCGCTGCGCCGGCTGGGCCACGTGGACGAAATCCAGGCGTGGATCGAAGCCGGCGAGCCCGAGTTGCCGCAGCCGACAATGCCGCTGCGCGAGTGGGCTGGATGGGATCTTTCGTACGTGACCCCGGGATAGGGAGGTAAGCGCCATGTCCGATGCCATCACCGACCGTGGATTTCGCGCCGCGCCGCGCTACGTCGCCGATTTCGACCGCTGCACGCCGGCCGAGGCACTGGCAACGGACGCCACCCGGGGCCACTGGCAGACGCTGTCGTTCGAGGCCGACGGCGTTTCCGGGACGATGCTCTTCGCCGGCCCGGAGACTCTGGCTCCGGACGTGACCTATCCGCTCCGTGTCGAGGGCTGGCACGCGATCTCGGTGGGCGTGCATCCGACCGCGGGAGGCGAAAGCGACTTCTCGCTGGTCCAGGTGATGCTCAGCGGCGATTCCGCGTTCTCAACGCTCACTTGGAGCACGGAGGGCCACCACCTGCGCCGCAAGGAGTTGCAGGAGATCTTTTGGAAGGTCGCCGATCTCACGGGCCAAGAGGTGGTGTTCTCGCAGTTGCACCGGCGCATCGATTCGGGCGATGGGCTCGCGTCCGTGCAGTCCGGCTCGGCGCGCATCGCCTACCTGAAGCTGGTGCCGCTGGCGGAGGACGAGGTGCAGCAACTGGTCGGTGAGCGCACGTCGGGCCGGGACCGCCGCCTGTGGGCGCACAACGACGCGCACGGTCCGCACTACACCTATCGCATGACGACTGCCGCGGAGGTCAGGCGCGAGATCGAGCCGTACCGCGACACGGACTTCAGCCGGATGTACTGGGAGTCGGGCGCGGGCGATCTGATGCGCTACTTCACCAAGATCGGGCGCACGGCCACCGCGCACGGGGTCGAGATGTTTCCGCGCGTCGGGGATCGCCTCCTGGCCGAAAGCTGGCGCAGCTATCACGAACAGGGCATCGACCCGTTTCAGGTGGCGCTCGAGCACACCCACGAGCTGGGGATGGAGTTCCATGCCGCCTACCGGCTCGCCGCCTGGACCTATCCGCCGCCGATGAACCAGGAATACCTGGACGGGTATTTCCAGGACCATCCCCAGTGGCGCTGCCTGGACCGCGACGGGCGCGAGCTGCCGCGCATGTCCTACGCATTTCCCGAAGTGCAGGACTATTGCCTGGCGGCGCTGCGCGAGATGGCCGAGTTCGACCTGGACGGCATTTGCCTGCTGTTCAACCGCCGGCCGCCGTACCTGATGTACGAGCAGCCGTTGATCGAGGGATTCGCCGCCAGCCACGGCGCCGATCCGCGCGAGCTGCCCGAGGACGATCCCGAGTGGTTGACCTATCGCGGGGGCGTGCTGACGGGATTCATGCGCCGGGTGCGGCAGGAGATGGACGCCGTCGCGCGTGAGCAGGGCCGGCGCCGAATCGAGGTCTCGGCGTGCGTGCAGGGACTGATGGCGGAGAACGTGCTCTTCGGCTGCGACGTGGCCACCTGGGCGCGGGAGGGACTGATCGACGCGCTGATTCCCTACAGCGCCGCGCCGCTGGCCATGCCCACCAACGAGGACACGTGGTCAGCGCCCGAGCAGCTGACGCCGTTCGTGGAGGCCACGCGCGGCACCGCCTGCACGCTGGCGCCGAATGTGATGCCGCGTCACATGAGCCCCGAGGACTTCCGGCGCAAGGCGCACCTGATCTACGGCACCGGGGCCGAGCACTTGTTCTTCTGGGACTGCGCGGGGCCCGGCGGACGCGCCAACTCGCTGCCGATGTGGAACGCGTTGCGGCGGCTGGGTCACCGCGAAGAAATCGCCGAGTGGGTGGCGGCCGGCGAGCCGGCGCTGGGCGATTGGACGGTGCCATTGAACGACCTCGCCGGTTGGGACATGACGGTCATCGCGCCGGGATAGCGGCAGTTTGGGGAGCTTCTAAGGAGCGTCGCCGGCGGCCGACCGCACCCGCTCGTCTAGCACTTGCGTAATCCAGCCATCGATGCTCTGGCCACTCTCGGCGGCGGCCACGGTGACGCGCCGATGGAGGTCGCTGCCGAGTCGCAGTTGGAGCTTGGCGGAAAAGGGAGGAATGGGCTCGACGCCGTCCTCGACGCACGACGCGAGGTACTCGTCGATTGATCTGTGGAACTCCTCCCGCAGGCGCTCTGGATCGGCGGTCTCGAAGGTAGCGATGGGATAGGCACCGGTGTTGATCACCTGGCCGTGCAGCCGTTGGACGGAGTCGTCGTATTCGACTTCGGCCAGGTAGCCCTTGTACTCCATCACGGTTCGACTCCTAGCGCTGCCCGTCGCCTCGTTGCCGCATCCGCTCGCTGAAGAGTGCGTCCGTGAGGTTCGTGCCTTCGAGCACGGCGCCGGTCAGGTCCGCGCCGATCAGCTCGGCGCCGGTAAGGTTGGCGTTGGTCAGGTCGGCGTCTTGCAGCAGCGCGCCGTCCAGATTCGATCTCGTGAGGTCGGCGTCGGTGAGCTGCGCGCTGCGCAAATCGGCATTCGTGAACGAGGCGCGGATCAGCTCGGCGCGGCTGAAGTCGGCATTCTGGAGATTTGACCGGCGGAATCCCACGGCAAACGTTTCCGTATCGGTCACGTTTGCGTGTGAAAGGTCACCATCGTCGAAGACCGAGGCGCGAATGGTGGCCCCGCGAAAGTCGGCACTGGCGCCGTATTCCTCGTACCCGGAAAAGTCGGAATCCATGAGCAGGGTGCCCGAAACGGTGACGTCGGTGAGCACCGCGCCGCTGAAGTCGGTGCGGCGAAATTCGGACCCATACACCCGCATGCCGCTCAACTGCGCCTGCGAGAAGTTGGAGGCATAGACGTCGGTGTTGATGATCATCGCGTCGCGCAAGGCGCCTCCGGACATGTCGACGCGGATCATGCTGGAGTTCGTGAGCTCGACGTTGCTCAGGTCGGCGCCGGGGAGCTGCGTCCTATAGAACCGCGCTCGGCTGAGCGAGGCGCCGTGCATGTCGATATTGGCCGCGACGGAGTTATCCAGTTCGATCCAGGCGGCGTCGACATTGCGCAGGCTCGCTTCGCTGAGGTCGGCGTTCTGCAGATTCGCGCCAGTCATGGTGGCGCCGTCAAACCGAGCGGCGATCAGCCGGGCGTCCCGGAAGGTGGCCCCGTAGACGTTGGTGTCCGAAAGATCGGCGCCGTCCAGCGTGGCGTCGATGAAGTCGGCGAACCGAAGGTCCGCGCCCTTCAGGTTGGCTCCGGACAAGTCTGCGCCGGAAAAGATTGAGTCGCGGAGGTACGCGCCTGAAAGGTCAACGTCGACCAGGTCGCGGTCGGGACAGTTGGTGGGCTCATCACGCCAAACCGCCGTGAATTCGGACTCAATGGTGCAAGTGCCGACGATGGCAAACGGCTGGCTGATCACCAGGCCCACGGCGAGGGCCGCAAGCGCCAGGACGGCCAGCGCGAAGGCCAGGTAGGCGGCGACGAACGCGACGGAGCGGCGAATGGGCAGCGAAGTCCTCCCAGGCGGCAGCGCCGCACGCGTCAATGGTAGCGAGATGCCGTCCCTCGGATCGAAAGGGAACTCACCGAGGACCGAGTGAGAGCGCTACCACGGCTCCCGTTCCAGCGGCTCCAACACGACGTCACGCGCGGTGCCGTCTTGCCCTCGCGAGTATGCTTGTGCTCCCGATCTCGCGCCGCCAGCGCCACCCTGACCGCGCTGGTGCGATTGCGATGACCGCCGGGAGTTGAGAGTTCGCTGTGTCAACGATCCCATCCGCTTTGCGAATCGCCACGCGGTGTGCGGTTGTCGGCGTTGCGATCGTCCTGCTGGCGGCCTGCGGTGATGCGTCAAGCCCAACTGAAACGACGGATGCGGCAGCTGCGCCGACGGCAACGACCGAGACGGCGACAGCTTTGCCGACAGCCACGCCGCAGCCCTCGCCAACGCCGACCGCGACCCCTGAGCCGTCGCCCACGCCTACCGTGGCTCCCACGGCTGCGCCTCAACCGTCCCCCACACCTCCCGCGTCCCCGACGGCGACGCCCCGACTATCCCCCACACCCACTGGTATCCCGGCTGGCACGCCCACGCCAACGCCTTGCTCTGGCGCTGTGGCCGAGGGGTACTGGGTAGCTGACTCATTCTGGAGCTTTGCCGTCGTGTCCGAAGTAGCCGCCGCGTTGGATTGCGGGGCGGACATCGAGGCGACAAGTCGCGATGGCTGGACGCCGTTGCATAAGGCGGCGGCATGGAGCAACAAACCAACGGTCGTCGCGCTGCTGCTGGACCGTGGCGCCGACCTCGAGGCGACGGATGACGAGGGATGGACGCCCCTCCACGCGGCCGCGGCACACGCCAGCGTGCCAGCGGTTGTCGTGGAACTGCTGGACCGCGGCGCCAACATCGAAGCGCGAACGGCAGAGGGCAACGTGCCCTTGCACTACTCAGCCCTCAACGAGTCGTCCACGGCCAACATCGCGGTGCTGCTGGATCGCGGCGCCGACATCGCCGCGGCGGACGATGACGGCTGGACCACCCTGCACTTTGCAGCCGCCCTCACCACTGACCCGGCGGTCATCACCGAGTTGCTGGACCGGGGCGCAAGTCTCGAAGCAAGAACCAATGCCGGTGAGGTGCCCTTACACCAGGCCGCCGCCCTGAATACCTCGATCACCATTCTCACCCTGCTGCTGGATCTCGGCGCCGATATCGATACAACGGACAACGACGGCTGGACGGCCCTGCATTGGGCGACGGTGAACGACAATCCGTGGGTGGTTCGCACGCTCCTCGAACGCGGAGCGAACATGGCGGCCGTGGACAACGCCGGCAGCACCCCCGTACGCATCGCCATCTCCAGCAACAACTCAGCGGCTTTGAATATCTTTCGGGAATTCGGCGCCGGCGGTTAGGCGAGCGCCGCGGACGCTCAGCCAAACGGCCTGCCGGAAGAAGGAATGCCGGACCGTAGGGCCGATCTGCATCAAGCTGGGAAATCCTTCGGAGGCCTCGAATCCGTATGACCGCGGCGAAGGCCGCCGACCCTCGCACCACGATTCGCAGATTGATGCCAAGCCGCCAGCTCTTACCAGGGCTCCCGTTCCAGCGGCTCCAGCACGACCTCGCGGCCGGTG
The DNA here is from genome assembly GCA_026706485.1 of Chloroflexota bacterium. Classification (NCBI taxonomy): domain Bacteria; kingdom Bacillati; phylum Chloroflexota; species Chloroflexota bacterium. Next base: position 256,413 of record JAPOYR010000010.1, on the reverse strand, counting down.
ACGCTGGAGCGCTCGGCCGCGAACAAGATTTCCATGATGTGGCGGCCGTAGGCGCTGCTGGCCGGCGGCCGGTCATTCGTCGCGATCGCGGTGGCGAAGTCGCGGTACTGCTCGGCAAAGTCGTTGATGGGCTCGATGTCCAGATCGCGCCACGCGCCGTCCTGTCCCGCGCGCACCCGGCCGTGCCGTCCGGGGTCGCTCATCCAATCCAGTTGCAGCCGCCCCTGGGCGCCGTGGACGTCGACCAGACCCGTCTCTTCGGGACCGCGTGAATGGGCCACCATGATCACCACGCCGGCGACCCCGTTGGCGTATTGGATGAGCGCGGTGGCGGTGTCCTCCCCCGACAGGTAGTGCATGTACGCCCCGAGAACCGCCTTCACCGACACCGCCTTGGCGCCGATCAGATGCGTCACCCAGTCGACCATGTGGGCGCCGTCTCCGAGCCATTGGCCGCCGCCCATGGCGCGGGTCCGCATGCGCCGGTCGCGGTGCTCATAGGGCAGCTTGGCGCTCACGAGCGCCAGAACCTGGATGACGGGGCCGAGGGCGTTGGTGTCCAGGAAAGCCCGCGCCGTGCGCATCGCCGGCCGATATTGGCCGGTGAGGCCGATCTGCAGGAGTCGACGGTTTCGCGCTTCGGCCTCGATCATGCGGTCGCACTCGTCCATGGTGACGGCCATGGGTTTCTCGACCAGCACGTGCTTGCCGGCGTCCAGGGCTTCGACGGTGACGCCGGCGTGCAGGTGATGGGGCAAGAGGATCCCCACGGCCTCGACGTCCGGGTCGGCCAACAGATCGCGGTGGCTGGCGTAGACCTTGGGAATGCCGAAGGCCGTGCGGCGCTCCTCGCGTCGCTCGGCGACAGGCTCGGCACCGGCCACGCAGCGGGCCAGGCCTTCGGCCTCGAGCAGGGCGAGGCCCTCCAGGTGCGCGGAGGCGATGCCGCCCAGTCCAATCAGCCCGATCTGGAGCATTCTGGGTGCCTTTCCCCCGGCGAGGGCGCGAGTGTACGCGCGACTAGGCGTGCGGCGGGTTGCGATCAGGCGCCGCGGCCAGCGCGCCGCTGGGCGTGTGGGCGTAACCCTCGCCCGCCGGCACGTCGAACACCAGGTCGAACACCAGGCCGAGGTCGGTGTCCAGGTTTGCCCGCACGGTGTCGTCGCTGACGTTGGCCGTGGCGGGGTCGACACGCTGGGTCACGTAGGCGAAATCGGCGAACGGCGTGAGGGGATAGGCATAGCGCAGCCACACGCCGCGGTGAATCACCGCGCCGCGTCCCGGCTCCAGCAGAAAGGCCTGGGCGGCGTCCACGTCCGGTCCGCCGCTCGGATCATCCGGAGCGACCACGATCGCGCTCACGCCGCTGACGGGAATGAGCGTGACGGTGCTATCCGGGTGCTTTTGGAGGAATTCGCAGCGGTTGCCGCGGTAGTAGTACCGCAGGCTGCACATATAGGCCGCTTTGGGGAACTCCAGCTCCTTGTGCACCCAGAGAAAGCCCAGATTGCCCGGCGAGCGGTTCAGGCTCGGGGCGTCGGCCGTTTCGGGCGCGATCACCGCGCCGAACGGGCGGAACGCCATTGCTTCCAGCGGGCGGACGGAGAGCGGGCGCACGGTTAAGTCGGGCACCGGTGAGTCCTCCGGCCGGCAACGTTTCGGCACCTTGCCACAGGTGGACCGGTGTGTCGCCTAGGCCGACTCTTCGATTGACGCCGGCCGGACGGGGCGACCCTCGGCGGCCGACCGGCACAGCGCGATGTGCGTGCGCATGGTGCGCAGCACCTGTGCCCCGTTCGCCCACGGCTCGCGTCCCTCGGCAATGGCCTGCAGGAAGTCGGCGCGGGAGGCCAGGAAGGAGTCCGGCATGAGGGAGTAGTGCAGCGGCAGCTCGACCACGAGCCCGCGTGGGGTGTGCGGCCCGTAGCGCAGCGTCGGTCGCCGCATCGTCGCGGGCGGCGGCGCGCCGGCGTCCTGGCGACCGTCGACGCTGGCGCGCTCGCCCACGGCCACGAAGTCCATCTGGCGCCGGTGGCGCGTGGCGAAGTCAAAGAGGATCGTGGCGTTGGCGCCGTCGGCGAACCTGAGCGTGCCGCTGAACACCGAGCCCACGCCATCGACCCGACGGCTCCAATGCGCGTAGACCTCCTCCGGCTCCTGCTCGAACCAGGTCAGCAGGGTGTCGGCGGCGTGGACCACGTTGTCGTACGCCGCGTCGAAGGCGTTGGTGTGCTGACGCCCGACGGCGGAGTGGTAGAGGTATGAGGCCGAAATCAGCGGTCCCGTCACGCCGGCCCGGATCAGCGACCGGATGCCAAAGGGCACCGGCGCGAAGCGCGTGTTGTGGTCGACCGCGAGGGTGACGCCGCCGCCCTGGGCCGCCTCGACCATGGCCCGGCACTGGGCGTAGGTGGCGGCGAAGGGTTTGGCCATGAGCACGTGGATGCCGCGCCGGGCGGCTTCCTCGACCGCGGCGACGCGCGCAGGAGAGAGCCCCACGTCCCAGCGAATGTTCACGTCCGCCACGTCGAGATCGACCGCGTCGAGCATCTCCCGAAAGTCCGCGAACACGTGCGTGATGCCCCAGCGCCGCTGCACGGCGGCGCGCGCCTCGGGGTCGGGATCGGCGGCGGCCACGGGGGTGATCCCGGCTTGGCGATAGGCCGGGAGGACCGAGTTGTGCACCACGCGACCGGCGCCGATGAGCCCAATGCGCAGGTCTTGCGGGATCGGCTTGCCGAGCGAGGGCGGCGTCAGCGGAACGGCTGTGATTTCGTCGAGAGCAGCCGGCGGGGGCGTTTCCGGCTCTTGGAGGATCATGCGTGTCTTCGCCGGAGGCCTTGGCAGAATCCAGACAGGCGAAGGATTGCCGTGTGAATCCCGCGAACTTCCCGGTTCAGTGAAGGGTGGATTCCCGCCTTCGCGGGAATGACGGAGGGGTTACTCAAGGGTCGCCACGATTGGTTTCACGTAGGCCGCGGCTTCCCGCACGCCCTCCGCGTAGCTCTGATAGGGATCCTCGTTCTCGAGGCTCAGCGCGCCGCAGTAGCCAACGTCCCGCAGCGCCTGGAAGAACGCCGTCCACACATCGTCACCGTGCCCGCGGCCCACGGTGCGGTGCACCCAGGCGCGCGGGGCGTCTGCGCCGAATGCGCGTCCGTCCAGCACGCCTGCCGTGGCGAGCTCGTCGGTCACGAGCTGCGTGTCCTTGACGTGCACGTGCGCCACCGAGTTGCCCAGAGCGCGCACCACCGCGGAAGGATCCATGCCCTGCCAGAAGAGGTGGCTGGGGTCCACGTTGGCGGAGATGACGGGTCCCACCGCTTCGTGCAGCCGATTGAACGTCGGGACGTTGTAGACCAGGTGCATGGGGTGCAGCTCCAGCGCCACGTGCTCGATCCCGCGGCTGGTCGCATAGCCCGCCAGGTCGCGCCAGAGGCCCACGGACGCTTGCCAGTGGCGCTCGCGCAGGGCGACCGACTCCTCGGGCCAGGGAAAGCTGACCCAGTTGACCGTGCTGGCCGCCGGACCGTCGCCGCCCGTGCCGGACATGCTGATGACGGTGCGAACGTCCAGCAGGCTGGCCAGCTCGATGGTGCGCCGGATGAGCCGCCGGGCGCGCCCGCCGATGCGTGGGTGCAGCGGCATGCCGGCGGCATTGAGCGCCGCGATCGAGAGTCCACGGTCCGCGACCATGGCGGCCAGCTCGCGCCGCAGGCGAGGATTCGCCACGAGTAGCTCGGCCGCCGCCGGCTGACCGGCTTGCGTGATCTCGACCACCGCGGCGCCAATTTCGGCCGCCAGGTCCAGTGACGCCTCGAATTCGGCCCGGGTGACGGTGGATCGTTCCCAGCGCGGCTTGGCCGCGCCGGCGCTCGACTCCACGTCGATCCGCCCATGCGTCGCCGTGAACAGGCGAACCAACAGGCCCAGCCGCATGGCTAACGCTCCGCTCGGTGCAGCAGGGGCGGCTAGGACGCCGGGCTCTGCACGTCGATCACGGCGCGGCAGATTCGCTGCGACGGCAAGCCGATGGTTCCCAGCTCGCGGGTGAAGTCCGAGTCCGAGTAGATCACGTGCAGCCGGTCGTCCCTGTACATCTTGGAGGTGTAGGAGCAGCCGCCGCGCGTGTGAAAGGCGAAGGGCGTCTCCCAGTGTTCGCCGTTGCCGTCCAGGCTCAGCATCACGTGCGTGACCTGCGGGTGTCCGTAGGCCCCGCGCCCGGAGGCGCAGGCGAGGATGCCGTTGGGCAGCAGCGTCAGCCGCGGCTTGACGGCCTGCCAGCCAGTGTTGGTGGGCTCGGACCAGGTGCGGCCGCCGTCGGTGGAGCGCGACTGGAACATCGGCGAATAGCTGCCGGTGCGCATCACGCAGAGGATGTCGCCGTTGGCCGTGACGACGAGGTCGGCCTCGTCGAATCCCTCGTCTACGGCGCGATCGGCGTGGCCGTAGATGGGCTTGACCTCGCCGGCGTCGAACTTGTGCACGAAATCCCAGGTGTAGCCCTGGTCGCTCGAACGCACGATGAAGACGCCGATGCGCGTCTTGCGGATTCGTCCGCGGGTGTCGGTGGACCACTCGTCGGCCGGCAGCAGGTCAACCCACTCCAGCGCCGTCAGGTAGTCGCCGTTGTCCAGCTCGATGAGCGAGCTGTAGGACTGATACGAGGCGCGCTCGAACGGGAGATCTCGAACCTTGAAGGTGTGCTTTTCCAACGGCTCGCCGGCCGTGGACCAGCGCCGCCAAAGGAATGTCGGGTTCTCGACCTGCCCCACTTCGTGATAGGAGCCTGAGGTGCGGTCCTTCCAGCGATCCGACATCTCCACCGTGTCGTGGTCGATGTACACGATGGTGTCGTCGCGGGGGTATCCCAGAACGCCGGATGCGAACTCGATGCCCTTGCGGCCCGTTGCCGGGTGGACGTAGACCATCGGGTGATCGTCGGGCGCTTCATGCCAGGTGGCGCCGGCGTCGTCCGACACGGCGAGCTCCAGCGGCTCGTGGCCGCCGTGACGCCCGTGGTGATAGCTCAGGAACATGTGGTCGCCTTCGAGCTCCACCAGGCCCGGGAAATTGATGACCGAGTCGGTGGTCTCGAACCAGGTGTCGATGCGCTCGACGCTGATCGACGCGGTGCGGCCGTTTCGCTCGTAGGTGGCTTGCCGCAGCATGGATGCAGCTCCGGATGTTGGGCCTGGAAATGCTAGCCCCGGGGCTCGGTGCGTGTCGAACCTCGGAAGCGTCGATTCGGGCTTGTGACGGCGATCAGGCCGGAGCCGCGGGTGCTTGATTTCCGGCGACGGTTATCGCGGCTCTAGATTCCTCGCTGGGCTCGGAATGGTGGGGAGGGGACGCACACGAAGAGTTCGTGTCGGCACGGAGGTGACGGAGGGGTGGATTCCCGCGTTCGCGGGAATGACGGAGGCGGCGCGACTGCGCCGCCTGAGTCTCCGTCTAACTGTCGTGGAGGCGCACGTCGATGACGGCGCGTCGAATGCGCTGCGACGGAAGGTTGTGCGTGCCGAAGGGCCGGGTGAAATCGGAGTCGGAGAAGACAACGTGCAACTGCCCGTCGCGGACCAGCGTGGAGGTGTAGGAGCACCCCGGACCGGTGTGGAAGCAGAAGGGCGCTTCCCAATGACTCCCGGTGCCGTCGAGGCTGATCATCACGTGCGTGACCTGCGGATGGCCGTAGCCGCCACGGCCGGCGGCGCAGGTGAGCACGCCGTTGGGCAAGAGGTTGAGCCGCGGCTTGACGCCCTGCCAACCGACCGGATGCGGCGCTCCCCAGGTGTGCCCGCCGTCGGTCGAGCGCGTCTGCCACATGGGTGAGTAGGAGCCGGTGCGGTTGACGCAGAGGATGTCGCCGTTGGCAGCGACAATGAGGTCGGCTTCGGTGAGCCCCTCGTCGACGGGGCGGTCGCCCCCGCCATAGACCAGGTTCAACTCTTCGGGTCGGAAGGCGGTGACGAAGTCCCAGGTTCGGCCGCGGTCGCGCGACCGGACGATGAAGGTCGTCATGGTGATTGCCCAGCGGTGCCGGCCGTCGTCCCGGATTTCGTCGGTCTTCCTGGGTGGGCCGACCTGGGCCTCCATGGCGGCGAGCAGGCTGCCATCGTCGAGGTCGAGGATCTTGGCGTAGGTCTGGTAGGAGGCGGTGTCCCACGGCAGCCCGTCAATCTTGAACTCCAGGCTGTCGATGGGATCGCCATTCGAGCGCCAGGTGCGCAGGCGAAACGTCGGGTCGTCCTCCTGCATCACCAGGTGGAACGGGCCGACGTGCTTGTCCCACGTGCGCCGGTTGGCCTCGACCGTGTTGTGCTCCAGCCGCATGATCGTGCCGTCGCGGAGATATCCCAGACTGCCGCCGCCGAAGTCCATGCCGGGCGGCGGGTCGCCCCAGGTCTCGCCGTCGTCGGTCGAGAAGACGTCGCGCTTGGGCTCCACGTCGGCGATGGCGTGCTGCGAGCGGCTGAAGCGCATGAAGAGGCAGTTGTCGGCGAGCTCGATGACGTGGGGAAAGTTGAGGATGACCTCGGTGTCTTCCTGCCAGGTGTCGATGCGCTCGACGCTCAGGGTCGCGGTGCGCTGGCCATCGGTGTAGGTGGCGGACTCGATCATGGGGATGAACCTCCTGCGCGGTGACGGCGCGGCGTAGTCCCGGAATCCAGTCGATCAATCATCGAGAACGGAGACGTCCAACACGACCCGGCGAATGGTCTGCGACGGCAGCTGATTGGTGCCCATGTCGCGGGTGAAATCCGAGTGGGAGTAGACCACGTGCAGCCGGTCGTCGCGCTGCATGGTGGAGGTGTAGGAGCAGCCCGGACCGGTGTGAAAGGCGAACGGCGCCTCCCAGTGACGGCCGGTGCCGTCCAGACTCAGGGTCACATGGGTCACTTGCGGATGGCCGTAGGCCCCGCGACCGGCGGCGCAGGCCAGGACGCCGTTCGGCAGCAGTTCCAGGCGCGGCTTGACGCCTTGCCAGCCGGTGTTGACCGGCGTCGACCACGTGCGCCCGCCGTCCTCCGAGCGCGACATGTGCATGGGCGAGTAGGACCCGGTGCGGAACATGCAGAGGATGTCGTCGTTCGCGAGCCTGACCAGGTCGGCCTCGTTGAAGCCTTCGTCCAAGGGTCGGTCGGCGAGGCCGTAGGTCGGCTTGAGCGCATAGGCGTCGAAGGCGTGGACGAAATCCCAGCTCTTGCCGCGGTCGCTGGAGCGCACGATGAAGACGCTGGTGATCGTCTTGCGCACACGGCCATTGGGCAGGGTCTGCCACTCGGACTCGGGCACGATCCTGACCCACTCCAACGCCGTGAGGAAGTCGCCGTCGTCAAGCTCGAGCAGGCGCGAGTAGCACTGGTACGACGCTCGTTTCCACGGGATCCCCCGCACCTTGAACGGGAAGCTCTCGATTGGCGTGGCGTCGCCGGTCCAGCGATGGAAGCGAAAGGTGGGGTCTTCTTCCTGGAACTGGTCGTGATACGGCCCGTGCGCGCGGTCGTATCCCACGGACAGCGCGTGCTCGGTGCTGTGGTTGATGCGCACGAAGGAGCCGTCGCGCAGGTGGCCGGTTACCCCCGAGTCATGGGTTTCATTGATGAGGCCGGTCCGCGCATCGCGTGAGAGCAGGGGAAAGTCGTTGGGCAAGCGCCGCCAGCTCGCGCCCGCGTCGTCGGAGAGGTAAGCCCACGTGGGTTCCTCGCCGCCGTGGCGGCCGTGGTGGATGGTCATGAAGAGCCGGTCGCCGTCGAGCTCGACGACGCCGGGAAAGTTGATGATCGATTCGCGGTCTTCCAGCCAGGTGTCGATCCGATCGACGGAGATGCGCACGGAGCGCGAGCCGTCGGTGTATATGGCGCTTTCAATCATGCGTGCCTCCGATTAGCCATCGTGGGTTTCGACATTGATCACTGCGCGCCGGATGCGTTGCGAGGGCAGTTGGTGGGCGCCCATCTCGCGGGTGAAGTCGGAGTGCGAGAAGACGACGTGCAGCTGGTCGTCCTTGACGAAGGTCGTCGTGTAGGAGCACCCGGGTCCCGTGTGGAAGGCGAAGGGCGCCTCCCAGTGGTTGCCGGTGCCGTCGAGGCTCAGGGACACGTGCGTGATCTGCGGGTGCCCATAGCCTCCCCGACCCGAGACGGCCGCCAATACGCCGTTCGACAAAAGGTGAAGCCGTGGCTTCACGGCGGGCCAGCCCATGTTTTCAGGCTCGGACCAGGTTTCGCCGCCGTCGGTGGAGCGCGTCTGGAATATCGGCGAGTACGAGCCGCTGCGCATGATCAGCACCAGGTCGCCGTTGGACGCGATCTCCAGGTCGGCTTCGTCGAATCCTTCATCGACGGACCGGTCGTGCGGGCCGTAGACCTGCTCGTGCTCCCACGGATGGAACGCCTCCGTGACTTCCCAGGTCTGGCCGTTGTCGTGGGAGCGGACGATGCACGCCGAAAATCGCATGTTGTAGTGAGGGCGGCCGCGGCGGTCCACGCCGGGGAGGCGCGGCGGCGCGCCGGCGAGCACGCCCATGGCCGTGAGCAGCTCCCCGTCGCCGAGCTCGAGAATCCTGGCGTAGTTCTCGTACGACCCCGTCTCCCAGGGCGTGTTCTGCAGGGTGATGAGGCGGTTCTCCAGCGGCTCGCCGGACGCGCTCCAGCGACGCCAGCGAAACGTGGGGTCGGGCGTTTGCATGATCGCGTGCATCGGGCCTTCGCGCCGGCTCCACGCGCGCTTTTCGAGGTCGGCTTGGTGAACGTCGATGTGGGTGATGGTGCCGTCCCGCATATAGCCGCGGTTGCCACCGGCGAAGGTGAGGTAGTTCTCACCGGTCAGCGGGTGGGCGTCGAGGAACGGGCTGTCGAGCCCCTGCAGCGTCCAGGAAGCGCCGCCGTCCTCGGATAGGAACGTGCGGAGCGGCTCGCCGTCCCAGTCGCCGTGACGGGCATGGTTGGCGCTCAGCACCAGCCGATCCCCGTCGAGCACGACGATTCCCGGAAAGTTCACGATGGTGTCCGTGTATTCGAGAAGCGTGTCGATGCGCTCGACCGAGATGGAGGCGCGTCGGCCGTCGCGAGCGTAGGTGGCCGTGGTCAGCATGGGCCTGAGCTCCTTCGAGCCCTGCCGGGCTGCGGAGGCTTCGCAGCCCGAGTACACCACGACGGCTCGCGCCGCGCGAATCCTAAGCGTGCGAGGGTGATCGCGTCCCGGAGAATCCTCTGGTTGTCAGGCGTGCCGTCGGCGGTGTTGCCGGTCACAACGTGAATTGAGTAGCATGCCCGTACTCGCGACTCTTGCGTGCAGCGGACGCGCTACTCAGGGACCACGCTTCGGCGTGAAGGGATGACATGACCCAATACATCATCCGACGCGTTCTGATCTCGATTCCGCTGATGTTCTTGCTGTCGCTGACCTCGTTCATCGTCTTCCAGCTCGCACCGGGCGACCCGATTCAGGCGTTGATCGATCCCGAAGAGATGCTCTATATGGGCCCGCACGAGATCGACGAGCTTCTCGCCCAGTACGGACTCGACAAGCCGGTACCGGTGCAGTACTTCCTCTGGCTGAAGGAAGCCATCCAAGGCAACTTGGGCTACTCCATCCAGACGCACAATGTTCCCGTCCTTGAACTGATCCTCGACCGGCTGCCGCCGACGATCAGCTTGATGACGGCCACGGTGGCGGTGGGCCTGGCCCTTGGTCTGCTGTTTGGCGTGATTTCCGCGCTCTACCAGTATTCGCGCCTGGACTACACGCTCACGATCAGCGCGTTCTTCATGCTGTCGGTGCCGGAGTTTTTCTTCGCCCTGATGGGCATGTTCATTTTCGCGGTGACGCTGGGGTGGTTCCCGACGTTCGGCATGTGGACGCCCGGTGGCGAAACCGGCATTAACTGGGACCTGCTGCACCACGCGGTGCTGCCGGTGTTCGCGCTGGCGATGAATGACATCGCCGGCCTGATGCGCTATGCGCGTGCGTCCGTGCTCGACACGATCTCCGCCGACTTCGTGACGACGGCCCGGGCCAAGGGCCTCAGCGAGCGGCTGATTCTCTGGAAGCACGTCTTCCGCAACGCGCTGATCCCCATCGTCACGCTGATTGGTCTGCGGCTGCCGGTGCTGTTCGGCGGCGCGTTGATTGTCGAAACGATCTTCCGCTGGCCGGGCATCGGCTTGCTGGGCTACACGGCCCTCTTGCAGCGTGACTACCCGGTCATCATGGGCGTGCTGATCATCTCGTCGGTGATTACGCTGGCGGCAAATCTCCTTACGGACATTGCGTACGCGTGGGTCGACCCGCGGGTGCGCCACACGTGAGTCAGGAGCGAAGGGGCGCATGAGCACCGAGAGCCGATCCATGGGCGCAGCCGCCTCGCAGAGTGGCGCGGGCATGTCCCAGGCGGCTGCCGATCTCGCGGCCGACGACGACCTGATCCATCTTCCGCCGGAGCTGTCGCCGTTTCGGCGGGCGATTCGTCGATTCCTCTCGCACAAGCTGGCTCTCGCAGGATTCATTTGTCTGATCAACATGGCGCTGCTGGCCTCCGCCCAGGCGGTCGTCTCGCCGTTTGACCCCGAGAAGCCGCACCTGTTCAAAGTGAACCGGCCCCCGGACACCGTGAACTGGATGGGGACCGATCAAGTCGGACGTGACGTGTTCAGCCGCATTCTGCAAGGCGCGCGCGTTTCGCTGTCGGTGGGCATCGTGGCGGTTTCCATCTACGTCGTCATCGGGTTCATCATCGGATCCATTGCAGGGCTTGCCGGGGGCTACATCGACGATGCGTTGATGCGGTTTACCGACTTCGTGATGACCTTTCCGACGTTCATTCTCATCATCATCCTGGCCGGTATTACTGGACCGAATATTTTCAACATTATGGTAATTATTGGAATCTTCGGCTGGCCCGGCCTGGCGCGGCTGTTCCGCGGCAACATCCTGGTGATGCGCGAGTTGGAGTACGTCATGGCGTCGCGCACGCTGGGTGCCAGTCAACGGCACATCATCGCGCGCCACATCCTGCCGAACATCGTCGGTCCGGTAACCGTGGCCATCACCCTGGGCGTGGCCGGCGCGATTCTGGCCGAGGCCGGGCTGAGCTTCCTCGGATTCGGCGTCACCGAACCCGCCGCAAGCTGGGGATCCATGATCAACAGCGCGCGTGGCATTGCCTTCCTGGCCGGATTCCCGTGGCTGTGGATCGCTCCGGGTGCCGCGATCAGCATCGCGGTGCTTTCCATCAACTTCATGGGTGACGGCTTGCGCGACGCCTTCGACGTGCGCGGGCGCAGCCAGTCGGGCGAGTAGCCGCTAGCTCCAGACGCTCGATCGTCCGAGCCCGAAGGCCTTCCCACCGAGGTCAGTGGTCCTGTGCCCGTGACGCTCTTGTGGCCTGGGTGCCGTTCAATTCGGCAATACCCGGCTCATTCGTCGGGCTGCCGCGATGTCTCCTAGCCGGCGGAGGTCCCCACCAGCCCCAGTCGCTCGAGTTCTGGCTTGACTTGCTCGAGGTCGGACTCATCCGCCGACGTGTGCGGCAGCCGCAGGTGCCGCGACGCGATGCCATTCAGTTCCAAGCACGCGCGCCAGAGCGACTGCCACCCTCCGGGGAATGCCTTGCCAATGCGGACGACCTTGGGGTGGCCGGACAAGTCGAACAGTGGCGTCTCGATGTCCCGCACCACACTTGCCGCGTCCGCAATGTCGCCCGATTGGAGCGATTCCCAGAACCGCCGACCGACGTGCGGCGCGAAGCTGGTGGACCAGTCCATGAAGCTGCGGCAGCCGTAGGTCCACTGCAGCATGTGGCGCCCGAGCTTGCCGCCGCTCATGAATTTCCAGTGGCCGTCAAACTCTTCGATGGTCTGCACGGCGTAGGCGTCCGTGCCGTCCTCCTTCATGCAGCAGATGTTCGGCTCGTCCACCAACCGATGCAGCATTTCGTGCGGCGGAAAGCCGACGACCATCACGGGCATGACCGCCGCCACGGCCTTGTAGTGGGCCGCCATGCCGACGGGATCGCCGAGTTGACCCGACGGCGCCGCCATTACCACGTCGGCGCCGACCTCGCGCGCGTAGTGCGCGAATTCGACGGACTGGGTCGTGGCCCATAGACCGGTCGCGGCGACGACCATCGCGCGTCCAGCCGTGCGCTCCACGACGAAGCGCGTGATGTCCGCCACCTCCTGCTCGCGCATGTAGGCGAACTGACTGTCGCCGATCGTGAGCAGCGCGACCTGCGTCCCGCCCGCGATGCCCGTCTCGATGATGTTGGCGACGCCGTCGTAGTCGATCGGGCCGTCGGCCAGAAAGCTGGTGGGAATCGACATCACCGGGCCCTCGAGCTGTGTTTTGATCTCGTCGGGCGTCATTCGGTGCGGCTTGACCATGCGCGGTGCTCCCGGCGGGGGACTCCGCAGCGTATCCCAAGGATTCCCTGCCCCGCTGGTAGGCTTGCGCGCCGCTCGCCGGTCTCGATCCGCTCAGGCAAGGAAGACCAGATGCTCGCTACCCCCCGCTACCGCGCCGGCACCAGGCTCGGGCAGATCGTCGAGCTGCCCGACGGGCAGTTCTTCACGCTGACGGCCGAGGGCAAGCCGCCCTTTCAAGAGACGCTGGGGGGCGCGGCCTTCGACGATCCTTGGACGCCGGAGCGCCTGGTGATGCGACGCGGTCGCGGCATACCCATCGTCTGGTCCGAGCCGGAGGTGGTGCACACCATGCCCGGCAGTGCGGGTCTCTGGACGCTTGGTCGCGCTCTCGTCGACCGCAACGGCGACCTGCACGGGATCGGCATGCGGTTTCTCAAGTGGCCCAAGGACATCGAGCGTCCCGGCCGCGACGAGATGCGCTGCGACGTCTTCCACGTCGCCTCGCGGGACGGCGGCGCCACCTGGGAGCCGCCGCACCGGGTGGACTACGGCCATGAGTACACCGGTGCGCTGCTGGGATTCACGCAGCTTTCCAGCGGGCGGCTGCTGCTGCCGCTGCACTTCTATGACTTCGACCGCGAGGCGGGCAAGAACGTGGCCAAGTCGTGCTATTCGGACGATGGCGGGCGCACGTGGCACGCCGACTCGACGGAGCTGCCGGTGCCCTCGGGCGGGCGTCACAGCCACTCCGGGGCGGTCGAGCCCACGGCCGCGGAGCTCGGCGACGGTCGGGTCTGGATGGTCATTCGCACCCAGTTCCGCCGGTTGTACGAGTCGTTCTCGAGCGACGGCCGGACGTGGAGTCCGCCACAACCGACGCGCTTCCGGGCGCCGAATTCCCCCTGCTCGGCCGCGCGCCTGGCCGACGGACGCTTGATGCTCGTCTGGAACAACACGCAGGGCCCGCCCTTCGGCGGCGAGACGCGCCAGGTGCATGCGTCCCGGCATGTCATGAACGCCGCCATATCAGATGACGATGGGGCCACCTGGCAGGGCTACCGCGAGTTCGCGCGGCAGATCGACCACGACAACGTGGACGACCAGGTGAGCTATCCGATCATCAACCCGCTGTCCGACGGACGCGTCCTGGTCCAGTTCGCGCATGTGATTGCCGGCTGGCGGCGGGTGGAGACGGACTACGTGGTGTTCGACCCCGACGTGCTGACCGAAACGACCGACGCCGACGACTTCACCCACGGGCTGCGCGGATGGTCCACGAACGGCTGCGGCGGAGTGAGCGTGGCCCACGAGGGCAGCGAGGCGATGCTGCACTTGCAGCGCGTGGACGAACGTCCCACGGCGGCCGAGCGAAACTTCCCGTTCGGTCCGAAAGGCGAGCTGCGTTTCGAGATTCGGCGCGCGGCGGACGCCATCGGCGTCGACCTCGTGCTGGACGAGGCGTTCTGGCGCCCAAACGATCGCCGCACGGACGGCGCCTTGGATGTGTCCTTGGGCATCGCGGAGCTGCCGGCGGGCATTTGGACGCCGGTGACCGTGGCCTGGGACATCGGCCGCGGCGAAGCGATTGTCAATGCCAACGGCTCCGAGCGCCGCTTGCCGATCCGGGGCGATGCGCCGGGGCTGTGCTACCTCACGCTGTACGGGCGCGCGTCGGGCCCTGAGCTTGCCGGTACCGACGTGCGGCGACTGTCGGTCGAGGTGACGCCCGAGTAGGCCAGACTCGCGCCTCGCGGCCGTCGACCGCCGCCGCTGGCGCTACCATGCGGCGATTGGGCGTTGCCGGGAGTGAGCCATGTATTCGACCACCCCGCCGGAACTGACGGCGGTATCGCACTGGCCGGCTCGGTGGATCTGGACCGACGGCGACCCGAAGCCGCGCAATTGCTATCTCATGGCCCGGCGGACGTTCGAGTTGGGCAGCGACGCCGCGCAGGCGGAGTTGCACATATCGGCTGCCGACCGCTACGTGCTGTGGGTCAACGGACGCTATGTAGGCCGCGGACCGGCGCGCAGCGATCCGCGGCGCAAGAGCTACGACACCCATGACGTGTCGGCGCACCTGAGGTCGGGCCGCAACGTCATCGCCGTGCAGGTCTATCACTACGGCATCGAAGGCAGCCGCGGCACGGGCTGGGGTAGCAGCAGTGGCTCCAGCTACTCGGTCGGCGAGCGTGCGGGGCTCTGGGCGCAGCTCGATCTCACCCTGGCGAACGGCTCGGCGCAGACCATCGGCACCGATTCGGACTGGGTGCTGCAGCCCGCAAAGGGCTGGCGCACCGACGTTGACCTGATCAACAGCCTCGTGGGCTTCATCGAGGTCTACGACGCCGGGGCCGCCCCGGCGGATTGGATGGAGTTGGACTTCGATGACGGCGACTGGGCGCCTGCGGTCGAGATCACCGGCAACGACGTGGAGTGGTTCGTCTTCGAGAAGCGCGAGATTCCGCAGATGGAAGAGCGGATGGTCTATCCGCGGGAGGTCGCGGATGTCGGCGAGACCATTGACCTGGGCCGGACGGGACAGATCGACATTCCCGAGCTGCTGTACAGCGAGCCGCACCTGCCGCTGGAGCACGCGATCGCGGACGAGATTTCGGCGGCCCTGACACCGGACGGGTCGGCGGCAACGCTGCAAAGCGTGTTCGCGCCTGGTCAGGGGATTCGGGCTCCGTACGTCGTGGTGGACTTCGGCCGGCAGCTCTTTGGCTACCCGAAACTGGAGTTCGATGCACCGGCGGGGGCCATCTTGGACGTGACCTACGGCCAGCAGCTGCTGGGCGGGCGCATCCCGGCCGCGCTGCGCTACGGCGACCGCGTCATCACCCGCGAGGGCCGACAAACGTGGCAGGTCGGCGAGTATCGACAGTTCCGCTTTCTGCACGTGACGGTGCGGAGCCGGCACGAGGCAGTGCGGCTCCAGTCGATCGGCCTGAACGAGTATCGCTATCCGGCAGACGTCCGCGGGCGCTTCGAGTGTTCGGACGAGGTGCTGACCAAGGTATGGACGGCGTGCGTCGACACCATGGAATCGCACATCGAGGACACGATCGTTTGCGACTCCTACCGCGAGCGCGTGCCCTGGAGCGCCGGCGACGGCAGCCACGGGGGGCGGTTTACTCACGTCGCCTGGGGCGACTTGCCCGTGGTGGATCGCTACTTCCGCTTGTTCACGCTGAGCGACCGCGGCGACGGGAACCTGATGATGGCCTTCCCGCCCAGCTTCTGGCCGACGCACGTGAACCAGCACTTCATGTTGCAGTGGAGCACGCGCATTCGGGAGATCTACCTCTACGGCGGGCGGCGCTGGGTGCTGGAGGAGCTGTATCCCAGCGTGCGGAAGCAGCTCGATTGGTTCGTCCCGCACCGGGACAGGACCACCGGCCTGCTGACGTGGGTGCACCCGCTCTATCACATCGATTGGACGCCCAACGACTTCCGCGGGGCGAGCGTCATCACCAACTGCCTCTACGTCGCAAGCCTGGAGGACGCGGCGGCGTTGGCCGACGATGTCGGTCGGGACGACGACGCCGCGCGTTGGCGCGAGATCGCGCGGCAGGTACGCCCGACGGTCCGGGAGAAATTCTGGAACGAGTCGCGCGGGCTGTTCGTCGACGCGGTGCGCGACGGCGCGCAATCACCGGTGGTGAGCGAGTTGGGCAACTCGCTGGCGGTCATGTACGGCGTGGCGACGCCCGAGCAGGCCGCGAGCATCGCCGATCACCTGGCGAATCCGCCGGAGGACATGGTGCCCACGTCCCCACTGTTCTACGGCTACGTTGCCGACGCGCTGATGCTGGCCGGGCCGCGGCCGGGCGGCACCGAGCGGCTGAGTGAGCGCTACGCCTACATGATGGCCGCGTCCGACCAACCCACGATCTGGGAAGGCTGGGACAACTTCACGGCCGGCAACGGCATCGTGCGCGACGAGCAGATGGCCACCTGGGCCACCGAGCAGCGCGTGCGTCCGGCGGGCGTCCGCAGCCTGGTGCATAGCGGCGGCGTGCTCACAGGCACGGTGCTGCTGGCGCGGGTGCTGGGTGTGGATCCCACCGGTCCCGGCTTCTCGACCTGCGAGGTCCGCCCTCGGCCGGGCGGGCTGGAATGGGCGCGGGGCGTGCATCCCGCGCCGCAGGGGGATATCGAGGTCGCCTGGCAGCGGCATAGTGGCGCTTTCGAGCTTCAGGTCACCGTGCCCGAGGGCGTATCCGCGGAGGTCGTGCTGCCGCGAACCGATGCGCGACAGACCGAGCTGATGATCGACGGCGCGGCGTCGTCGTTGGAGCGGCCGCCGGTGGGCGTGGCGGTGGCGGCGGACACGGTCACGATTGCGTCCGTCGGGGCCGGTGCGCACGAGTTTCACCTTCGAGCAGCGAACTAGCAGGAGCAGCCATGGCGAATCAGCAGCGTCCGAATTTCCTCTTCATCACCACCGACCAGCAACGCTGGGACGCCATGGGGCACAACAACCCCCATATCCGCACGCCGGCCATGGACTCGCTGGCGCGCGACGGGATGCGGTTCGACCGCGCCTATCCGACGAACGCCATCTGCATGCCGGCCCGGGCCAGCATGATCACGGGCCGCAGCCAGCGCGGGCACCAAGTGTTCGATCACGCGGTGAACATGAGTGAGTCGATCCCGGTGCTGGGCGATTCGCTGCGGGCGGCCGGATATACGACGGCCCTGATCGGCAAGGCGCACTTCAAGACCGCCGACCTGGAGGACGTGTTGCCGGACGAGCCGCCGCCCGGCGCGCCGGTCAGCGACGAGGATGGGCTGTGGTACGGGCCGTATTTCGGCTTCGACTACACGGAGATTCACACCGGCCACGCCTACCCCGCCGGTCATTGGCGTGTGTGGCTGGAGCGCAATCATCCCGAGGGCCTGCGCCTCTGGCGGCAGGACCAGGCGCTGGAGGAGCCCAGCGGCGCCTTCGCCAGCTGGAAGAACTCGATTCCGGCCGAGTGGCACTACACGCATTGGACGGCCGATCGCACCATCGAGTGGCTGCGTCGGCGCGACGACGATCAGCCATTCTTCCTCTGGATGTCGTTTGCCGACCCGCACCAGCCGTTCGCTCCGCCGCAGCCCTACTGCGACATGTACGACCCGGCGGCGATGCCGCCGGCGGTGCCGCGCGAGGACGTGAGCCGCAAGCCGCCGGCCTATCAGTGGGCCCGCGACGGCATGCCATACGGCGGCTACAACACTCACGTCGGCTGGTCGGGCGACCACTTCGGCGAGATCGTGGCGCACTACTACGGTCTCACCACCTTCATCGACGACGTGATGGCCCGCGTGTTGGCGGAACTCGACCGGTTGGGTCTGCGCGACTCCACCCACGTCGTGTTCACCTCGGATCACGGCGAAGGTCTCAATGACCACGGCGTGGCGGCGAAGCCGATGATGTCTTACGAGGCCGTCAATCGGGTGCCCTTCCTCTGGCGGCACCCACCGACGGTGGCTGCGGGCAGCAAGTACGACAGCGTGACGACGCACCTCGACATCACCCCAACCGTGCTCGATCTCGCGGGGGCCGAACCGTTGCTCGGAATGGAAGGCCGCTCGTTCGCACCGCTCTTGCGCGGCGAAACCGACACCCACCGCGACGCGGTGATCGTGGAGCGCATCACGGTGATGGGCGGCGGCGGCCGGCGATTGTTGGACTCGAAGCAACCGAGTCGCGGTCCGGGCGTCGGCAGCTGGCCGCAGAGCCACGACCAGCCGTTCGAGATTCGGGTCAAGATGCTGGTGACCGACCGTTGGAAGCTGCTGCACTACGGCGGGCAGCCTTACGGCGAGCTCTACGACGTGGTCAACGACCCGGAGGACATCAACAACCTGTGGGACGAGCCCGAGTACGCGGACGTGCGGCGCGAGCTAACCGACCGCCTGTTGGCGGAGCTGATCGACTCGGAGCTGGGCGACGCCGCGGCGATTCGCAAGGCGCAGGCGCTGGGCGGGGCGCTACGCGATCAGCGCCTCGTCGAGGGCCAGCCCGAGGCGCGCGCCTCGCTGGAGGGTCGCACGCGCGGCATGTAGACGCGGCGCTAGCTGTGGAGCTCCTCCACGTCGCTCTCGCCGCAAATGTCCATGAGCGTGTGCTGCACGGCCAGGTCGTGCGCGTAGTCGATCCACGGCTCCTTCTCGCCGCGGATGCACGCCGCAAACTCGTCGATGTCGGCCCGGAACGGCTCGAAGGGATCGGCGCCGTGGATGTGCCAGCCGTCGGCACCGGCACCGGGGCCGCCGGTGTGGATCGCCGCTGACGGCACGCGGTCGCCGGCGATCATGAACGGCGTCACGATGGCCTGGGCCTCCGAACCGTAGACCTCGAAGCTGCGCGGACGCCGGTTCTCGGTCTCCAGGAAGCTCAGCTCGATCGAGGCGAGCGTCTTGGGATACTCCAGCACGACGATGTTGAGGTCGTAGTAGTCCTGCGCCTGGGACTCGGACCGCACCTGGCGCCTGAACGGGTGGACGGCGTCGGGCGTGCCGGCGACGGCCATCACCATGTCGAGCGCGTGGCAGCCGAGGTTATAGAAGGCGCCGCCGCGGAAGTAGGGACCGCCAAGCTGACGCGGGAGCACGTCGGCGCTGAACGGCGAGCCCATGTGCGCGCGCACGAGGTGCACCGTGCCGAAATCGCCGGCGCGGACCATGTCGATCACGCGGCGAAACGGCGGCAGCGGACGGAAGTTGTAGCCGACCTGGAAAAGCAGGCCCTTTTGCTGGGCCGTGCCGATGAGCTCGTCCGCGTGGGCCTTAGTCCAGCCGCAGGCCTTCTCCATGAGGACGTGCTTGCCGGCGGCGAGGGACCGGCGGGCGTAGGACGGATTCTCGACCTCGGCCCCGCCGATGACAATGCCATCGATGGACGCATCGCCGAGCACGTCGTCGATGTCGTCGATCCAGGTGATGTGCTGGTATTCGGGCGTGGTCTCGCGGTCGGCGCGGAACTCGAGGCTGGGCTCGTAGATGCCGACCAGGTCGATGTCGGGGGTGTCTCGCAGCCAACGCGTCTTGGTGCGCGCGTGCCCGTGCTTGGCGCCGAGCATGGCCAGGCGGAGTTGGTCGCTCATGAGGAAGGATCCTTGCGGTGACGTTGGCGGATTGTGTCGGCCAGCCCCCGCGGTGGCAACCGGAGCTAGGCGCTCAGTACCCCGCGTGCTTGTCGACCAGGCTGTGCAGCGGCTCGCCAGCCTGGAACCGGCGGATGTTCTCGGTGAAGAGATCGAGCCAGCGACGCTCTTCTTCCGACGAGGTGGCCCGGTGGAACGAGAGGTGGAACGTGTCGATGTCCCAGAGTGGCGAGTCGTCCGGAGGCGGGGCGATCTGCAGGCTGGCGCCGGCGAGTCGCCCGCCGCGCAGGGCGTCGGCCAGGGCGTCCAGGTCGTAGATGGCGTCGCGCCCGGAAACGTCGATCAGATAGGCCGTGGGTTTCATCAGCGCGAGTTCCGCCGCGCCGATCAACTGCCGGGTCTCAGGCGTGTTTGGGACCGCCACCGCGACGTAGTCGGATGCGCGGAGCAGGCGCGGCAACTCGTCCCGGTGCAGCATCTCGTCAACGTGCGGATGCTCGACACCGTCGGAGCGACGCAGGGCGATCACGCGCATGCCGAAGGCCTGCGCCAGGCGGGCAAGCTCGCGCCCGATGCGACCGAGCCCGGCGATCCCGAGAGTCTTGCCACGCAGCTCGGTCGGCGAGCCGTAGACGTAGTCGCGCGCGGGGCGGTGCTGCACGTCGTAGATCAGGTTGCGGGCGAAGCCGAGCATCGAGGCCAGGGCGTGCTCGGCGCCCGGCGTGTCGAACACGCCCTTGGAGCAGGAGAAGGGAATGGGGCTGTCCACAAACGCCGGGAACAACATGCTCTCGACGCCGCCCGAGGCCGCGTGCACCCAGCGCAGCCGTTCGGCCCGGGCGAGCATGGCTGCGTCGAAGTCCCCGACGAGCAGCACGTCGGCCGTCGGGACGTGGGGCCCGACGGCGTCCACATCCCCCACGGCAGCGAGACGCACGCCCGGCACGTCCTCCAGCGCCTCGGCCACGCCGTGCGCATCGAAGGTGGCGACGACTTGGAGCGGTGGATCAATCATGCGGGACCCCGGGATGAGAAGGCACGCATGATCGTATCGCGTGGTGGCCCGCTGCCCGATTGCGGTGCTGCGATACATTGACGCGGTTTGAGCCCTTGCCGTCGAGGACCTCCATGAGCAGCTACGCCGTCCGACCCGCGATCAACCATCAATCAAACCCCGTGACGCGGGCCCTGCGCGAAGGCCGCGTGGTCCTGGGGGCGTGCAGTATCTCGTTTGCGTCCCCGCCCGTGGCCCAGATCTTCGGGTCGGCGGGATTCCACTTCTACTACATCGACATGGAGCACGGGCAGCCGGGCTATCCGGAGCTGGCGACGATCTGCATGGCGTCGAAGCTCACCGGGATGGTTCCGATTGCCGGCACGACCTGCGTGGAGGACCACCTGATCGCCCGCCCGCTAGACGCGGGGGCCATGGGGGTGATCGTGCCGCACGTCGAGACGGCCGAGCATGCGGCCATGGCCGTGCGCTACAGCAAGTACCCGCCCGAGGGGAAGCGCGGCGTGCTGACGGCCGGCGTGCACACGGAGTTCGCCGAGCCGGACTGCGCCGAGCTGACCGCAGGGCAGAACCGCGAGGTCCTGACCGCCGTGAAGGTGGAGAGCGGCCTCGGCATCGAGAACATTGACGAGATCGCCGCGACGCCCGGCCTGGACGCCATCCTCATCGGCCGCACCGACCTTTCGGCCACCATCGGTATTCCGGGACAGATTCACCACCCGGAAGTTAGGAACTCCGTCGAGCGTATGCTCGACGCGGTCAAGCGCCACGGCATCGCCGGCGGTCCACACATCGGGTCGATCGATGAGTCGCTCGAATGGGCCGACAAGGGCGCGACCTTCATGAGCTATGGGTACGACGGCGACATGCTCATGCAGGCGTCGAAGCAGTTCGTCGGCGGCGTGCGCGACCTGCTGGGAGACCGGCTGCTGGACGGCTAGCTCGATGTCTTGCCTACATGCCGGTTGACACGGACCTGCATGGGGCGAGGTGCTGCAACCCCGGAGCGACGCGCACGCGACCCCGCGCATCGCCAACGTGAGCGGGTTGCGGCAGGCGTACCGGGACATGGGGGCCTACGGCGATCCCTGCGCATAACACCTGAAGTCATTGCGGATGAATATGCTGAAATATTCGCGTCACTTCGCTGACATTTAAGAGTTTCACTATCAGACGTCGGGGCCGCAACCAGGCTCCACGACCCAGTCCCGCGGTGGTCGCCAGCGACGTCGCACTGCCGCCCACCTGGGAGACACCGCACCGCGGTCTGGTCGAGGTCAGGCAGCGGCCGCCGCTTGACGCTGATCACGACGGTGACCCCGATGAGCGCCGCGGGCCACTCAGGACCGCCACACCTGCGACGACATCGCCAGTTGACATCCGCGGCATTCCAGAACAATCATGTCGATCAATTCAGGTATAAGAATTGATATGTAATGTTCTTCATTGATCGTCGTTGGGGCCGAAACGCCGTGCGTCCCGTTCTGGAGCGGGCCCGCCATGCGGCATTTGGGTTGTGGCTGGCGGGGATGCGGAGCCTGATCCGGCGCCACGGGCGGGCGCTGCGGGTGACCGGCGCGGCGCCGGCGGCGCTGCTTCTGCTGGCCGTGGTCGTCATCGGCGGTGGGGCGCCGGCGGGGGCGCAGGAGACGGAGGGCGCGGGGGCCGAGATCCGGCTCAGCGGCATGGTCGACCGGATCACCCGAACGATTATCCACCAATTCACGGTGGAGCTGACCAATCTGACCGCGACCGAGGACTATCAGGTCCTCGTGTCGAGCGACAGCGCCGCCCTCGGGATCGGCGGATGCGGGGCGGTGCAGATGCGGACCGTGACGGGTGCGACGGCGCGGGACCTCACGTTCATCATGCATGCCTGCGCGGTGGGTGAGGGGACGGTGACGGCGGCGGTGCGGCGGGCGGGGGCCAATGCCGCGGAGGCGTCGGTGAGCCGGGGCGTGACGGTGGAGGCGCTGCCGGAGATCGTGATTGGGCCAACGGGGGAGCGGATTCGGACGACGGAGGCGGCGGCGCAGGGGGCGCAGGCGGCGACGGCGCAGGGGGCGCAGCAGGTGGGGCGCCCGGACTTTGTGCGGGGGATCAGCTTTCCCGAGGCCGACCGCAAAGCCACGTCGGTGAAGGTGACGTGGGGCGAGACCCCGAACGGCGGGCGGGCGCTGACGGGGTTTGGGCTGCTGTTCTGGCGCAAAGGCGACACGCCGCCGGCGTACAACCGCGCGCTGGTGAAGGGGGCGGGGGCGCGGAGCCATACGTATACGGGGCTGCAGCCCGCCACGACCTACCGGTTCCGCATCCACGCGTGCAACGGGCGGGACAGCTGCGGCTATTGGACCAACCCGGCCAAGGAGGTGACCACAAAGCCGCACGTGGGGCGTCCGGCCAAGCCGCATACGATCCGCGTGGATGAGATCGAGCAGACCTCGGCGCGGGTCAGGTGGAGCCCGGACGCCGACACGGGGGGACGCGCGCTCACCGGCTTCGGCATCCGGTGGCGGGTGAAGGGGACGTCCTGGCCGAGCCGGGCCCAAGCGCCGAATGTCCCCCCGGGCGACAAGCGCTACACCATGAGCCCGCTGACCGCCGACACGACCTATGAAGTCAGCCTCCAGGCCTGTAACGGCACGGATAGCTGCTCGGCCTGGACCCAAAAGCTTGAGTTCAAGACGCTGCCTGTGCGTCCCCCCGGCAAGCCGCATACGATCGAGTTTCCCGACGACAAGCGGAAGCCGACGAAGGTCACGGTGACGTGGCGCGCCCCCGGGGACACGGGGGGCGCGCCGCTGACCGGCTTCCTGCTGATGCGGCGCACCGAGGGCACGTCGTGGCCGCCGGACTCCCACCGGGCGGTGGTGGGGGCCGACCGCCGGGAGTACACCTTCACCGGGCTCAGTGCCAACACGACCTATGAGATCCGCATCCGGGCCTGCAACGACGACGACGAGAACCGCTGCTCGGGGTGGGTGGACGGGAACAAGGTGACGACCCGGGCGGTGGGCCCGCCGACGGGGAAGCACACGATCGGCGTGGATCAGGTGACGGACACCACGGCGCGCCTCAATTGGAGTCCCGACGCGGACACGGGGGGGCGCCCGATCACCGGCTTCGGCATCCGGTGGCGGGAGGTGGGCGACGACTGGCCGACCGAGGCCCAGGGAGTGGTGGACCAGAACGCGCGGAACTACGTCATAACGGGGCTGGTGCGCGGCACGATGTATGAAGTCAGCATCCAGACCTGCAACGGCACGGATAGCTGCTCACCCTGGACCGACGCACTCGAGTTTGAGACGACTGGCACCAGTAGCGAGCCCGACGACACCCCGGGGCCGGTGCGCGATCTGGAGATCACGGGTGTCGGGGACGGCACGCTGACCGTGGACTGGAAGCCTCCAGCCAGTCCCAGCGACGCGGTGACGGGCTACAAGTTGCAGTCCAGGCAATCCGGCAGCTCCTGGCCGAGCACCTCGACGCCCGTCACCGCCTCGGAAAAGAACATCTCCGGGCTCACCAATGGCACGAAGTATGACGTGCAGGTGCAAGCCTGCAATGGGGACGATTGCGGCGAATGGACGGGGCCGGTCTGCGGCAGGCCGGGAACCACGACGAAACCGGAGCAGTTGGCCGTTGAGAGTGTCACCAGCCGCAGTGAGACTCTGACGGTGACGTGGGCCCCGCCGGCCTGCGTCTCGGCGCTCACGCATTACGAGGTGCAGGCGGCAGAAGACCCAACCCCACCGGCGTCGCCGGCGTGGCCGATTCGCGGCGAGGAGGTTCTCGCCGGCACCACCGAGAAGGAACTGGGATCGCTGACCAATGGCACCACGTATCTGGTGCGGGTGCGCGCCTGCAACACGGCCAGAACACCAGCCAACGACCAATGCGGCGACTGGTCCGCGCCATCCGACAAAGCGAAAGGCA
Source organism: Chloroflexota bacterium (assembly GCA_026706485.1). Taxonomy (NCBI): domain Bacteria; kingdom Bacillati; phylum Chloroflexota; species Chloroflexota bacterium. The sequence goes on along the minus strand of JAPOYR010000010.1, from coordinate 231,991 downwards.
CGCCGTCGGAACGTCAGTTACCGACGCCCGTGAACCTCGACGTGGTGCCGTTGCCCCAGCGTAAAGCGCTCCTGAAATGGGACGCGGTCCCAGACGCCACCGGATATATCGTTCAGCTTCGAGAACGTGGGTCGGCGTGGCCCGCGTCAGTGACAGTTGACAACCGAACCGTAGCCACATCTTCTATCGAGATTGATCTCGATGGCATCTTGCAGATAATCGATCGTTCGGATCCTCTGAACCCCAAGATTGTCCCGCATAAGGGCCTCGGGGATGAGCCGGCCTTTGAGTTCAGGGTGCAAGCAACGGCTAACAACTTTGCCCCAAGTGGTCACAGCCGGCATGTGATTATCATCGACACGCCGATAACTTCCGCCAACGGACATAGCCCCGGAACCGGCGCCACATCAGGTAAGGCGGCTATCACATGGACAAGTCTGGATACGTTGCATACCGGGTCTTTGTTTTCTGGAGGAACTTATAAGCTAAGGTATCGACGATCCATGTACCCATACTTCTTTTCTGGATGGGATCCTGGAGCATTTGATTCCGCTGCTGATCCGGCAAGTCGTGGAGAAATAGCGGCCAGCTCACCCACGTCACACACCTTCACTCGTCTCACGCGTGATTCCATCTACGCCATTCAGCTCCTCTACGAAAAAGATGGTCGCACGGTATTTTCCGTGCGCGATAGCTATGTGTGGCCATCGGACGATTCGTTTGGGTCAGAAGGCATTGCGACATTTCCGGTTGATGACTATCCGCTTACGACCAAGTCGAGTGATGGCAGAAGTATGGAATTCCATTATCACATCTGTACTGATACATTCCCTTCGTCTGATCCAGAAGACGATTGGGTGCCGTTTATCAATCACGCCATGCTCCAATGGCAGCATGCGACTGACGAGTTGGTGAAGATGAAATATGCGAGAAATGAATGTATCGACTACACTATTTTCCTTGATGATCTAGTAGAGGAAGCGCGCGGCATTGCCGATGACTTAGTTGCCGCGCTGACACCAAGGGGAATTACGCCAGAACAGATAGTTGAGGCTATTAGGAGTAGGATAACTGTAGATGGCAAAGAGCTTATTAAAAGCTTCAAAGACACTGGTATCGATGGAACCAAGCTCGGTCAAGACTCTGTGTCTGATGCACAGATGAGTGAAATTATGATGATACGAGATGGTGATTGGTCTGACGAAGATCACGTGGTGTTTGCATTCTTGAAATTTGGCGGACAGATTGGCCTCGGCGGCTGCGAGGGCGGGTGTGCGCAGGCGGAGAAGTACGGATCTACGACAAGTACTGATATCTACCTGCGTGAAAGCTATCACGTAACGGATGGTCACGGCATTCTTCAGGCCTTGATTCAACCTGGAGCGGCTCTCGAGATCCAGTTCAATACGTGTCCGAACTTCAACGCAAACTACCATCTTCCGTATAGCTCAATCGTGCATGAAGCCGGTCATGCGCTAGGCCTTGGCCACCCTGATAAAAGTCAGGTGAAGACGGCGATCATGAGCTATTTCAAGCCGCATCCGCCGCAATGTGCACCGCATCCGTTGGACGTGATGGCGATATACGCGCTCTATCAGAGCAAGGTGAACCGATGAGATATATGCCGCTGAAATTGTTTCCAGGATGCCTTATGTGGAGTATTTGGAGACCTCAGAGGGTTCGGGGATTGTCATCGCTTCTCATCGCGCTTGTCGTGTTGAACGGATGCGATGGATCAACCAGTGCGCCGGATGCTGCTGCGGGCCCTCCAGATGATGCACTAACTGCTACTCCGACGCCATCCGCGTCAGTACCGACAGTGGTGTCGCGGGAAGTCTGGTCTGATGGGAGGACCGTGACTCTGTATTCGGATGGCCAGACGCTGATACAGCGGCCGACGACCGAGCACCGGCCGACACCTTTACCAACGCGGCAAGTGCAAGTGGGTTCGGAAATGCGGATTGTGGAATATGATTGTGGATCGACGACGTTCCCTTTAGCGAAAATTCATCCTTCCATAAGTCGGTATGGTGTGGGCGCATTGGCATGGTCATCGGGTGGAACAGGAATTCTATTCAGTGATAATGGAGCGATATGGTTGGCGGATGAGGTGACTGGGGAAATATATTACGTGCTTGAAAGCAATCCGGATCCTTCTAGTGAGAGTCACGAATTACTCGAGTTTGGCTACTACGCCGATATCTCTCCAGCAGGAGACAGGATCGCCTATACGACTTGCGAGTTTCCCCAATACGTGCGGTCTGGCGACAGCTATCCCGCTGTGGCGCACGAAATTGGGCCTTCCTCTGCCAATTACGATATCGTGGTCGGAGAAATAGACAAGAATGGTGGTGGTGGAATCACAAGCAATACTCGGATTACAAAAACCTCGCAACGCCTAGATCACTATCCCGTGTGGTCGGCTGATGGAATCTGGATCGCATCGCTATCGATGGACAGAACTCCGTCTAAACGTCTTTACCCAGAGTATATAGTTGCACAAGACTTGCGAGTGCGGCGAGCTGACGGGTCAAAGGGTTGGACGATCCTTGTGTCGACGCTTGGAAGACTTGATGATCGCTCACCGACGCGTGGCGGGATCGCGCTCATCCCGCCGGTTTGGTCACCGGACGGACAATACATCGCCTACTATTTGGTAACTGGAAAGAATGGCGATTTGTATACGTACGATCTTCATACCATCGAAGTCGACGAGCTTCCCACTGCGTCGAACGCGGGGCAGCACAGGATCGGAACGGTGATTTCAGGGCGCGACTCAATGCCTCCACGACCGTCCTGGTCGCCGGACGGGCAGCGGATTTCGTTTGTGGTCGACGACGGAATCGACCGGGGGCTCTTCATTGCCCAGGCAGACGGAACGGATCGGCGGCAAGTGGCAAGCGATCGGGGGATCCGGGAGGTGGCGTGGTCCCCCGACGGCTCGGAAATCCTCTTCGTACCGAACGGGCGATTTCTCGGGTTCGTCAGCCCGGATGGGGCCAGTCGTCGTCAGTTGAGCCAGGCGAAGCTGTCGTCGGTACTCGGGGAAGGATTTGCACTAGGGGAAGTTGTGTGGTCGCCCGATGGCTCCCGCATCGCGATCCATAGTTCAGAATCGCTTGTCACGATGGACCGTGTGCTCGTCACGATGGACCGTGATGGCACCGACCCGCGCACCCTGTATGAAGGCCGTCTGCGATGACCAGCCTCGAATCAATGAGGATCGCGGTGTTCGGACGACCGATAGCCCGAGGGTTGGCCGGCGTCGTGCTGACACTCGCAATGGTCGGTTGTGGCGGTGAGAAAGGCATTTGGAGACTTCAGAAGGTTCGGGGATTGTCATCGCTTCTCATCGCATTCGTCGTGTTGTCCGGCTGCGATGGATCAACCAGCGCGCCGGATGTTGCTGCGGGCCAGGCGGATGACGAAGTAACGGCGACTCCAACCCCGACGGCGGCGACTCCGACTCCGACGGAGTCAGTACCGACGGTAGTCTCGCGACGAGTATTGCCTAATGGAAGGACCGTTATTGAGTATTCGGATGGCACTGTGATTACGCAGCTTCCGACGACCGACCACTATCGCCGGACGCCTTTACCAACGCGAGAAGTCCAAGTGGACTCGGAAGTCCGAACCGTGGAATATGATTGTGGGCCCATGACAGAGGTCAGGAACATTCATGCTTCTGTAACGCGGTATGGTCTGGGATTATTGGCATGGCCATCGGGTGAAACAGGAATATTGTTTAGTTTTGATGGAGCGTTATGGTTGGCGGATGATGCGACTGGGCAAATCCATTACATGCTGGAAGCTAATCCCTATCCTTATAGTGACGACTCACTTGCATTTGGCTATTATGCCGAAGTTGCTCCGACAGGCGACAGGATCGCGTATACGACTTGCGCATTTCCCCAAGGCGTACCGGCTGCCGGCAATTATTCCGCAGTGGGGCGCGAATGGGGACCAGTTTCGGCAAATTACGATATCGTGGTCGGAGAAATAGACGAGGATGGTCGTTATGGCATCACCCGCAATACGCGGATCACAACAACCCAGCTACGGCTAGATCACTATCCTGTCTGGTCGCCGGATGGGAGCTGGATAGCATCGCTATCGATGGAGAGAAATCCGACGAGAGGCCGCGATCTAGAATTCGTAGTTGCGCAAGTCCTAGACGTGTATCGAGTTGACGGATCAATGGGTGGGACTGACCTTGTTCGCACGCTTGGGAGATTTGATGATCGGGCACCGACGAGTGGCGGGATCGCGCTCATCCCACCGGTTTGGTCACCGGACGGTCAATATCTCGCCTACTACTTAGTGACTGAAAAGGATGACGGGTTGTATACGTACGTTCTTCATACTACTGGAGTCGACAAGCTTCCCAATCTGTCAAGCTCGGCGCAGCACAGGATCGGGACGGTGACCGCGACGCTCGGCGCAATTCCGCCACGACCGTCCTGGTCGCCGGACGGGCAGCGGATTGCGTTTGTGGTCGACGACGGAACCGACCGGGGGCTTTTTACCGCCCAGGCGGACGGAACGGATCGGCGGCAGGTGGCACGCGATCGGGGGATCCGTGAGGTGGCGTGGTCACCCGACGGCTCGGAAATTCTCATCGTACCGGACGGGCCAAATCTCGTGTTCGTCAGCCCGGATGGGGCCAGTCGGCGCCAATTGAGCCAGTCGAAGCTGTCGCCGGTCCTAGGGGAAGGATTTGCTGCAATAGGGCAAGTGGTGTGGTCGCCCGACGGCTCCCGCATCGCGATTCACCAATGGGATTTGCTCGTGACGATGGACCGTGACGGCGGAGATCCTCGCACCCTGTATGAAGGCGTTCTACGACGACCCGCCGTCGATCCCGCCGTCTGCTCCGAGGGCTTCGTCGTCCCCGAGCCTGAAGCGAATCCCGGCCTCGTGCGGGACTGCGAGACGCTGCTCAAGTCGGTTGCGACGCTCGCCGGGGATTCCAATTTCCGCTGGAGAGCCGATATTCCGATCACGAGGTGGGCGGGCGTTATCGTGAAGACCCCTGAGTCCGAGGGCTTGCCGCTTCGGGTCCGTGGACTCAACCTGGAGCGGCGGGGCCTGGCCGGTTCGATTCCCCCAGAGCTTGGAGACTTAGACGGCCTGGAGACCTTGATCCTCAAGAGTAGCGGCCTGCGCGGGTCTATTCCACCGGAGCTCGCTAAGCTCACCAACCTCATATACGTCGATATCTCGAGCACCGGGCTGACCGGGTGCCTCCCGCACGGGCTCAAGCCGTGGGAACAATGGCTTCGAGGCAATACCTTGAGGCGTTGCCCAACGGCGTCGGGTCAATGAGGATCGCGGCGTTCGGACGACCGATAGCCCGAGGGTTGGCCGGTGTCGCGCTGACACTCGCGGTGGTCGGTTGTGTCGGTGCGATCAGAACGTCGGCCCCAATTGAGGGGCCGGAGACAGTACAAGCCTCATCGGACGCGGCAGCCGACGTTACCGTCCCGGTAGGCGGCGAGCCGGCGGTCGTCACGGCTGACGCCGCGCCGGAGCACAGCGCTCCAGTGACGCCGCGAACCCCACGGAATGCTGAGTTGGGAAATTCCAGCGTTGGCCCAATGCCAATTGGAGAGGTGGAGACGACAGCGACGGTGGAGGAACTGCTGGAAGATGGTCTGCGACTGGTCGGCGCCTCGCCGGTGCATCTGGCGATCAGGGGGACGGCGGGGCCCGACACGGTGCGCTGCGCGTGGCGGGGGACCGCCCGCACGGCAGCGCAGCGGGAGGATGCCATTCGGTTCTTGTTGAAGCTTGATGCGACCGACGCGATCCCAAGCGCCGCGTATCTGGAGGTGTTATTCGCGGCCACACTGAATCTGCTGAACCCTCAGTATCGCGAGACGGCGAAGGCCAACGCCCTGGCGATCGCGCGGGGCGGGCTTTCGGAGGAATACCTGTTCCTGACGTGCTTCGCGGACTACACGGTGTCCTCGTATCTGCTGGGCGCGGGGCCGACGACGGTGACGGCGGCGTACGACAACCGGGGCGAAGCGGCCTCCTACGAGCTGTACGTGCGGGAGCACGAGGCCGGGACGTTTGGCAGTGACGCGCTGCAGGCGCGCGGCGACTACGAGGCGTCGCTGCAAGCCATGGTGGTGGCGGCGGAGGAGGCGTTGGCGGCCGAGATTGGCGGCCGGGACCGCATCGTGTTCCTGGCACCGATGGGGGCGCACCACGCGATCGCGTTCGAGGCGTGGCAGGCGGTGGCGCACTGGGACGTGGCGACGGTGGACGGCACGGTGCAGGCGGTGCGGGTGGGGGCATCCGAGGGCGACCCGGAGCACACGCAGACGCTGGCCAACTTGACCAGCCGGATCACCACGGCGGCGGCGAGCGACGCGCATGCAACCACGCGGATAGCCAATGTCACGGGGCTGCAGCAGGCATACCGGGACATGGGGGCCTACGACGACATCACGCCGGACGATGGCGATACAACCACCTTCACGCCGGCGCAGCCGCCGCCGGTGTCGGGGTGCGCCAACGGCACGGCGGTGGGCACGCCCAACGCCAACCGCGGCTTGGTCCAGGACTGCGAGACGCTGCTGGCGGCCAAGGACGGACTGCGGGGCGCGGCCACGGTGAACTGGAGCACAAGCACGGTCATCTCTAACTGGGAGGGCGTCACCACCGGCGGCACGCCGAGCCGGGTGACGGGGCTGAACCTCTCCCGCAAGAGCCTGACAGGGACGATCCCGGCGGGGCTGGGCCGCCTGTTCGCGTTGACCACGCTCAACCTGAGCGGTAACCAGCTGACCGGGACGATCCCGCCGGAGCTGGGCTGGCTGACGAACCTGACCGAGCTGCGGCTGTCGGGCAATGCGCTGACGGGCTGCATTCCGCCGGCGCTCAGGAGCGTCGCCACCAACGATCTCGGCGCGCTCGCCCTGCCCTACTGCGAGCCGCCGGCGGCGCCCGCGAACCTCGCCGCGGGCACGGTGACGGCGACCGGCGTGCCGCTGACGTGGGACGCGGTGACCGGCGCCAGCAAGTATCGCGTCGAATACCGCACGAGTGACGCGGCGAGTTGGACCGTGGCCGACGACACGCTCACCGGTACGACGCACACCGTGGACGGTCTCACCTGCGACACCGCCTACGAGTTCCGCGTGAGCGCCTATGGCGACGGGACGTCCCTCGCGGCGGAGTGGGGCGAGGCGTCCTCGTCCGTGACGGCCACGACCGGCGACTGCCCGCAGTGCGACCCGGTGGTGGTCGTCAGCCCCACGCTGACGTTGGGCGCGACCGTGGGCGACCGCAGCGCCATCACCGCCGCCTGGGCCTATGGCGACGCGTGCGCGGGGCTGGTCGTGACGCACAGCGGCCTGCGGGTGACCTCCGACTACGCCGACGGCACGCGCGCGAGCAAGTCCTTGCAGGCCTCCAGCGGCTCGCCGCGCCACTTCGTGGTGCGGCGGAGCCACGAGGGCACGGGCTCGCCGCTGACGCGCCTGACCTGGACCGCCCTGGACCTGACCTATGGCCCGGGCGGGGCGCAGAGCGCCACGGTGACCTTCGACAGTCCACCCCGCCTCGTCTTCACACCCGCGGCACCGGCCAACGTGACGGCTGGGACGGCCACGGCCACCGGCGTCCCCCTCACCTGGGATGCGGTGACGGGCGCCGCCAAGTACCGGGTCGAATACCGCGTCAGCAACACGGAAACCTGGACCGTGGACGACGACACGCTTACGGCCGCGACCCACACCGTGGACGGGCTGACCTGCGCCACGGCGTATGAGTTTCGGGTGAGCGCCTATGGCGACGGGACGGCTTACGTGGCGGCGTGGGGCGAGGCCTCGGCAACCGCGATGGCCACGACCGGCGCCTGCCTGCTCCCCGCGCCCGCCGCGCCGACCACCCTGGCCGCGGGCGCGGTGACGGCCACGAGCGTGCCGCTGACGTGGGACGCCGTGGCCAACACCAGCAAGTACCGGGTCGAATACCGCGTCAGCACGGAGGTGGTCTGGACCGTGGCCGACGAGACCCTCACGACCGCGGCGCATACCGTCGACGGACTGACCTGCGCCACGGCGTACGAGTTCCGGGTGAGCGCCCATGGCGACGGGACGACCCTGGCTGCCGCTTGGGGCGAGGCTACAGCTCCCGTGACGGTCACAACCGGCGCCTGTCCGCTCCCCGCGCCCGCCGCGCCGACCACCCTGGCCGCGGGCACGGTGACGGCCACGAGCGTGCCGCTGACCTGGGACGCGGTGGCCAACACCAGCAAATACCGGGTCGAATACCGCGTCAGCGACACGGAAACCTGGACGGTGGACGACGAGATGCTCACCACCGCGGCACATACCGTCGACGGATTGACCTGCAACACGGCGTACGAGTTCCGAGTGAGCGCATTCGGTGACGGCACGAACCTGGCGGCGGCCTGGGGCGAGGCCTCGGCCACCGCGACGGCCACAACCGGGGCCTGCCCACCGCGCCCGGTGACGGTCGCCTTCGGCCAGGCCGCCTACACGGTGCGCGAGGGCGCCAGCGTGGAGGTGCAGGTGGTCCTGAGCGCCGCCTTGCAGGACCCGCTGAGCCTGGCGCTGTCGGCGGGGGGCACGGCCGGGTCTGATGACTACTCCGGCGTCCCGACGAGTGTGACGATCGCCGCCGGCGCCACCGAGACGAGCTTCGAGGTCACCGCGGTGGTCGACGCAGTGGATGACGCCGGCGAACTCTTGACGCTGAGCCTGGCGGAGCGGCCGCCCGGGATCGGCGAGGGCGAGCCGGCCACGGCCACGATCACCTTCCAGGAAGCGGCGGCGCCGGAGTTCGGGGCGGCGAGCTACGCCTTCAGCGTGGCCGAAGACGCGGCGGTCAATGCGGTGGTGGGCACGGTGACGGCGACCGCGGCGACGTCGGTGACCTACGCGATCACGGCCGGCAACGATGCCGGCGCCTTTGCGATCGACGGGTCGAGCGGTGCGCTGAGCGTGGCTGGGGCGCTGGATTACGAAACCACCACGGCCTACAGCTTGACGGTGGAGGCCAGTGCGGGAGGCGCCGCCGCCACGGTGGCGGTGGCGATTACGGTGACGAACGTGGCCGACACCGCGCCCCCGGCGCCCACCACGCTCGCCGCCGGCGCGGTGACGGCGACCGACGTGCCGCTGACGTGGGACGCGGTAGCCAACACCAGCAAATATCGCGTCGAATACCGCGTGCAGGGCACGCAGACCTGGACCGTCGATGACGAGACCCTGACCGCCGCGACGCACACGGTGGACGGACTGACCTGCAATACCGCCTACGACTTTCGAGTGAGCGCGTATGGGGACGGGACGGCGTACACCGAGGCGTGGGGCGAGGCGTCCACGGCCGTGACGGCGACGACCGGCGCCTGTCCGCTTCCGGCGCCCGCCGCGCCCGCCAGTGTGACGGCGGGGACGGTCACGGACGCCAGCGTCCCACTCTCCTGGGCCGCCGTCGCCAACGCCAGCAAGTATCGCGTCGAGTATCGCGTGCAGGGCACGCAGACCTGGACCGTCGACGACGAGACCCTGACCGCCGTGACGCACACGGTGGACGGACTGACCTGCAATACCGCCTACGACTTTCGAGTGAGCGCGTATGGGGACGGGACGGCGTACACCGAGGCGTGGGGCGAGGCGTCCACGGCCGTGACGGCGACGACCGGCGCCTGTCCGCTTCCGGCGCCCGCCGCGCCCGCCAGTGTGACGGCGGGGACGGTCACGGACGCCAGCGTCCCACTCTCCTGGGCCGCCGTCGCCAACGCCAGCAAGTATCGCGTCGAGTATCGCGTGCAGGGCACGCAGACCTGGACCGTCGACGACGAGACCCTGACCGCCGTGACGCACACGGTGGACGGACTGACCTGCAATACCGCCTACGACTTTCGAGTGAGCGCATACGGCGACGGAACGACCCTGGCCGCGGCGTGGGGTGAGGCGTCCACGTCCGCGACGGCCACGACCGGCGCCTGCCCGCCCCCGGCGCCCGCGGCGCCCGGCAGCGTGACGGCGGGGACGGTCACGGCCGCCAGCGTCCCGCTGTCCTGGGCCGCGGTCGCCAACGTGAGCAAGTACCGCGTCGAATACCGCGTCAGTAGCACGCAGACCTGGACCGTGGACGACGACACGCTCACGGGGACGACGCACACGGTGGACGGGCTGACCTGCGGCACGGCGTACGAGTTCCGGGTCAGCGCGTACGGCGACGGGACAACCCTGGCCGCGGCGTGGGGCGAGGCGTCCACGGCCGCGACGGCGACGACCGGCGCCTGCCCGCCGACGGTCGCCTTCGGCAGCGCCCTATCGCGGGTGCGCGAGGGGGCCAGCGTAACGGTGACCGTGACCCTGAGCGCCGCGCAGTCAAGCGCGGTGACGATCCCGCTGACGGTGTTTGCCGGGACGGCCGCCGTTGACGAAGTCACCGGCGTGCCGGCCAGCGTGACGATCGCCGCGGGCGCGACCACCGCCAGCTTCAAGGTGACGGCCGTGGAAGACCAGGTGGTCGAGCATGGCGCGGAGACGCTCTTTCTGTGGTTCGGCGAGCTCCCCGCCGGGATCTCGACCGGCGCCCCCGCCCGGCACCTGCTCGCGATTAGAGACGCGCCAAGCCAGTGACGGCAACGGCGGGACCGCGACGGCAACGGTGACCGTGACCGTAACCGATGTTGCCGAGAAACGCGCACCGGCGTCCCGTCCGCATGCGGTGACTCCATCCACCGCGATCCGCTGACAGGCGCGGGGGACGGGCAGCTATTCCAAGCCCAAGAGGCTCAAACTGTCGCGGTGGATGATGCCCTCGATCTCCTCGGACGGAATCTTCGGCAGCCCGGTGCCCTCGGTGACGGCGTTGATGTTTCGCAGGGTGTTGATGGTGCCGTCGACGGTACTGAAGGGCAGGTCGCTGCCGAAGAGCACGTTGTCGATGGCGCCGAACTCGCTGAGCATGGCCAGCGCCTGGTAGAGCCACCACGGCTTGTTTTCGAGACCCGACACGTCGGTGAAGACATTGGGGTGCTTGCGCGCCACGACCATGGCGTCGGCGAACCACGGCAGGCCGATGTGCGCCAGGATGATCCTGAGGTCCGGAAACTCGCGCGCCACCGGGTCGTAGAGCAGCGGACTGGCCAACTCCATCGGCGTGTTCGCCATGCCCTGGTAGGCCGCATGGGTCAGGATCGGCAGCCCCAGCTCCTGGGCGCGGGCATGGACGCGCCCGGCCTTCGGGTCGTTCGGGTGATAGTGCTGATAGACGGGGCTCATCTTGATGCCGCGCAGGCCGAGATCGGTCACGCAGCGGTCGATCTCGTCGAGGGCGTCCGGTTGATTCGGGTCAATTGACATAAAACCGATTAGCTTCTCGGGGTGCTGGCGCACGTAGCCGGCGATGTGATCGTTGGGCGTGCACATCTCCATGGCGATCGAGTTGATGCCGAACACGATCACTCGATCGGCCGTTCTTTCGGCCTCCCAGTGCCGCTCGGGCGTGACGTTGATATCGAGCACGTCCGGCGGATAGGTCATCTCGATGGCCCGGCTGAACTGCGGGCCCCACTGCTCGGAGGTGCTCAGGTGGGTGTGGACGTCAACGATCACGGCGCTCGCGCCTCCCAGAGGAGCGGCTCACCCGCGATCAACCGCCGCACGTTTTCGGCGACGCCGGCCGAAGTCTCGCGAACGAAGGCATCGCATGCGTTCGAGGCGTGCGGCGTGACGAACACCTCATGGTCAAAGAGTGGGTCCGTGGGATCGACCGGTTCCTCCCAGAAGACGTCGATCCCGGCCGTGCTCAGCTTGCCGCGGCGCAGCGCGTCGATGAGCGCCTCGCGGTCGATTACGTGACCCCGCGCCACATTCACGATCACGGCGTCGTCGTCCATGGCGGCGATGGATTCGGCGTTGATCATGCCCTCGGTCTCGGGCGTGAGCGGCGTGGCCAGCGCGATGAAGCGACACCCGCGCACGGCCTCATGCAGCTCGTCGGGCGAATGCACTGACGTCAACCCAAGCTCCTGCACATCCGTGTCGCGCGGCGTGCGGCGCACGCCGACGATTTCGCAGCCGAATGGCTGCAACAGCCGCACCAGCTGGCTCCCGATGCCTCCCAGCCCGATGACGCAGACCCTGGCGCCGAACAGCGAGTGTCCGAACGGCACGTTCCAGTCCTGGGTGCGAATGCCCTCGAGCAGCCGCGGATAGCGGCGTCCCCCGCCGATTAGCAGGAAGAGCGCCATTTCCGCCACGGCTTGTGCGAGCCCGCCGTCGGCCGAGGGCACGTTGGCCACACGAACGCCGCGGGCGTTTGCCGCCGCCACGTCGATGGCGTCGAGCCCGACGCCGGGCTGCTGGACCAGGCGCAACTGCGGGGAGGCGTCGAGGACGGTGGCGTCGATGATGGCCCGTGCTGGAAGCAGGACCGCGGCGTCGCCCGCGTACTCCGCGACCTTGTCCTGGGGACAGGTGCGCACCCGGTGATCGGGAAGGGCTGCCTGGATGCCGCCCGAGAGGTCCGGCATGTAGTCGTTGCAGAACAGCAGGTCCACGGGATGGTCCGCCTTTGCTCGCCCGCGGCCCAGCGACAACGGGCGCCAAACTCCTTGGGCAGCATGCGATCATAGGCTGCCGGTTCCGCGGGTGCGAGCGCACCCAACCCTCGCGGGGAGGCGACATGCGGATCACCGACGTCAAGCACTTTGCGCCCACGGTGGGGATGCGGCCCCAGATCGTCGTGAAGGTGGAGACCGACGCCGGCATCTCGGGGCTGGGAGAGTCCGGCACGGCGGGCCGTGAGCGGGCGGTCGGGGGCATGTTCGACCACTACCGCGAGTTTCTCATCGGCAAGGACCCGCGGCGGATCGAAGACATCAACCAGGTGCTCTACCGCAGCCAGTATTTCGAAGGCGGCACCGTCATCACCGCCGCCGCCTCGGCCATCGACATCGCGCTCTGGGACATTCTCGGCCAGCACCTCAACACGCCGGTCTGGCAACTTCTAGGCGGAGCGTCGCGCCACAAGGTCACGTGCTTCGCGGATGCCGTCGCCGGCGACGGCGCGACCATGCCCGATCGCGCGGCGGACCTCGCGGCCAATGGCTGGGGCACGATTCGCTTCTCCCCCGTGATGTCGACCGATGACGATCCCGAAGCGCCGGAGGACGTATACGAGCCCTGGGAGTCTGTGGTGGCTTCGGCGGAGATGCTGCGCGCGGTGCGCGACCGCGTGGGACCGCGAGTGCGCCTGGGGATCGACCTCCACCACCGGCTCAGCGTGGCCGACGCCGCCGAGTTCTGCCGGCTGGTCGACGACGTCAACCTGATGTTCCTGGAAGAGCCGATCAGGTCCGAAAGCCCCGACGCCTATGCCTCGCTGCGCGCGATGACCGACATTCCGTTCGCCATCGGCGAGGAGTTTTCGGGTATCTATGTGTTTGCGCCGTTCATCGAGCGTGGGCTGAGCAACTACGTGCGGCTGGACGTGTGCAACGTCGGTGGATTCACCGCAGCCAAGAAGGTGGCCGGCATGGCGGAGGCCCACTACCTGGACCTGATGCCCCACAACCCGTTGGGACCAATCTCGACGGCGGCGGCGGTGCACCTGTGCGCGGCTGTGCCGAACTTCGCCCTGCTCGAATACAACTGGCACACGCGGGCTCGTCCGCCGGACCTGTTCCCCGAGGGTTTGGACATCGAGGGCGACGCGTTTCCGCTGCCCGAGGCGCCGGGGCTGGGCGTCAAGCTCAACGAAGACGCGCTGGCGGACCATCCGACGATGTTCTGGGAAGCCCCCCACCTGCGCCGCCGCGACGGCTCGTATACGAACTGGTGAGCGACGCTCGACTCGGGCGGTTCTACTCGATCCTGCAGACGCCGTTCGACGCCGACGGCGCAATCGACCGCGCGAGCCTGACGCGGCTGCTGCGTCACCGTGAAACCTGCGGTTGCGACGGGCTGTTTCTGCTGGGCGTGGCGTCCGAGGCCATGTTCCTCAGCCGGGCCGAGCAGGAGGAAGTCGTCGGCCTGGTGACGGGCGAGCTTGGCGGACGGCTCCCGGTGCTGGTCGCGGCCTACGCGCCCGCCACGGCTGCCGTCATCGAGCTGGGACGGCGCTGGACCGATCTGGGGGCGTCCGGAGCGGTGGTGCTGCCGCCGTATGCCACGGCTCCCACGGACCACGCGGTGGTGCGCCACTACGCGGCGGTCACGGACGCGCTGGACGTGCCGGTAATCGTCCAGGACGAGCCGAACACCAGCGGCGTGGCCATGAGCGCCGCGCTGGTGGCGCGCATTGCCCGCGAGGTGGAGGGCGTGGCCGCATTCAAAGTCGAAGGGCAGCCGGTGACGCAGCGCCTGAGCGCGGTGCGGGCCTTGGTCGGCGACGCGCGACCGCTGTACTCGGCGGCCGGCACGTCCTTCGTGCAAGAGCTGGAACGAGGATCGAGCGGCATGATGACGGGCTATCCCTATCCCGAGGTCATTGTCGAGACCCTGGCGCTGTTCCACGCCGGCGACGCGGCGGGCGCGAATGCGCTCTGGGACCGCCTGATGCCGCTGACGGCGATGGACGCGCGGCCCGGCTTGATGTGGGCGGTGCGCAAGGAGATTCTCAAGCGGCGGGGGCTGATCGACCACGAGACGGTGCGGGATCCGGCGCCCACGATCGACAAGGCGACGCGGGACGAGATCGGGCAGCTGATCGACCGGCTGGCGCTGGCTGAGAGATATCCTGCCGCCGACTAGTCGCGCGGGCGTATGATGGCCGCAGGCTGCGGCGGAGACGAGGCGTGAATGGTGCTCGATAGCCGGAAATGGGACGCCCGGTACGGTCACGATCTGCTCGCGGCCTACGGGCCGACCTACACGTCCTATCTCGCCATCACTTCGCCCAGCGCGTGGGCCGTGGTGGAGGAGTTTTTTCCCCACCCGCCGCGGCAGCTCGAATTCCAGCAGGGCATGACCGAGGAATATGTCGAGCCGCTGATCGAACGGTTGCCCGATGCGGAAGTGGTGCTGGGCATCGGCGGCGGCAACGCGCTGGACGTGGGCAAGTTTGTGGCTTGGAAGCTGAATAAGCCGCTGGTGCTGATTCCCACCATCGTCTCGACCGGCGCGATCTTCCAGGCGCCCGTGGCGATCCGTCGCGCGGACATCTGGGAGTTCTGCTTCGACACGGTGGCGCCCGACTACCTGCTGCTGGATTACGACGTGATTGCGGCGGCGCCCCCGCATCTCAACCGGGCCGGCATGGGCGAGTGCATCTGCAACCTGGGGCATGTGGCCTCGTGGCGCTGGTGGGCGGAGCAGGGTCTCGAGGGCCTCCCGCCGGTGGACCAGGCCGCGGCGGATGGGACGCTGGCGTGGATCTACGAGCGCTGCCGGCAGTTTGCCGCGGGTCTGGACGAACTGGGCCAGCTGAACGCTAACGCCATCCGCATCGCCAGCGAGATCAACCGCGAGCGCTATGACGTGCCCACGTTTGACATGAAGATCTCGCGCAGCATCGACCACACGTTCGTCATCGCGTTCGAGTGGGTGCTGGGCCGCGAGCTGATTCACTCGGAGGTGGTGTCGCTGGGCTCGCTCATGAACGCGCACGTGTACGAGTGGGGATTCGACGAGACGAAGGCGCTGCTGGACCTCTGCCGGGTGCGCTACCGTCCCGCCGAGATCGGCTGCACCTGGGACGAGGTGAAGACGGTGATTGCCCGGATAAACGAGCTGCACGACCGCCTGGGGAATCCGCCCAACTGGTTCCACCACCGCACGCTCAGCGACGCGTCGTTCGAGCGGATGGCCGCGGCCATCGACGCGGCATAGCGGCAGGAGTGCTAGCCGTGGTGGTCACTCCGTTCGTGGTGAGCTTGTCGAACCACGGCCCTCGGGTGGCCCGAAGCGACGCCCTTCGACAAGCTCAGGGCGAACGGATACGTCGCTAATGTCGCAACGGGTTGTGCGCGTCGGACTGATCGGCGCGGGGAACTTCGGCGGCGAGGTGGCCAAGATCGTCGCGCGACGCCCGGAGCTGAAGCTGGTGGGCGTGGCCGACGTGAATGCCGACGCCGCGCGAGCTCGCGGCGAAATGTACGGCGTGCCGTGGTGGGGCGATCACGGCGACCTGCTGGCGGAGTGCGACTGCGACGCGGTGGCCGTCGCCACCCCGCACAACACCCACCGGGACATCGTGGTGGACGCGGCCGCCGCCGGGCGCCACGTCTTTTGCGAGAAGACCATGGCGATCACCGTGGCCGAATGCCACGACATGATCGAAGCCGCCGACGAGCACGGCGTGAAGCTGATGATCGGCCACAAGCGCCGGTTCCGCGGCGCGCACGCCGAGATCAAACGCCTGCTCGACAGCGGCGAGTTCGGCCAGCCGCTGTCCATCAACGTGCACGGCTACTTTGGACGCCGGATTCTTGGATTCTGGTCCCGGCGGGCGGCCAACGGCGGCTTGCTCTACTGGGCCGGCACGCACGACGTCGACACCATCCGGCACTACCTGGGCGAGGTCGACACGGTCTCGGCGATGGCCGGTCCGAAGCTGTTTCCCGACGTGACCGACTACGACGACGCGATCGCGGTGAATCTGCGGTTTCGCAGCGGCGCGCTGGGATCGATCCAGGTGACGACGGCCTTTCCCATGGCCACCTACCGCACGTCGTTCAGCTACCAGATCGCCTGCGAGCACGGCGGCATTGCCTACGACCCGCGGCAGGTGGCGGTGCACTACGCCACGCACGACGGCCCGATGCAGACGACGTTCTTCGAGGGCTACGGCTTTGAGGAGGCGTTTAATACCGAGTGGGACAGCTTTGCAGCCTGGGTGCTGCGCGACGAGCCGCCGGTGCTGACCGGTGAGGACGGGCTGCGGGCGGTCGAGATCATGCAGGCGGCCTACATCTCGGTCGAAGAAGGCGGCCAGCCGATCTCGCTGCCCCTGGACCGAGACGAGCGGCGGCCGTTCGGATAGGCTGCGCCGGCCGCGGCCACAGCCTCGGCCGGACCTTTGAGTGTCGGCGGACGGTTAGCGTCGGAGGCCGGGATCGTTTCGCCGACCAAGGTGCGCGTGCCAGGCGCGCGTCGTGTGACTTTGCTGATTGCGAAAGTCCTTGCGCAATCGCTGCGCCAGGATCTCCTCCTCCGGCGAAGGCGTAATCCACAGCCAAGCGCGTTTGGCGAGGTGTGCGACAAGCCGAGGCACCATGAATAGCGCGCGCATGAATGGCTCTGATCGTTGAGTCTCGGCGCGTACGAACGCTTGAGACAGATTGATTTTAGGCGATGGTCACGGCGGCCCGAGAGCTGCCGGACGAGCGTGCCCGGCTAGAACCTGAGGCGAGGGCCGCGCGTACTGCTGTCTGCGAGGGTGCGCGTCCTTAGACTCTGGTCATTGCGGATTTGCTTCGCGAGAGCTTCCTGCTCGGGCGAGGGCGTGAGCCAAAGCCAGGTGCGGTAAATCAGCCGTTTCGTGAAACGCCAAATCGCGGACAGTGCGCGCATAAGAAGTCGCTCCAGAAGAGGCGGGCGGCGGACGCAGATCCGATTCTAAACCACTGTCACGTCGACAATTTGTCTGGCTGAGCGGCGTCTCCGTCTAGCGCCAGCCAGGCCCGCCGCCGCGGGGATAGTGCTCGCGCAGGGCGTCGTAGCCCTTTTGGCGCGCGTCTCTCTTGTGGAGCGTCGAGCGCATTCGCAGTTCGGCCGACGGGTTCAGCCAGCGCGAGAATCGACGCGCGAGGCGCGCGACGAAGCGTGGCAGCGCGAGGATGACGCGCATTGGGAGTTTCCTCTGCCGAGCGTCGGCGCACCGATACATGGCCGACGAATTGATTCTATCGGGTCAGGACGCCGCGTGAGCGAGTCTGGTCCCCGCTCCCCTGGTAAGGCCATTGCGTAAACCTTCGTCATTCCCGCGAAGGCGGGAATCCACCCTTCACTGAACCTGGGGACACGAGGGGTTCGCACGGCCGGCCGTCGTCCGACCGGATTTGGCAATGGTGTCTCCGGTGAGAAGAGTCAAAGTTGAGGCCGGATTGGGCGGAGAGACGGGCGCTCGGACCTCCGGTGCGAGCACTTACCCTCTTCCATCTAGTACTCGGGCTTTGGAAGCGATGGGGGAGCGATGCCGGCCGCCGCCACCGCGCGGTAGCGGTTGTCGAAGTCCACGCTGCCGTCGTCCTCGCGGGTGGTGAGCGTGACGCCGCGTTCGAAGGCCGGCTGGTTGCCTAGGGAGAAGTCGCGCTCGTAGTCGCGGACCGACACATACTCGGCGGTGTGGCCGTCGGCCCAGCGGACGGTGTAGATGGCGCGCGGCAGGGGCTTTGGTCCCGTCGCGTCTCGGCGCAAATTCTCCAGCGCCTGCTCGTCGATCTCGACGCCGAGGCCGGGCGCCTCCGGCACGCGAACGTAGCCTCGGCGAATGTCGAGCGGCTCGCGCAGCAAGTCATCCGCGTAGACATTCGACGCGGTCACGGCCGGCCAGCGCGCGGCGGGCAGCGCGGCGGCCAGGTGGGCGGCGAAGGCGGTAGTGATGCCCGTCCCCACAAGCTGGACGAAGAATGGCAGGTTGGCCGAGTGGGCCAGCGCGCCGTAGTGCAGCGTGCTGGCGGCGCCCTCACCGTGACCGGCGAATCCGTCGCAAATGTTCTCGCGCATGGCGGTGAGGAAGTCCGGCTCTTCGAAGTGCAGCGCGATGGCGCGCGGGGACTTGGCCCGCAGCGCCGCGTTGCCGGCGACGTCGCTCTGGGGGATGGGCGTCTCGAACATGTGGATCTTGGGGAAGGCCTCGAGCTCCTGCAGGACCTGCTGCGCGAATCCGGCGTCGAGCAGGAAGCCGTTGAAGTCGAGGTCGAACGTGGCGTGATCCGGGGTGGCGGCGCTGATCGCCTCCATCTGCGCCATGAGGTCGAACCACGGACGCGGCTTGAGCTTAAAGTCCGAGTAACCGGCGGCGATGGCGTCCTCGGCCTCGGCGGCCCAGTCCTCGGGCGGCATGTCGTAGCACCACCACGCCAGCGGGACCCAGGCGCGCGCCTGGCGGCCGATGAGCCGGTGCGCGGGCACGCCGAGCGTCTTGCCGGTGAGGTCGAACATGGCCTGCTGCAAGCCGGAGCCAAGCTCGTCGCGCCAGAGCAGCTCCGCCGGATTGCGACCAATCACGCCGGAATCCACCGCGTCCATGTCGCGATCCCAGTTGTGCATGGCGCGGGACTCGCCCCAGCCGACGATGCCGGTGTCGGCGGCCACGCGGCAGATCTCGATCAGCGAGAAGTCGTTGATGCCGCGCCGCATGTGCGGCTCGGTGCGCGGGGTGAACCCGACGTCAAGCTCGATGCGCTCGACGCCAGTGATCTTCATGCCGGCACGAGACCTATGGGTACTTCCAAGTGATTCCTGCCCTCCATGCCGTCATTCCCGCGGAGGCGGGAATCCACCCCTCAGTGAACCTGGCGGCGGAAAAGATGCGCCTGGTCATCCCCAAGCCCGGCTGGGTTTTGCAACAGTCTCCGGAGGCAGGGATCCAGGCCCCCTTCCAAAGCCTCGGGAATGCCCTCACCCTAACCCTCTCCCAGAGGGAGAGGGAATCAGGCAAATGTCTCCGACTCCGTGTAGCGGTGCCGCTCCAGGTAGTCCTCGTCGACCTCGATGCCGAGACCCGGCCGGTCGCTCACGGTCAGTAAGTCGCGCTCGAATCCCAGCGGCTCGCGCAGCGGCGCGTTGTAGACCGGAATCCAGCCCATGGCGTGCTCCAGCCGGTAGAAATTCGGCGTCGTCAGCCCCACGTGCGAGCCCGCCGCGATCTGGATGGGGCCGGCGGCGTTGTGCGGGCTTAGGGGTACGTAGTGCGCCTCGGCCAGGGCGCCGATGCGCCGCAGCTCGCTGATGCCGCCGGTCCAGCACACGTCGGGCATCACGAAGTCGGCGAGGCGCCTCTCGAGGATCGGCGCGAAGTCGAAACGCGTGAAGAGGCGCTCGCCGACGCAGATGGGCACGGCCGTGTTCTCGCGCACCTGCCGCAGCGCGTCGTGGCTCTCGGGCGGCACCGGCTCCTCAAGCCAGGCGACGTCAAGCTCGGCCAGGCGGTCGGCGATGCGGATGGCGCTGGGCACGTCGTACTGGCCGTGGGCGTCGATGAGGATGTGGACGTTGGGTCCCACGGCCTCGCGCACCGCCGCCACGCGCGCGATGCCCGCCGACTCGTGGTCGGG
This sequence comes from Chloroflexota bacterium, assembly GCA_026706485.1. NCBI lineage: Bacteria > Bacillati > Chloroflexota > Chloroflexota bacterium. The sequence goes on along the minus strand of JAPOYR010000010.1, from coordinate 211,773 downwards.
CGTGATCTCACCGCTCACGTAGGCGTAGAACGCCGCCGCCATTTCGAGGAACGGGTCGAACTTGAGCGACCGGTGACCGGTCTCCACGGTGCGCAGCGCCGCGTCGGCGAACTCCTGCGGCTCGCACGCGCCGTCCGGCCACCAGGCGTTGGCGTAGACCGGCACCGTCTCGCGCACCTTGCCGCCGAGCAGGTCGTAGATCGGGCGCTCCAGCGCCTTGCCCTTGATGTCCCACAGCGCGATGTCGATGGCGCTGAGCACCTGCGTCGGCATCCCGCGCGAGCCCATGTAGGTGTAGCGCCGGTAGATGTCGTGCCAGATGGCCTCGATCTCGGACGGGTCGCGGCCGACCAGCATGTCGCGGACCTGCCTGATGCCGAAGTCGGCAATCAGCGCCGCGCCGCCGGCCCAGGTCGACCCCTCGCCCCAGCCGGAAATGCCCGCGTCCGTGTCCACCCGCACGAACAAGATCGGCCCATAGCGCCGGTTGGCCCCACCGGCCCGATAGAGAAACGTGCGGACGTCGGTGATCTTCATCGCGGGACGCTCCGGTCGTGAATCACCTCAGGGCACGATTGTGGACGACCGGGCGGCGGGTGTCATACGACTGAACCGCTGCCCGCGCCTGTCTAGTTTGTTGCGCGGCGGTATTCGTAGGTGGCGGCGGCGACGAGGACGGCGCTGGTGGCCAGCAGGACCCAGAAACCGGGCACGATGTGTTCCCAGACCCAGCCGTCGATGATGATGGTGCGCACGGCGACCAGGATGTACTCGATCGGGTTGAGGCCGACGGCGAACTGGAACCAGCCGGTGATCAGGTCGCGCGGCATGAAGGCCGAGGTGAGAAACGCCAGCGGCATGAACAGCAGCCAGCTGTTCACCGTGACCTGCACGCTGCGCGTGCGCACGGCGATGATGAGCCCCACGCAGCCCATGGCCACGCCCAGCAGCGTGGTGCCCACGATGACGGCCAGGATGCCGAGCACGCCGCCTTCGAACCGCACGCCGATGGCTGTGGCCACCAGCACGATCGCGACCACCTGGGCGATGGCCCGCGTGGCGCCGATGGCGAGCGTCCCGAGCAGGATCGAGAAGCGGTTGACCGGCGACAGCAGCAGCTTGTCGACGTAGCCCGACATGATGTCGGTGAGCAGCACCATGGCCATGTCGCTGCCGCTGAAGACCACGGCCATCACGATCACCATGGCGGTCAGGAAGGCCTGGTAGTCCGTGGCCGGAAACCCGGGCAGGCCCGTGATGCCGCGCAGCGGCTCGCCGAAGAAGAGATACATGACGGCGGACGAGAACACGGCGGCCACGATCATCGAGGGCTGCGCCAGCCAGGTCTTCAGGTTGCGGACGTAGATGTAGGAGCTCTCGCGCAGGATCAGCATGGTTACCTCCGGTTCACGCCCATCCACTGGCCCCAGACGCGCGACTCGGCGTCCTCGTCGGCGGCGGCCTCGCGAATCTCGCGTCCCGTGTGATGCAGGAAGACATCGTCAAGCGATGGGCGAGTGACGGCGAGGTTGGCCACGGGGACTTCCACGCCGTTGAGGGCGCGCAGGATCGCGGGCGCGGCCGCGCCGCCGTCGTCGACCGTGGCCGTCAGTCCGTCGGGCGTGGTGTCGGCTTCCTGCACCGATGGGAGCCGGCGCAGGGCGCCGAGCGCGGTGTCGGCTCGGCCGTCGGGGGATTCCATCGGGCCAAAGCTCACGCGCACGACGTCGCCGCCGACGCCGGCCTTGAGCGCGGTCGGGGAGCCTTCGGTCACCAGGCGCCCGTGGTCGATGATGGCCAGCCGGCGGCACAGCCGGTCGGCCTCGTCCATGTGCTGGGTGGTGAGCATCACCGTCACGCCCTGGGCGTTGAGCTGCTCTAGGTGCTCCCAGATCGCCAGGCGGCTCTGGGGATCGAGGCCGGACGTGGGTTCGTCGAGGAACAGGATGTTGGGCCGGTGCATGAGCGCGCCGGCCAGGTCGATGCGGCGCCGCATGCCGCCGGAGTAGGAACCGATCTTGCGCTTCCCGACGCCCGAGAGTCCTACCAGCTCCAGCAGCTCATCGGCGCGGCGGTTGGCCTCGGCGCGCCCGACGCCGTAGAGGCGCCCCTGCAAGACCAGGAAGTCGCGTCCCTTCGAAAGATCGTCCAGGCCGACCTCTTGCAGGGCGACGCCGATGGATGCCCGGACGCCACGCGCGTCCCGGTCGACGTCGATACCGGCGACGTGGACGCGGCCGGCGCTCTTGGGCAGCAGCGTGGCCAGGATCTTGATGGTGGTGGTCTTGCCGGCGCCGTTGGGTCCGAGGAAGCCGAAGAACTCGCCCTGCTCGACGGTGAAATCAATGCCGTCGATGGCGCGGGTACCGCCGGGATAGGTCTTTTCCAGGCCCTGGACCACGACGGCGGGTTGACGTTGCAAGGAGTCCTCCGATGGACGACGCGCGGTGCTGCGGCGAGCCTACCAGCGGGCCGGGACGGCGAAAGGAAGGGCGCTTACACGGGGCGCCCCTCCTCGGAAATGGGTCTTGTACGTGCAGCCCTGCCCGGTGGCCCAGGCTGCGCGCAGCCTGGGAGATTCAGCCGCGGCCGTCCCACGCTGCACGCAGCGCGGGCCACCGGACCTGCTCACCGTCGCGTTCTCCCATGTGAGTCTCTTGCAAGACGCGGTGAGGCGAAGGATGACCGTGCGAATCCCATGCGTGCCCGGGATTGCCGAAGGGTGGATTCCCGCCTTCGCGGGAGTGACGGACCCCCTCACCCTGACCCTCTCCCCAAGGGAGAGGGAACCGAACGGCTAGCCGTAGGGTTGCAGCGTCGCAAGGTCGATTTCGATGCCGAATCCGGGGGCGTCGGAGGGGCGCAGGCGGCCGTTGACGGGGTGGGACGCGCCGGGGACCGAGACGGCGTCGGCGAGGTCGGTTCCGGGGCCGGAGGCGACGAAATACTCGCCCCAGGGAATGCCGGGCAGCGCGCAGCAGGCATGCTGGCCGTAGGGCTCGTTGACGCCGGCGTGGGGGATGACCGCGAGTCCGGCCGCGTCGGCGATGGCGCAGATGCGCATCAGGGCCGTGATGCCGCCCACCCACATGATGTCGGGCTGCAGGATGTCGACCAGGCGGCGGCTGGCGGCGTGCTGGAACGGCGTCGGGGTATACCAGTGCTCGCCGGTGGCGAGCGTCTGCCAGGGCACGCGCTCGCGCAGCGCGGCGTGGCTGTCCATGTCCTCGGACCGCAGCACTTCCTCGATCCACTTGAGCTTGAACGGCCGCAGCTCCTCGATCAGGCGCACGGCGTACTCCACGTCGAGGGACATCCAGCAATCGAGCATCAGCTCGACGTCGGGGCCGACGAGATCCCTCAGGGCGGCGATGTCGTCGACGTTGTGGCGCAGGCCGTCCAGGCCGTCCGGCGGGCCGTAGCGGCAGGGGTGCTTGGTGGCGGTGAACCCAAGCTCCAAGTGCCACTCGTGCTGCGGCCCGGTGGCGTAGCAGACGATTTCGTCGCGCGCGGGGCCGCCCATCAGCTCGTAGACCGGTCGATCCAGCACCTTGCCCTTGAGGTCCCACAGCGCGAGATCGATGGCGCTCACCGCGTACGAGGCCAGTCCCGTGGCGCCGAAGGGCGAGCACAGCCGCAGCATCATGTCGTAGATGCGCTCCGTCGCCAGCGCCGGCTCGCCGACGATGCGCGGGCCGAGATAGTCGTCCACCAGGGCGGCCATGGGCCGGCCGAGCGCGCCAATTCCCAGGCCCTGTGTGCCGTCCTCGGCGGTGACGACCACGCCCACGCCGGGCCAGTTCGGCGTCCAGCTCGATCGCACCTCCGCGTAGCGCGGATAGCGGGCCATGGGCGAGCCCACGCGCGCGTCCTCCGTCCACGACGCGCGGGGCTTGCTCGTGGCGCGCCGCTCACCGAAATCGAGGGCGACCGCTTGGACGCTGGCGATCTTCACTGCGGTGGGGCTACGGGTAGCTGACGGACTCGCCCGGCTTGAGCTCGATGACGCTCGTACGGGGTGTCAGGTCCGCGATGCGCCGCCGCAGGTCGTCGATATCCGCCGCCTGGTTGGGGAACGTGTCGTAGTGGCAGGGGATGACGGCGCGCGGGCGCGTCAGCGCGGCGGCCATGGCCGCTTCCTTGACACCCATGGTGTACTTGCCGCCGGCCGGCATGATCACCAGGTCGGGCGCGTAGAGCTGGCTGATGAGCGCCATGTCGCCGAAGACGCCGGTGTCGGCGGTGTCGTAGATCACCGGCCCGTCGTCGAAGGTCAGCACGAAGCCGCAGACGCTGCCGTCGGGCTCCGCGTATACGGCGCCTTCGCGATAGGCCTGGCCGTGCATGCCGGTGGAGTGGTCGGCGCGCACCATGGTGTAGGCCACGCCGCCCAGCTTGGCGGTGCCGCCGATGTTGAGGGGGCAGGAGTCGGTGTCGAAGCCGATGCCGTGGGTGTCGGCGTAGCCGGCCACCTCCGGGCTGCCGATCAGGGTGGCGCCGGTCTTCTGGACGATGGCGATGGCGTCGCCGAGGTGGTCGACGTGTCCGTGCGACACGCACACCACGTCGGCGCGGTCGACGTCGGCCAAGCCCTCCGAGCAGACGGGGTTGTCGTCGAGCCAGGGATCGAAGTAGATGACCTCGCCGGTCGGGGCCGTGAAGCGGAACGACGCGTGGCCGAGAAAGTCGATCTGGACCGATTTCATGGGATTAGGACCTCCGTAATGACTGCTTGGGCGTCGTCCAGTGCAGCTAGCTCACGCTGAAGACGAGCGTTTGGTGCCGAATCTTGTCGTCTTCGATGATGAAGGTGTCGGTGCCCGACGCGCTGCGGCCGTCGGCGTGACCGCCCTGCCATTCCAGCACCACGATCGGCTCGGCGGTGGTCACGGACACCTGCTCGACGGCGAAACCGTCCAGCGCGCCGCCGATGTCTTCGAAGAACGCGGTGATCTCCGCGTGTCCCTGGGCCACCTGACCCGGTCGCACGAACAGCGCGTCGTCGGCGTAGTCGGAAAGCAGGCGATCCATGTCGCCGGCCATAATCGCGTCCCAGTGATGGTCGAACACCTCTTGGGCGGTTCGCATCTGGCGGCCTCGCTTCAGGGGCGCCGGCTCGGCGTGGCGGCGCGGCGGGGACCTTATGATACCGAGGTGGCGGGAGTGTCCCGTCGCCAGCCCACGGTGGTCGCATGGCCCGAGATACCGATCCGAAACGCAGCGTCGCCGACCTGCACATCGACGATCCGGTGGAGCTGGAGGTCACACGCAACAGCCTGGTGGGCATCTGCGAGGAGATGGGCGTAGCCATGCTGCGCACCTCCTACTCGACCATGTTCAACGAGGCGCGCGACTTCTCGTGCGTCGTCTTCGACGCACAGGGCGAGATGATCGCGCAGGGCGACTTCTGCCCGGCGCACATCGGCGCCATCGTGCACACCGTCGAGTGGGCGATCAAAGAGGTCGGGCCGGACAACATGCACCCGGGCGACGTGATCCTCCACAACGACCCCTATCGCGGCGGCTGTCACCTGCCCGAGTTCATGACGTTGAAGCCCTGCTTCTACGAGGGCGCGGTGGTGGCCTACGCGGCCAACATCGCGCACATGACGGATATCGGCGGCATGGTGCCGGCGGCCTTTGGCGACACGCGCAACATCTTCCAGGAGGGCCTGCGGCTGCCGCCGATCAAGATCTACCAGGACGACGAGCCGGTCGAAGATATCTTCGCCATCATCACGTCGAACGTGCGCACGCCCAAGGTCTCGCGCGGCGACCTGATGGCGATGGTGGGCTCGACCTACCTGGCCGAACGCCGCATCGTGGGCCTGGTGGAGAAGCTTGGCGTCGAGCGATTTCGCGAGCTTTCGGGCCAGATCAAGGATGTGTCGGAAGTGCTGATGCGCCAGGCGCTCGACCGGCTGCCGGATGGCGCCTACACCGCCGAGGGCTTCCTGGAGGACGACGGCGTGATTCCCGATCGTCCCTGGAAAATCCGGGCCACGGTGGTGATCCGCGGCGACGAGGTGATCGTCGACTACACCGGGTCGGACCCGCAGGCGGCCGGGGCGATCAACCAGTCGTTCGGCACCACGGCGTCGGCGACCTATGCCGGCATCTTCCACATGATCGACAACGCCATTCCGTGGAATCACGGCGCCTACCGGCCCATTGCCATCGTGGCGCCGCCGGGGTCAATCGTGAATGTGAACTATCCCGGCTCGTGCGTGGGCGGGAACTCCGATACCTATCCCACGACGGTGGACATCCTTTTGGCCGCCTTCGCACAGGCCAGCGATCGCAGCTCGGCGGCGGACGGCGGCACCTGCGGCCTGCTGGGGTTCTACGGCACGAACATCGACACGGGCGAACCCTTCGTCATCCTGCATCACGAGGGCATGGGCTGGGGCGGCCGGCGCGACGCCGACGGCAACGACGCTCAGATCGTGAAGAACGGCAACTGCCTCAACGCGCCGTGCGAAGTGTGGGAGACGCGCTACCCGGTGCGATTGGACGAGTACTCGATTGCCGAGGGCGGCGCGGGCGCGGGGGCCTATCGCGGCGGCCATGGCGTGCAACGCACCTGGACCTGCCTCTTGCCGATCACCGTGAGCGCGCATCTCAACCGCACGTCCAACCGGCCGTGGGGATTGCACGGTGGGGCGGAGGGCGGCACGACGGCGCTGCTTTTCCGACGCGCCGGGGAAACCGAGTGGCGGACGGCTCGCGAGATGTTCGACACCATCTCCGATGGAAAGTTCTCGAACGTCGTGCTTGACATCGGCGACCAGATCCTGTTGCGCACGCCCGGCGGAGGCGGCTACGGCGATCCGCGTGAGCGTGACCCGGCGCTGGTGCTCGAAGACGTACGGGATTTGCTGCTCGAACCCGAGGATGCCCGTGAAATGTACGGTGTGGCCGTCAACGTGGCGGCTGGCCGCGCCGAGCTCGTCGAAACGGACCAGCGCCGCACTGCCAATGGAGCCGCGGAATGAGCCAGGCGCCCGAGTTCGACGATGCCACGCGGCAGCGATTCCAGGCGCTGCACTCCGCCCTGATCGCCGACAGCCTCGACCGCATGGGCGTGCCGGTGCAAGCCATGCGGCACGACGTGCGCCCGATGTATCCGGGCGCCCGCATCGTGGGCCGGGCGCTGCCGCTTTTGCAGACGGCGGTCTACCGGCCGCCGGACGAACCGTACGAGGTGCTGTTCGAGGCGTTTCGCGCCATGCGGCCCAACGACGTGCTGGTCATCACCACGACGGGCCACTACGAGTCGGGCGTGTGGGGCGGCCTGCTGAGCACCTCGGCGCAGACGCGGGGCGCGGTGGGCTGCGTGATCGACGGCTTGACTCGCGACGTGCATGAGATCGAGGAGATCGACTTTCCGGTGTTCGCGGTCGGCCAAAGTGCGGTTGACTCCGAGGGCCGTTGCGAGGGCATCGAGTGGGGCCAGCCCATCGACTGCGCCGGGGCGCGGGTTGAATACGGCGACGTGATCGTCGGCGACGACATGGGCGTCGTGGTAGTTCCGGGCGAGGCCGCGGCCGAAGTGCTGGACCGCGCCGAGGCCAAGGGACGGGGTGAATCCAACGTGCGCGAGATTCTGGCGACCGGTCGCGACGTGGGCGAGGTCTTCAAGGAATACGGCATTCTGTAGCCAGGCGACGTTGGTCCGCGCTCAGGCGTGGTGACTGCCCCGTGATTGGATGGCGCCAATGACCGAGCCCCGCTTCCGGGTCGTGATCACCGACTGCGATTTCGAGATGCCGCCGGTGATCGAGCAGGCCGAGCTCGATCCCATCGGCGCCGAGCTGGTCGTGGAGCAATGCTTCACGGAAGACGCGCTGATCGAGAAGGTGGCCGACGCCGACGGTTTGCTCGAACAGTACGCGCCAATCACGGCACGCGTCGTGGATGCCCTGGAGCGCTGCAAGGTGATCGTGCGCTACGGCACCGGCATGGACCCGATCGACGTGGCGGCGGCGACGGCCAAGGGCATCGTGGTCTGCAACGTGCGCGACTACCAGGTCGGCGAGGTCGCGGACCACACGATGGGTTTTCTGCTAGCCCTGGCCCGCCACATCGTGGTCTACAACGACGACGTGCGCGCCGGAGTCTGGGACGCCAGCGGCGGTGTTCCCGAGCGGATGGAGCGCGTCGAGGGGCAGACGCTTGGGCTGATCGGACTGGGGCAGACGGCGCAGGCCGTGGCGGCGCGGGCGCGGGCCTTTGGATTGCGGGCGATCGGGCACTCGCCGCGTGCGCCGGATTCCGCATTCGAGGCGTCGCAAGTCGAGCGTGTGCCGCTGGACGATCTCTTGCGGCAATCCGACTTCGTGTCGGTGCACACGCCGTTGCGGGCGCAGACGCACCACCTGATCGGTGAGGCCGAGATCGACTTGATGAAGCCCAGCGTGTTCTTGATCAACACGGCCCGCGGGGCGGTCGTCGACAACGCCGCGCTGGCGCGGGCGCTCAAGGACGGGCGGATCGCCGGCGCGGGCCTGGACGTGATGGAAGAAGAGCCGCTGCCGATGGACTCACCGCTGCGGGAGGCGCCCAACGTCATCATCACGCCGCATAGCGGCTTTTATTCGCGGACGTCGATTCGCATCCTGCGCCGCGAGGCCGCGGCGGAGGTCGCGCGGGTGCTTCGGGGCGAGCCGCCCAAGTCGTTGTTCGAGCCGGAGTAGGGCGGCTGCTGAATTCCCGTCTTCGGAGTCCCCTGCAAACTCCGGTAGGGGCGGGTCGGAGACCCGCCCGTCGGGATGGCGTGGATGCCCGCCGGGCGATTGGCGCCCGCGGACGGGCCGGTTGGAAACCGGCCCCTACCGACGCTGAGCGTCCGGCGCGCCCCCAGGTTCAATGAGGGGTGGATTCCCGCCTTCGCGGGAATGACGGGCCGGTTGCGCAGGGGCCTCCGTCCGGGTCTAGCTTCCGTCGAATGCCGACCAGTCGACGTCGACCCAGCGGCGTTCCTGGAAGCTCTGCAGGGCGGCGTCGTGCACGATCTGGATGCCGTAGCCGTCCTGGAACGTCGGGTAGGTCGGCGCGTCGGGCTGACCGCCGTCGGCGACGGCGCGGTAGACCTCGCGGAACAGCAGGCGGAACGTGTCGCCGAAGCCCTCGCGGTAGGCGCCGGGGTTGTCCATGAACCGGCCGCCTTCTTCCGTGGCTTGCCGCGGGTCCGGCAGGACGATCTCGTTGGGCTCGGTGCGGTGTCCGAGCCAGAGCTCGTTTGGCCGCTCCGAGTCCCAGCTCACGCCCATGGCCGTGGCGTCGATCTCGACGCGGATGCGGTAGGGATGCCCCACGGCCACGTGCGACAACGAGAGCACGCCGCGGGCGCCGTTTTCCCAGTGGACTAGCAGGTTCGAGACATCCTCGCCGGGCGCGTGATAGTCATCCATCCCCCCGTCGGGGCGCGGTCGTTTGCGGACATCGTGCGCCGTGAGGAAATCCGCGCAAACTTCGACGACGCGGCTGCCGATGACGAAGCTGGTGAGATCGAGCAGGTGGCTGCCGGTGGTCGAGGTGACGATGGTGGGGCCGCCCATTTCGGGGAGCAGGCGCCAGTCCCAATCGGTTTCGAGCCAGAACGTGTCGTCGGCGACTGAGGCCCGGACGAGCATGACGCGGTCGAGCGTGCCCAGCCGCCGGCGGGCGGCCAACTCCTGCACCAGCGTGTAGAAGCGATTGTTGAAGCAGATGGCGTGCACGCGGCCCGAGTCCGCCGCGCGCCGGTAGAGCTCGCCGGCCGATCCGGCGTCGGTGGTGAGAGGCTTCTCGCACACGACGTGCGCGCCCGCGTCGAGCGCCTCGCTGGCCTGTTCGAGGTGCAACGTGTCGGGCGTGCAGACGTGAACCACATCCGGATTGGTTTCGCGCAGCGCAGTGGTCAAGTCCGGGTCGCCGCGAGGGACGCCGAAGTCGGCCGCGGCGGCGACGCTCCGCGACTCGCTGCTCGCCACCACGCTCACGATGTCGACGTTGTTGCGGCGCAGGGCGTCGATGTGCACGCGCCCGATCACGCCCGTGCCCAGCACGATGGCTCGCGGTTGCTCCACGGTATGACCTCTATTCCGGTGCGGCGGCGCCGACCCAGGCGGGGTGATCGCCATGGTAGGCAATGCGCGCGTGCGCCGGGCGCATTTGGGTCATACTTGGGCGGCGCGCGATTGCCGGTGGACCAGGGAGCGTTGACATGAGACTCGGCCTTTCACAGGCGGCCTATCGCTGGGTGTCCTACCCGGGGTTGCGCATCGATCAACCCGAGTACGGCTTTCGCGGCTTGGAATATCCCTATGGCACCACCACCGAGCCGCCCGAGGAGCTGGACGGGGCGCTGGAGTGGTGGATCGAACGCTGCAGCGAGTGGGGTTTTGACAACCTCTATACGGCGGCGTCGCTCTTGGATGGCAAGGAGGCGGCCGCTGCTAATGGTCGCCTGCTGGCCGAGAACGGCATCGAGTGGGTTGGCTCCGTCAACGGCGCCTGGGCCGTCGACCGCGACGAGTGGTCGCCGGTTCACGAGCGCGCCGCCATGCACCTGGAGTGGATGCAGGCCGGCGGCGTGCGAACCAGCGCCATGGTCAACGCCGACCCGCCCGGCCCTCCCGGTCAGCCCATGCCCAACGGGGGGCTGCGGTTCGGGCACTTCAGCACCGAGACGCCAATCGGCGTGCAAATCGACCGCATGATCGACAACCTGTCGAAACTGGTGGTCGACGCCGAGAAGTGCGGCATCGTCCTCGCCTTCGAGAACCACATGGACTACCGGATCAGCGAGATCGTGCAGGTGGTGGAGGGCGTCGCGTCGCCGTGGCTGCGGATCAACTACGACTTCGCCAACAGCTACTCGGTCGTTGAAGACCAGGTCGATGCCGCCCACATGGCCGCGCCCTACACCGTGATGACGCATCTGAAGGACATGCGGGTGCAGTCCATCACCACGACCGGCGAGCCGAAGTTTTTCCACGCACCGGTCGGCTACGGCAGCGTGGAGGTTCTCGAGATCATGGAGATCCTGCAGCAAAACGCGCCGGACCCCGACTACCTGCCCCATTGCATCGAGACGTGCTGCCTGCCGCAATACGACCCGCAGCTGTGGATGAAGCTGACCGTCGAGTGGCTGGAGCAGAACTGCGCGCAGTACTTCCCCAAGCGGTTTGCCAGCGCGTGAGGCAGGTGTTCGGCAGCCGAGTGGTTGACGTCCCGCGATGAGCCGTCGGTTTCGCGTGGTCTCCGCGGGCGCAGGGCTGCCGCATCACGATCGCGAAGTGGAGGTGCTGGCCGACATCGCGGACATGGTGTTCCTGGGCGCGCCGCCCCGCGACGAGCTTTACGACGCCGTGGCGGAGGCTGACGTGATGTTGACCGAGCTGACGCCGGTGGATGGCGATCTGCTGGATCACGCGCCGAAGCTGCGCGGCGTCGTGGTGTACGGCGTGGGCACGGAGAAAGTCGACTTGATCGCGGCGAAGGAGCGCGGCGTCGTGGTGGCGCATACGCCCGACGCATTCACGTCGGAAGTCGCCGAGCACGCCATCGCGCTGCTGCTGGCGCTGGCGCGCTGTGTCACGGATTCGGATGCCGACGTGCGCGAGCGGCACCTGTGGCGGACCTACGACGACACGTTTCAACCGCGTCGTCTGCGCGGTTCGACGCTTGGCGTGTTGGGCTACGGGCGCATCGGCCGGGCAACGGCGGCGCTGGCCGCCGGGTTCGGCATGCGGCTGGTGGTCTTCGACCCCTTCCTTCCGGCGGATCGGCTGACGCCGCCGTCGGGTGCGGAGATGCGCGTGGCGAGCGATCTCGATGATCTGTTGCAGTCGGTGGATGCGCTCACGGTGCACGTGCCGCTCACCGACGACACGCGGGAGATGCTCGGCGCGCCGGAGTTCGCTCGCATGCGCCGCGGCGCGCTGCTGATCAACGTGTCTCGCGGCGGCATCATCGATCACCATACGTTGCAGCGTGCGCTGGCCTCTGGCGCCCTGGGCGGGGCTGGTCTGGACGTGTTCGAGACCGAGCCGCCGGACTTCGACCATCCACTCCTTCGCGAGTCCAGCCTCATCGTCACGCCCCACATTGCCTGGAAGTCGGAAACCGCGGCGTTGGACTGCGAACTTGCGGCAGTGGCCGAGGTGCGTCGTATCCTGCTCGGCGACGAGCCCCAACATCGGGTGATCTGAGGCAGGCGCGCATTGGCCATTCGCATCGGTATCGACACGGGCGGGACCTTCACCGACTTCGTCGCCCTCGATGAGGAATCGGGGGAAGCGCAGGTCGTCAAGCGGCCTTCGACGCCCGACTCCCCCAGCGACGCGATATTCGACGCGATCGAGCACAGCGGAATCCCCGCCGACGCGGTCAGCTATTTCGTGCTTGGCACGACGGTCGGCGTGAACGCGCTGCTGCAGCGCAAGGGCGCCCGGGTGCTCTATGTGACGACGTCCGGATTCGAGGACGTGCCGTTCCTGCAGCGGGTCGATCGCAAATTCCACTACGACCTCGACTGGGAGCGACCGGAGCCCTTGGTCACGCGGCGCGATTGCCTGGGCGTGGCGGAGCGGCTCGACTACATGGGCGCCGTCGTGGACCCGTTGACGCCGGAAGCCCTCGGCAGTCTCGGCGACATGCTGCGCGAGCGGCTGGACGAACGCACCAACGGGGCTGTGGCGGTGGCGGTCAATTGCTTGTTCTCGTACGTCAAGCCCGACCACGAGCGCATGATCCGCGAGTACCTGGCCGGCGAGTTCCCCGAGCTGTCGATTTCGCTGTCGCACGAGGTCGCGCCGATCTGGCGGGAGTACGACCGGGCCAGCACGACCATCGCGGATGCCTACATCCGGCCGCTCTTGCAAGGGTTCATCCACGCGTTGGACGACGGACTTGCGGCGTGGGGGAACACTCGCTCGTGGGCGGTGATGAAGTCCAACGGCGGCCAGATGCTGGCGGAATCCGCGGCCGACCGGCCGGCGCAGACGGTGCTATCCGGCCTGCCGGGCGGGATCATCGCGGCGAAGTACTACGCCGAATCGCTCAACGACGACAACATCATCAGCTTCGACATGGGCGGCACCAGCACGGATGTCGGCGTGGTGGACGACGGAGCCATCGGCTACACCACGGCGTGGGAGATCGAATTCGGCCTGCCGGTCGCGGCGCCGTTCATCGAGATGACGACCATGGGCGCCGGTGGCGGGTCCATTGCCTGGGTCAACCGCGGCGGATTGCTCCAGGCCGGGCCCCAGAGCGCCGGCGCCGTGCCGGGCCCGGTGTGCTACGCGCAGGGCGGCGCCGAGCCGACGGTCACGGACGCCAACGTGGTGCTTGGCCGGCTCAATCCCGAAAACTTCCTTGGCGGCGAGGTTCGGCTGAATGCCGACCTCGCACACCGCGCCCTATCCGATCTTGGCGGCACGCTCGGCCTCAGTCCGGAGGCCACCGCTCAGGCCGTGCTGGATATCGCCGTCGAGAACATCGCGGAGGCCATGCGCCTGCTCACCGTGCGGCGCGGCCTGGACCCGCGGCAGTTCAGCCTGGTGGCATTTGGTGGCGCCGGCCCGCTGCACGCGGCGGCCATCGCCAAGGTGATCGGTGCCCGGCGGGTGCTGATTCCGCCGCATCCAGGCCTCTGCTCCGCGTTCGGCACGCTGCTGGCCGACATGCGCGTGGACAAGACCTGGACGCACATTCTGCGGTCGGATCGACTGGACGCGCCGTCCATCGACGCGCGGCTCAACGAGCTCGTGGCGGAGGCCACGGCCGATCTGGAGCACGAGGGATTCGCGGGCACGCCGCAGATTCAGCGGTCGGTGAACATGCGCTACCTCGGCCAGAACTATGAAGAGGAGATTCCGATCCCCGGCGGCGAAGTCACGGCTGAATCGCTGGTCCAGTTGCTCGCGGCGTTTGAGACGCACTACGAGGCAACCTACGGCTACCGCATCCCCGACGAAATCATTGAGCTGGTGCAGTTCAACGTCACCGTGTTTGGGGACACCGCCAAGCCGGAATTGCCGGTGTTGCCGGAGGGATCCCCCGCCGAACCGGCGGGAACGCGCCAGGTCTGGTTCGCGTCGGACGGTCCCGTCGATTGCCCCGTCTACTCCCGCGAAGACCTTTCGCCCGCCGATCGCATCACCGGGCCGGCCATCATCGAAGAGCTCGACTCAACGACCGTCGTCCACCCCGGTCAGTTGCTGACCGTCAGCCCGCATGGCACGGCCGTGCTCGAGTGGACCGAGGGGTCCGCATGAACGCCAGGTGTGTAGGGAGACGCCATCGATGACAACGTCCAGCGCCCCATCCAGCGTCGATCTGGTCACGCTCAACGTGGTCTACAACCGCCTCGTCGGCATTTGCCGCGAGATGGGCACCACGATGATGCGCACGGCCTACTCGCCGATCTTCAGCGAGAGCCGCGACTTTTCGTGCGTCCTCTTCGACCGCCACGGGCGCATGCTCGCGCAAACCGAGTTCTGCCCCGCGCAGGTGGGCGCGATCCGCTTCGTGGTCAAGTGGCTCATCGCCGAAATCGGCGAGGAGAACGTCCGCGAAGGCGACATCATCGTGCACAACGATCCCTATCGCGGCGGCGTGCACATGCCGGAGCACGTGGTCATCAAGCCCGTGTTCTACGACGGCGAAATCTTCGGCTACGTCTCGAACATCGCGCACCTGGTTGAGATCGGCGGCCTGGCCGTCGGCGGGTTCGCGGCCACTGCCACCGAGATCTACCAGGAGGGCCTGCGCCTGCCGCCGGTGTGGCTGATGCGCGGCGGCGAATACAACGAAGACGTGTGGCGCATCATGATGTCCAACCACCGCGCGCCGCGATACACGTGGGGCGACCTGCACGCCATGATGGCGTCGTTGAACGTGGCCGAGCAGCGCACCCACGAGCTGCTGGACGCCTACGGCGTCGAGCGCATCACCCAGGTGAGCGACGAGCTGCTCGACTATGCCGAGCGGTGGATGCGGGACGAGATTCGCGCCATTCCCGACGGCGAGTACACCTTCGAGGGCCACATGGAGGACGCCCGCGAGGTGCCCTTGCACGACTGGATTCGGCTGCGGCTTGTCGTTTCCGACGGAAGTCTGGTCGCCGACTTCAGTGAGAGCGATCCGCAGGCGGAGCACGTGCTGAACTGCACCTACGGCGTGACGGCCTCGGGCACCTACAACGCCGTGTTCCACTTTGCCGACAACAACGTGCCCCACAACGACGGCGCCTATCGGCCCATCACGGTGATTGCCACGCCGGGCACGCTCACCAACGTCGTCCATCCCGGGCCTTGCGTTGGCGGCAACACCGAGACGCACCCGCGCGTGTGGGGCATTGTGATCGGCGCGCTCTCCAAGGCCGTGCCGGACCGGGTCTCCGCGGACACCGGCGGCACCTCCTGCAACTTCCTCTTCGGCGGCACGCACCCGGACACCGACCGCTACTACGTGCACTACCACTTCGACGGCGTGGGCTGGGGTGGGCGCGCCAACGCCGACGGCAACAGCAACCAGGTGATCCCCAACGGCAACTGCCCGTCGACGCCGGTGGAGATCTTCGAGACGCGCTATCCATTCCTCGAGCGGTCCTATCGCCTGCGGCAGGACTCCGGCGGCGCCGGGGCGCAGCGGGGCGGGCTTGGCTCGGAGCGGATCCTCGAGGTGCGGGCGCCCGAGATCACCGTGTCGGCGCTGTTCGACCGCATGGTGTCGGGCGCCTGGGGCCTCTTTGGCGGCGAGGATGGGCAGCGATCGGCGCTGCTCGTGAAGCGCGCCGGGGAAGACACGTTCGTGACCTTCCGCGAGGAGTACGGCACGGCCAGCAACTCGCGCGTGGCCAACATTGTGCTGAAAGAGGGCGATCAGGTTATGCTCGCGAGTCCCGGCGGGGGAGGCTACGGCGACCCGAGGACACGCGCCGCGGAAGCCGTGCGCCGGGATGTCTTGGAGGGATTCGTGTCGGAAACGGCCGCGCGCGAGATCTACGGCGTCGCCTTGGAGCGGCTCAACGGAACGCTGACGATCGACGCCGACGAGACGGCGAGGCTCCGCGCCGATGTGCCGGCTCCCGCGGTGCCGACCGTCACCGACGAAACGCGCGAGCCCGTCGCTGTCGCGCCCCGGTCCGAGACTGGCGGGCACTGGGAGGAGCACAAGGGCGATTGGTGGCAAACTAGCGTCACGAATTGCCAGCTATGCGGCCAGGTGGTCCCGCGCGACGTGTGGGTGAGCGCCGGCGGGATGCGCTTCTGCTCCGTGGAGTGCGATGATCGGTATCACGACTACTGGCTGCCGAGGCATGCGGACCAAGTGATTGAGCAGGCGACATGAGCGAGAACGGCATGAGCGACAACGGCCACTTGCTCGAGGTCAAGGATCTCGCCGTCCAATTCAAGACGGACGAGGGCATCGTTCGCGCGGTCAACGGCATCGCCTACGAGCTTGCGGCGGGCGGCTCGCTCGGCATCGTGGGCGAGTCGGGCAGCGGCAAGAGCGTCAGCTCGCTGGCCCTGCTGCGGCTGATTCCTCAGCCCGCCGGTCAAATCACCGGTGGCGAGGTCATGTTCGGCGACACCAACGTGATGGACATCGATCCCGAGGAGATCATTGAGACGCGCGCCGGCCGCGTCTCCCTGCTGCAGATTCCGCCCAACGAGATGCGGGGGATTCGCGGCGGGAAGATCTCCATGATCTTCCAGGACCCGATGAGCTCACTCAATCCGGTGCTGACGGTCGGTCGCCAGATCGACGAGGCGCAGCGGCTGCACCTGGGCGTGAGCAAGGACGAGGCGCGCGCGCACACCGTCGAGCTTCTGGATCGGGTGGGAATTCCCTCGCCCGCCGAGCGCGCCAACGACTATCCGCACCAGCTCTCGGGTGGCATGCAGCAGCGGGCCATGATTGCGATGGCGATCTCTTGTCAGCCGCAATTGCTCATCGCCGACGAGCCGACGACGGCGCTGGACGTGACGATTCAAGCGCAGGTTATCGAGCTCATTTCGAGCCTGCGCGAAGAGCTGGGCATGGCCGCCATCCTGATCACGCACGACCTGGCGCTGGTCGCCGGGTTCTGCCAGGAGATCGTGGTGATGTACGGCGGGTACATCGTCGAACGCGCATCGGGCCGTGACATCTTCTATACGCCGAAACACCCGTACACGATTGGCCTGCTGGAATCCATGCCCAGCATCTCCGCGGCACGCGGCGACCGGCTGAGCGCCATCCCTGGCGCGCCGCCGGACATGACCAATCTCCCGGTCGGGTGCCCATTCGCGCCGCGCTGCCGGTTCGTGAAGGACAAGTGCATAGAGGAAATGCCGCCCGTGGAGACGATCGACGACGGCCGGTCGCTCCGCTGCTGGGTGGACGTGGATACGGGTGAGTTGCGATGAGCGACGCGAGGGCCGGCGAGACGATGACGAGCGCTTCGAGCCGCAACGGCTCCGCCAATGGCGAAACGCTGCTGACGGTCAACGGGCTCACCAAATACTTCCCCGTGATGCGCGGATTCATCATTCGCCGCCAGTCCGGGCTGGTGCGGGCGGTTGACGGCATCAGCTTCGAGCTGAACGCGGGCGAGACCCTGGGCCTGGTCGGCGAGTCCGGGTGCGGCAAGACCACCACCGGCAATACGATCATGCAGCTCGAGCCGCCGACGGCGGGCGAGGTGATCTTCGAGGGCAACGACCTCGTCCAGCTCTCGCGCGACGACCAGCGGCGCGCGCGGCGGAAGATGCAGATGATCTTCCAAGACCCGTACGGCTCGCTGAACCCGCGGATGTCGGTCGGGCGGATCATCGAAGAGCCGCTGCAGGTGCACGATCTCTACGAGAGCCGCGACGAGCGTCGCCAGCGCGTGCGCGAGCTGCTGGAATTGGTGGGGCTCGATCCGCGCTTCTCGAGCCGCTACCCGCACGAGTTCTCCGGCGGACAGCGTCAGCGCATTGCCTTCGCCCGCGCGCTGGCGGTGCAGCCGTCGTTCATCGTCTGCGACGAGCCGGTGTCCGCGCTGGACGTGTCGATCCAGGCGCAGATCATGAACCTGCTGCTGGACCTGCAGCAGCAGCTGGGCGTGGCCTACCTGTTCATCTCCCACGACTTCAAGGTCGTGCGGCAGATCAGCCACCGCATCGCGGTGATGTACCTCGGCCAAATCGTCGAGATGGCGCCCAGCGAGCAGTTCTATCTGCGCCCGCTGCATCCGTACACGCGATGTCTGCTGTCAGCGGTGCCGGTGCCGGATCCGGACCTGGAAGCCAAGCGCGAACGCATCATCCTCACCGGCGACGTGCCGAGTCCGGTGAACCCGCCCTCAGGCTGTCGCTTCCACCCGCGGTGCCCGTGGGCGGAAGATCGCTGCGCGACGGAAGAGCCGGAGCTCAGAGACGTCGGTGACGGCCACTTCGTGTCCTGCCACTTCTGGGATGACATCGAGGCCAAGGGCGGCGCCCTGCCCATGGCCGCGAACGGAGCGTCGGCGGGCTAAGAGTCTCGGCCGAGCGAGCAGCAGGTCTCCGGTGACCTCGCGGTCGTCTACAGGCAACTGAGGGCTTTTGGTGGTTACTCGCAATCCGGCAGACCGAGGCCCGGAAGGTCATTTTCCGGGATGCTCCGTAGAGTTGTCGGGATGCAGCCCGTCAGCGGGTTGCCCTCAAGCCAAAGCAGTTCAAGGTCGGCTAGGTGGCCCATCTCTGCTGGAATCGGTCCGCTGAGTTCGTTCCAGGACAGGTCCAGATTCAAAAGCCGAGTCAGCTTCGCCAGTTCAGCCGGGATTGGGCCGGTGAGCTGGTTGAAGGAAAGGTCCAGAGTCTGTAAGTGGGTCAGTGCCCCAAGTTCGACGGGTATGGTCCCGTCCAGCTCATGCCCCAAAAGCGTCAACGCCGTTACCCTCGGGGGCGTGCCGGTGACTCTGATGCCCGGCCATATCTCTATTGGCGACTCTCGGAGCCAGCGATCGAGCCCCTGCCCAAACAGCGCGGGTAGCACTTCCAGCAATGTCTCGCAGTCCTGCACCAACCCGGGGTTCGCCGCGGGAGCCGCCACGACGAATCCCGCCGTGCACGGACCCGACCCTGGACCGCTGGGGGCCGCACGACCGATGGTCGTGGCCGTGGCACCTGGAATCGGCAGGCTGCGCACGTCACTGCCGTCAGGGGCCATGCTGCGAACATCGCGCAATACTCCCGCCACCGCGATGCGCGAGCCGTCCGGAGACCAGGCGGCGATGATTCCGCGTAGTGGCGTGTCATTGACTGGCTTGCCGTCCACGCTGACCACGCAGATCCAACCGCAGGTGTAGAGGATCTTCGAGCCGTCGGGTGACCATGCAACGTTCTCAATCCAGGCGCGCGCCGGATCCGGCTCCCCATACTGCGGGTGCCAGCCCGTGATGGTCGTGACCCGCTTGAGGTCCGAGCCGTCGGCGGAAATGGTATAGAGCGCCACGTCGTCGCCGTCGGGTTTGGCAAAGGCGATGCGCTGCCCGTCCGGCGACCACGAGGGTTCACTCACCGTGCCTGTTAGCCGCTGCAGGTTTGCGCCGTCCGCGCCTACTGTGTAGATATCAAATTTAGCTGCCACGGGTTCTGTCGGTTGTGTGGGAAGCCCCCAGCCCACGAAGGCGAGACGCGCGCCGTCCGGAGACCACGCGGGCGGATGCAAAGCCACCACCTCCAACTCCACCGGCAGTCGCGGTTGTTGGACCGATACGACTGCCTGGACCTCGTGAGGCAGAACCCGCGCGCCGTCAGCAGCTAAGACGTACAACCCGGACTTGGATACAAAGGCAATTCGAGTGCCGTCGGGAGACCATGCTGGGAAATTGTCGTAGGACCCGTTGTCGGTCAACCGCTCCGACTCCGTACCGTCGATGTTTATGCGCGCGAGCTCATAGGTGGATGGATAAGGGGGATGACCATCCCTCCACTCACTGATCACGACGATCTCGTTGCCCTCGGGGTCGGTCTCGCGAGTGATCGACGGACCGTGTTCGATCCAGGGCTGCATGGGCAAAGCGCAGCTGGAATAGACAACCTGCGTCCCATCGGGCGAGACATCAAATGCGGTCATTGGCCCGACCTCCAGGCGCAACTTGCGGTCCGGAACGATCCGGAGCGGCGCAGTGCCGTCGGTCGAAACTCGGTAGAGATTGCTGCCTTGGTTGAAGAACACGGCCGAGTCATCGGGACTCCACCGAATGAAGTGGGCCCTCGGCAACGAGATGCCACCAAAGCAAGGCGTTTGGATGTGGACGTGGGCTCCGGACCGATGAACGATCTGGGGCCTTTTTCTTGCTGGCAGCGCTGAGGCCGGCGGCGACTGGGTAGCCGCAAGAGAGAGGGCTCGTTCCCCAGGCGAGGCCGCAGGCGCGGGTGGCCTCCTGCGGCAGGTTCATCGGGCCCGCAACTCGCCAGGCTCATCGCGATCACCATCACAGCCACTAGAACAGCGGTCGAGTTCAACGTCGGGCGATGGTGACTCAGGAGGCCGTTTCCCGTGTGGTTATGGCGTCGGACACCAAGTGTTCCGCTAGATACTACGCGCGACGTTTCGAAAACGTTCCATGTATGCAGGTGACCGTTCCCTGATCACGAGGGAGTGAATGGACAGCGCCGATGTGCATCCGGCGCGCCCATTGCGGGGCCGTCTGGCTGGACGGCCCAAAGCGCACAGACTAGGCTCGCGCGCGTTGTGGAGTTTGTGAGGCGGGACTAGGTGCGCATCCAAAGTGTCGAGGTGCGCACGGCCTCGGACACGCACCACAACGCGAACTACGTCACGATCACGACGGAGTCGGGGTTGGTGGGCCTCGGTGAGGCGTACGCCGCCGGTCCGGACCTCGCGGTGGCCGAGACGGTGCGCTATCTCGGCGAGTGGCTGGTGGGGCAGGACGCCACGCGCCGCGAGCGACTCTGGCACCTCTGCTACCGCGGGTTGCGCTTTCCGGCGGGCGCGGTGGGCTGGGCGGCCATCAGCGGCATCGACCTGGCGCTGTGGGACCTGGCGGGCAAGCTGGCCGATCAGCCGGTCTATCAGCTGCTCGGCGGCCCCTACCGCGACCGCGTGTGGGTCTACTTCGACGTAGTGACCGGCGATCCGGCGGACATGGCCGAGGAAGCCAAGGCCATGGCGAGCGACCACGGATTCACGGCGTTCAAGCTCTTCCCCTATTCGCCGGAGGACGACCGCCTGCCCTGGCAACAGGCCATCCGGCTGGTGACGGAGCGCGTGGAGGCCGTGCGCGCGGCGGTCGGCGATTCCGCGGAAATCGGCGTCGACTTCCACGCCAAACTGGAGGAGCCGGCGAAGGCTGCCGAGTTGGCCCGGGCCATCGAGCCCTTCCGGCCGATGTTCATCGAGGAGCCGATCCGGCCCGGCAGCCACACGGTGATGGCCGAGGCGCGGCGGGCGATGAATCTGCCCGTGGCGACCGGCGAAAGCCTGTACGGCAAGCACGAGTTCCAGGCGCTGATCGAGGCGCAGGGCGCCGACCTGCTGCAGCCCGACATCCTGCTTTGCGGCGGCATGACCGAGATTCGCAAGATCGCGGCGCTGGCCGAGGCGCACATGCTGTCGCTGGCGCCGCACAATCCGTTTGGCGGGCTATCGTCCGTGGCCACGGCGCATTTCGGCGCGGCGACGCCCAATTTCCTCATCATGGAGTCGCCGCAGACCGTGGGGCCGCGAGCCCAGGCAAGCGCGCTGCGCCACAGCTTTCTGCACGGCGGCATCGAGATCGAGGACGGCTATGTCAAACTGCCGCAGGGTCCGGGCTGGGGCGTGACGCTCAACGAGGCACTCGTGGAGCAGCACCCCTACCAATCGTGGCGGCGCCCCGTGCCGGCGAAGGCCGACGGCGGCTTCGGCTACTACTAGGAGCAGCGGATATGGACTGGGCGCCGCGATACTCCGTGGGTCTGTATCACCATCTGGGGATGGTCGACGGTCCATCGGTGGACCAGATCGACGAGGCCTTCCGCGCCGTCGACCGGATTCCCGACCTGGCGGGCATCGAGTTCTTCAGCGGCACCTGCGTCACGCTGGACAACGCGCACCAGGTGAAGCAGCGGCTCGACGACCGCGGGCTGCAATGCTCCATGATTCACCACGGCGAGCCCTACATTCGCGGCTCGTTCCCCTGGGCCGCCTATACCTCACCGGATGCGGCCGAGCGGCGCGAGGCCATCGACATGTGCCTGCACGCCGTCGAGGTGGCGCGCGCGCTCGACGGCCTGGGCGTCTATGTGTTCACGCCCATGGACGGGGCCGACTACCCGTTTCAGCAAGACTTTCGCGCGGCGCGCGAGCGCACGCTGGACGCCCTGCGCGAGATCTGCGAGGCCGCCGGCGACCTGAAGGTGGCGCTCGAGTTTCGGCCCTACCTGCCGCGCGGCTGGGCGACGGTGGGCTCGATGAGCAAGACCCTGGAGATCATCGGCGAGCTGAACCTCCCCAACCTCGGCGCGCAGCTGGAGGTAAGCCACACCTTCATGAGCGGCGAGAACGCGGCGCAAGCGGCCTGGGAGGCTGCCCGACGCGGCTTGCTCTATCACGTGCACCTCAACGACACGCAGCTGCCGCAGGACCTGTCGACCATCTTCGCCAGCAGCCACCTGTGGGAGTCGCTGGAGATGCTGCACTGGCTGCGCGAGGCCGACTATCCGTACTACCTGGGCATGGACGTGGTCTGGACGCGCGAGGAGCCCATCCGCAGCGCCCAGCAGTTCGTGTCCAACACCAACTACCTGTTGCGCGTGCTCGACGCGATCGACGCCGAGGCGTTGGCCGACGCGATGGGCCGCAACGACATCCTCGACACCCAGGAGCTCGTGTGGCGCGCGCTGCGCGAAACCTCGTGACGAGTCGCCCATGAAGCTCGGCATCTCGCAGGCGTGCTATCGGTGGATGGCCTATCCGGACATGCGCCGTGACCGCCCGATCTTCCTCCAGGACGAGTGGCGGCTGCCTTACCTGCAAACGCTGGACCCGCCGGACCCGGACGAGCCCATCGAGAACTGGCTCCTGGATCGAGTGGAGTCCCTGGGCGTGGAGTCGCTGTATGTGGCGTCGCGAACGTTTGCCGGGCGCGCGGCGGCGCAGGCCTTTCGCGAACGCGCAGAGTCCGCCGGGGTGATGTTCGTGGGCAACGCGGCCTTCAACGTCGCCGCCAGCGCCGAAGAGTGGGAGGGCGGGGAGTATCACTCCACCATCCAGCAAATCTGGCGCAGTGCCTGGGGCGGCGCCACGGTGGCGGCGGCGGTGCACAACCAGGCGGTGCGGCACAACCACTTCACCAAGGACCCGCCGATCGAGGTCCAACTGGAGCGGGCGGAAGCCAACTTCCGATCGCTGCTGCCGGTTTGCGCCGAGTACGGCGTGGTGCTGGCCTGGGAAAACCACATCGACTATCGCCTGTCCGAGGTCGTGCAGGTGGTCGAGGCCATCGACTCGCCGTGGCTGCGAATCAATCTCGATACGGCCAACCCCATCGCCGTGATCGAGGACCCGATGGACGGCGCGCGGCTGGCGGCCAAGTACGCCGTGAACATGCACCTCAAGGACATGCGCATCCAGCCGGCCACCGGCACCGGTGAGGCGCAGGTGTCCTGGGCCCCACTGGGACGCGGTCACGTCCCGATTCTCGAGATTCTCGACCTGGTGCAAGCCGAGGCGGCGGACCCGGACAACATGCCGGTGTGCGTCGAGGTTGCGCCGCCGCCGGACCACGATCCCGACGTGTGGGTGCGGGCCAGCATCGAGTGGCTGCGCGCTGAGCGCGGGCACTTGTTCGAGTCGACATGAAGCTCGGACTCTCCCAAGCAAGCTATCGCTGGGTGGCGTATCCCTGGCTGCGAACCGACAGCGCGACCTACCGGTACTCGACTGGCCGTTTGCCCTATTTCGAGTCGCTGGACCCGCCGGAGACGGCAGGTGATTTGCCCACCTGGATGATCGAGCGGGCGTGCGTGCACGGGCTTACGGCGCTCTACATGGACCCCGGCTGGTTCGGCGACGAGGCCGGCGCCCGCCGCATTGGCGAAACCATGCGCGACGCGGGAATCGAGTATTTCGGCATCGCCGTTCCGGATCTCCCGGCCGACGCCGACGCCTGGGGCGCCACGGACATGGCCGCGCGGCGCGGCGCCCGCGACGCGACGTCCTACCGGCTGGCCGAGACGGCAAATGGATGGACTGGTGGCACCGAGTTTCAGCGGTGCGTGCGGGCCATCGAGCTTTCCGCGGCCGCGGGGGCGACCATCGTCAACGTGGTCCACCGCGAGGCCGGGTTGCGCCACCGGTTCATCGACGACCCGCCGCTGGCCCAGCAGATCGACGCGATGATTCGCAACCTGACGTCGCTCATCCCCATTGCCGAAGAGCTAGGCATCGTCCTGACCACCGAATCGCACATGGACTACCGTGTCGCCGACTACGTACAGGTGATGGAGGCCGTCGCGTCGCCCTGGCTGCGCCACAACTTCGACTTCGCCAACTCGATTTCCGTCGTTGAGGATCCGCTCGACGCCGCGCGGCTGGCCGCGCCCTACACCGTGATGACGCACATCAAGGACATGCGCGTGCAGCCCTACACGCTGATCGGCGAGCCCAGGTTCTTCAACTCGCCCATCGGGGAAGGCGACGTGCCGGTGCTCGAAATCCTCGAGGTGCTGCAGAAGGGCGCCCCGGACCCCGACAATCTGCAGCACTGCGTGGAGGTGCTCGCGCCACCCGAGCACGACGCCGAAGCGTGGATCGTCGCCAGCCTGGACTGGCTGCGTGAGCACGCCGCGCCATACTTTGCGTAGATCGTTAGGATTACCGCTTCGGTAGTGCGTCGAACAACGACCTTGTCCAAGGAGAACGCCCGTGACCCGTCAGCGTCTAAGGTTTGCCGCCGATGACTGAGTCCGATCACATGCCATCCGCCCAGCGCCTTTCGGCGCGGGAAGGCGGAACGGTCACGTCGCTGTCCAGCGTCGTGGGCGCGGACGGCACGACCACGGTGTTCGCCGGCACGCTGACCGGCGTCTTTCGATCCGACGACGCCGGTCTGAGCTGGGCCCCGACGAGCGCGTTGCGCAGTCCGTTCATCGAAGCCGTGGCCGTGTCGCCGGACTTCGCCAACGACCGGACGGCGGTCGCCGGAACGACTGACTCCGGGCTGCACATGACGTATGACGGCGGCGAGCGCTGGGAGCGCCGGATGTTCTGGGGCGAGCACCCAACGGTGACGGCCCTGGCGTTTTCGCCCTTCTACGCCGACGACGAGACCATCGCCGCCGGAACCGACGGGCGCGGCGTCTATATCTCCGACAACCGTGGTGGGTCGTGGAATGGCTACGGTCCCGAATTGGCCGACGCGCAGATCACGGCGCTGGCGGTGGCGCCGCACTCCGCCGACGTGCTGCTCGCGGGCGCGGTCGAAGCTGGGATCATGCGCAGCGTCGACCAGGCGCGATCCTGGTCGGCTGGCGTCGGCCTTCCCGGCGACGCGACGGTCTTGGGCATTGCCATGTCACCCACGTTCCTCGACGACGGGCTGGCGCTTGCCGGCACGGAAGCGTACGGCCTCTTTCGGACGCGGGATCACGGCACGACGTGGTCCGCCGTGGACGAAGTGCCGTCGAACCGTCCCATCAACGCCGTCACCGTCGTTGGGGGCGCCGACGGGGCGGCGATTGCGGTTGCCGGCAATACGCTTTGGCGCTCGCAGGACGACGGCGCGACCTGGAATCGCGTGCGCCTACGGGGAGCGCGGAGCGCGTCGCTCCTGGCCCTTGCCGGCGCGGGCGACGGGGTCGTGCTCGCCGGGGTCAACGGCGCCGGCGTGATTCGCTCCGCCAACGGCGGCCAGAAGTGGGCGGCGAGCAGCAACGGCCTGACGAGCCTGCCCATCCTTTCCCTGCAGCCGTCGCCGGACTTCGCCCGCGACGGCGTGATTCTGGCCGGAACGGCCAGCGAGGGCGTGCTGGTTTCTCGTGACGGCGGTCGGCATTGGTCCGAGGTGACCAGGGGGTTCCCCGAACCTACGGTGCTCAGTTTGGCGCTTTCACCGGCGTTCGCCGAAGACGGTGTCGCCTTTGCCTTGTCGGCGGACTTTCTGATCGGTACGTCCGATTCCGGCGAGACCTGGGAACTGATGTACAGCGTGTCGGCCGAGTATCCGGTCATGGCGGCGGCGTTTTCGCCCGCGTTCGCCGACGATGGGCTGATTGCGCTCGGCTGCTATGGAGGCTACGTACTGATCAGCCACGATGCCGGGCAAACGTGGACGACTTCCGCGGAGCGGTTTCGCGGATCCGCGGTGGTGGAGGTGGCGTTCTCGCCGCGGTTCGCCGAGAACGGAACGATCCTCGCCGCAACGACCGGCGAGGGTGTGGTCGCCGTCTACCGCTCCACGGATCGCGGCGCGTCGTGGTCTCGCTATGTGCAGCAGGACGGCGCCTACCACTGGGCGTCGCTCACGATCCCAGACGCCGAACCCGCCGACGGCGAAGAATTCTTCAGCCTGGCGACCGGACCGTACGTGCTGCGGCCGAGCGGAACCGTGGTCGGTCACTGGAACGCGCTGTATCCCAGCAGCCTGGAGACGGCGATTCGCACGGTGGTCGCCTCGCTCGACTTTGCGGACGACAACACGCTATTCGTGGGGACGAGCGCCGGATTGCTCCGGTCTTCCGACCGCGGACGCCTGTGGTACCCGCTCGTTCCCGAGCTCGACGGTGTCCCGATCGAGTCGGTGGCCGTCGCGCGTGATGCCGCCGGTGGTCAGGTGCTGCTGGTCGCCACTATCCATGGCGAGGTGTGGCGGATTGACGATCCGGCGGCCGTTGCGGGGTAGCGGCAGCGTCTAGGGCGACGGGTCCGGCACGCTTTCGTCCGGATCGTCGTCGGAGTCGTCGTCGCGACGGTTTCGTAGGCGTCGCCAAAGCTCCGACTCGCGACCTGAGCCGCGGCCGTCGTAGAAGCGATGTTCCCGCATTGAGGGCGGCGCGTACGACTGCTTGACATAATTTCCCGGATAATCGTGCGGAAATAGGTAGTTCGCGTCCACCTCGTGCGGCCCCCGCGGTGGCGTGTTGCGCAAGTGCGCGGGGACTTCGAGGTCCGCGCCCGCGGCGATCGCGTCCTCGGCGGCGTCGAGGGCGCGTCCGGCGGCGTTGCTCTTGGGCGCGCAGGCGAGATAGATCGTCGCCTGCGCCAGCGCGTAGCGACCTTCGGGCAATCCCACGCGCTCAACCGCGGCCGCGGCGGCGGTTGCGATCGGGAGTCCGTGCGGATCGGCGTTGCCGATGTCCTCCGAGGCCAGAATTACCAGTCGCCGCGCAATGAACTCGGGCGCCTCGCCGGCTCGCAGCATCTTGGCGAGCCAGAGAATCGCGGCGTCCGGATCGGATCCGCGGACGCTCTTGATGAAGGCGGAGATCGTGTCGTAGTGGTCGTCGCCGGCGCGGTCGTAGCGGACGCCCCGCTCCAGCACGGCTTGGCGAACGGTTGTGGCGTCCACGGTGGCCTCGCCCAGCATCGTGGCGTGCAAGGCGGCGGCCTCGGTCCAATTCAGCGCGGTCCGCGCGTCGCCGCCGGCGCCCGCGACGATGGCATTGACGGCCGTCGGATCGAAAGTGAGCCCGGACTCCCCGAGACCGCGATCGTCGTCCTCGACGGCCCGTTGCACGATGGCGCGCAAGTCGTCGCGTGAGAGCGGCTCCAGTCGCAGCACCCGAACGCGCGAAAGCAGGGGCGCATTGACGCTGGTGTAGGGATTCTCTGTGGTCGCGCCCCAGAGGACGATGGTGCCGTCTTCAACGTGGGGCAGCAGCGCATCCTGCTGGGCCTTGTTGAAGCGGTGGATCTCGTCGATGAACACGACGGTGCGGCGCTGGTGCAAGGCCCGCTGCTCGCGGGCCTCGACGACGGCGTCGCGAAGGTCCCGGACGCCCGAGGTAACCGCGCTGAGTTGGACGAAGCGCCGGCGGGTGGCCGAGGCCGCAAGCCGCGCCAGGGTGGTCTTGCCGGACCCTGGTGGTCCCCAGAGGATGGCGGACCATATGGCGTCGCGCTCGATCGACGCACGCAGCGACGACTCGGGCGCCAGCAGGTGGCGCTGACCGACAATCTCCTCAAGTCTGCGCGGCCGCATGCGTGCCGCGAGCGGGGCTTCGGCCTCGATGGCCTCGCGCGAGGCGTGTTGGAATAGATCGTCAGCCATTGGCAGGTGCAAGCCGCGGAATAGACGCCTGCCGAGGACGACCTGTTCGGCTATCGGCGGCGTTTAGCGATCGGGCCGCTCGCCCAGCGTGACTTCGGTTCGTTGGGGATCGTCTCCCGCGTCCGTCCTCAGGTACCAGACCGTCACGGTACTGCCAGGTCCGTACTTTGCCAGAATTCGACCCAGTTCGCCGATGTCGCCGACGGATTCATCGTTGATGCCGACGATGATGTCGCCGGGCTCCAGGTCGGATTGGTCCGCGCCAGAGCCCACGGTGATGGCCTGGATGTACAAGCCATGGTTGACCGGCAGGTCGAACTGTCGCGCAATGGCGGGCGTAATGGTGGCTGACCGAATGCCCATGAAGCCCCGCGTGACCACGCCGTCCTCGATCAAGGTGTCGATCACCAGCTTGGCGTTGTCGATAGCGATGGCGAATCCGATTCCCTCGGCGGCGCCCGCGCCCGCCGAATTCACGCCGACGACCTCGCCGTAGAGATTCAGCAGCGGCCCGCCGCTGTTGCCTGGATTGATCGAGGCGTCGGTCTGGATGAGATCGCTGAGGGTGAGGCGTTGCGGTCCGATGTTGGTGAGCACCCGTCCAATGGCACTGACGACCCCAGCTGTGACGGTGGGTCCGCCGGGAAGGTCCAGTGCGTGGCCAATGGCAACCACGACTTCACCGATTCGCAGATCCGCCGAGGTGCCCAGCGCCAGCGGCGTGAGCCCTTCCACGTCGACGCGAAGCACGGCCAGGTCCGTCTGCGGATCGCGTCCGACGATTTCCGCATCCGCTGCATGGTCGAGGTGGCGGCGATTCGCGCCTGGCGTACCATTCGTTTCGCTTGCGTCAGTCGCTGCGGCTTCGGGAGGCGGGAACGTCACCACGACGCGATCGGCGCCCGCCACCACGTGGTTGTTGGTGACGATATAGCCGTCGGCGCTGATGATGAACCCGGTGCCAACGCCGCCGCCGGGCCTGGCCGGTCCACTGGTATCGCTCGTGGCGACCTCGGTCGCGATATGGACGACCGACGGGCGCGCGAGATCGACGAGGTCCGGAATCGTCACGGCACGTCGCAGGTCTTCGCCGGCGAGAGTGAAATCAGCCGCCTCCGGCGTCGACGTCGCCGTCGGTGCCTGGCCGGCGGCGGTTGGCGTGTTGGACACCGCCGGGGCAGTCGCCGTCGGGCTGGGGATTGCCACCCCCGCCGTCGGCGCGGGAAGGCTTGCGGTCGCCGTGGTCGCGACAAGGCTCGCCGTGGGGCCGCCAGTTGAGATTTCGGGCGCCAGGCTATCGCCGTCGCACGCGGCGACGGTCAGCGCGAGGCCGGCGGCGATTGCAAGCGTCAGGACAAATCGCCGGAGATTCATGACCCTTCCCTCAGGCGCTCCGGGAATCTTCGGTCGAGGCTAGCACCGACGATTGGCGGGAATCGCGGGCTTTCTCACGTTCGCGACGGACGGCCCGCGGATCCGGCTAGGATTGCTCGTTCGCCGGCCACTCGATCGCCCAGCCACCGATGCCGCCGCCTGAATTGTCAGCCGAAACGGTTCAAGCGACCGTTCGCCGCGCGTTGGCCGAGGACATCGGCACGGGTGACGTGACGACCAACGCCGTGGTCGATGCGCATGGCGCCGTGAAGGCGCCAATCGTGTTCCGCGAACTCGGCATCGTGGCGGGATTGGACGTGGCGCGCGAGGTATTTGCTCAGCTGGACGACGCGGCCGAGGTGGAGGCCGTGGCGGCCGACGGGACGCGGATCGCGGCCGGCGAAACTGCGGCCGTGGTGCGCGCTCGAACCCAGGCCATGCTCACGGGCGAGCGCGTCGCGCTCAACTTCCTGCAACGCCTCAGCGGCGTCGCCACCCTGACGCGGGCCTTTGTGGATGCCGTGCAAGGGACCGGGGTGCGCATCCTCGATACGCGAAAGACCACCCCGACGCTGCGGGCCTTGGAGAAATACGCCGTACGCGTGGGCGGCGGCGCCAATCATCGCGCCGGGCTCTACGACGCGATCTTGATCAAGGACAACCACATTGCGGCCGCGGGAGATGTGGCCCGGGCCATCGCGCGCGCTCGGCGTGGAGCTCCGGCCGGCATGGCGATCCAGGTCGAGGTCGAAACTTGCGACGAGGCGGCGGCGGCCGTTTCCGCGGGCGCGCATGCCCTGCTGTTCGACAACATGCCGGTGGCCGAGGTTGAGCGCGCCGTGGGGCGTGTGGCCGGCGACGTGCGCTTGGAGGTCACGGGCGGGGTGACCCTGTCGAACGTGCGGGAATATGCCGAGACTGGCGTCCACGACATCTCGGTCGGAGCGCTCACGCACTCGGCCCGCGCCATCGATATCGGGCTGGACTTCTAGGGCCCGGCGGTCGCCCCTACGCGCCGAGCATTGGCTGCATGCGCGGCCAGGCCGCTTCGTGATCGAGCAGCTTCTGCTTCACGTCGGTGCCGCGGACATAGCCGCCCAGACCGCGTGAGCCGACAATGCGGTGGCAGGGGACGAAGATGAGGTTTGGGCTCGAGCCGACGGCTCGGCCGATGGCCCGGGTGGCATGGGGACTGCCGACCGCTCGGGCCAGCCAGGCATAGCTGCGGGTTTCGCCGAAGGGCACGTTGCGGATCGCGTCCCAGGTGCGGCGCTGAAAGTCGGTGCCTGCGCGGTGGTCGAGGGCAACGTCCAGACGCTGGCGCCCGGACGTGAGGTACTCCCACAGCTCTTCGAGCGCTTGGCCCGCGGTCTGGTAGGCGGCGCGTCCGGCGACCGGCCACTGGTCATGCTCGGCGCGCCGGCGGCGCGAGCGCTGCGCCCCGCGTGACCGGGTGCGCGCGGCGCTTGACGTCCGCTGCAGGGCGGTGACGCAAGCCGCTTCGCGGCTGTGTGCCAACGTCGCGCCCACCAGCCCAACCTCGCTGGCCGCGACGCCGCACCATCCCCAGCCATCGATGGTCCTGACGGCGAGGGCGAACTCGAGGAAACCGTCGGTCATGTGGTCAGGCGGCGCTGGCTCCCGGGACTGGCAGTGTATCCAGCACCTCCCGCACCACGTCGCGGGTGTCGACGCTGCGGATGCGGGCGGCCGGGCTCACGATCACCCGGTGGGACAGCACCGCCACGGCCAGGTTCTTCACGTCGTCGGGAATCACGTAGTCCCGGCCGCGCATCGCCGCCAGCGCCTGGCTGCCGCGGTAGAGAAACAGGCTGCCGCGCGGACTGGCTCCCAGGTAGACCTCGCCATGGTCGCGGGTGGCCCGCACGAGATCGACGATGTACTCGTGCACCAGTTGATCGATGTAGACCTCCCGCACGGCCGCTTGCGCAGCCAGGATCGTGTCGACGTCGGCCACTTGCCGCACGGCGGTCAGCGGGTGGGTGTGCTGCTGGGCGCCGAGGACTTCAACCTCGTCCGATCGATCCGGGTAGCCCAAATTCACGCGCAGAAAGAAGCGGTCGAGCTGGGCCTCCGGCAGCGGGAAGGTGCCCTCGTACTCGATGGGGTTTTGCGTGGCCATGACCAGGAACGGGCTGGGCAGGGTGTGAGTCACGCCGTCCACGGTGATTTGGCGTTCTTCCATGGCCTCCAGCAGCGATGATTGCGTTTTCGGCGTGGCGCGATTCACCTCATCCGCCAGCAGGATCTGTGACATCACCGGGCCGGCGCGGAATTCGAACTCCTGCGACTTCTGGTTGTAGATCGTCACGCCGGTCACGTCGCTGGGCAGCATGTCCGGCGTGAACTGCACGCGGCTGAACGTGAGGCCAAGCGACTGGGCCATGGCCTTGGCCAGCGTGGTCTTCCCGACTCCCGGCACATCCTCGATCAGGATGTGCCCGTTGCTTAGCAGGGCAACGACGGTAAGTTCGACGGCGTCGCGCTTGCCGACAATGACCTGATTGACGCTATCGGAGACGCGCTGCGCAACTGTGCCGATGTCATCCATGTGGTGCTCGCTCACGTAGGGGCTGGTCCCGCCCGCGCCAAGCCAGCGAGCCGCACTATACCCGAAGCGGCCCCGGTTGACGCCGGTTCGGACGCGCGTGAAGCTTGGGGCGCCGGGCGGATGCGCTCCCGGCGGGGATAGTTGAGTGGCCCAACGTGGGCTTCCCAAGCCCAAAACGCGGGTTCGATTCCCGTTCCCCGCTCCACTGTCAGCGCAGCGGCGTGCCTAGGCGCCTGTGCCGTCGGCGAGCCGCGGCAGGACGAACTGACGCAGCCTGTCCTTGCCAAGCACGATCATGCGCCCGTCGATTTCACTGACCCAGAGCCCGCGAATATCGCCGAAAAAATCATCCGAGCCGGCGTATTTGAATTGTCGGACGAAGGCTCCCGCGGTTCCCTCGCGCTTGTCGATTTCGACGATGCGCTTGTTGGAAACGTCGGCCAGGAAGAGGCTCTCCGACTCGGCGTCGGTGAATATCCGGGACGCGCGCAGCGCGTCGCCCTCGAGCCCAGCGATGGTGAAGCCGATCTGGGAGCCGCCGCGGAATCTCAGGATCGATCCGTCCTCGAACAGGACGTAGATGTCGCCGTCGATCGCGAAATCAATGGCCGTTGAGAGGTCAATCTCATCCCGAGCGTCCAAATAGCTCGTTGGCCCCAGCTCGTAGCCGCCGGCGGTCCATTGGTATTTGAAGATCGTGTTCGCCCCCGGGTCAAGCACGTAGAGATTGTTGTTGAAGTTGTCGAACGCCACCGGGGTCCGCCACTCCTCAGTGCCGGTGATGCGCAGCAGGCGCGCCGTATCGCTCTCATCGATGCTGAAGATGTTGTATCGATTGTCGATGACGATCGGGCTCAACGATCGGTCGATGACGGCGATCAGATCCTGAACGGTCACCGAGCCGACGACGTCGCCCTTCCTCAGCAACGACACGCCCTGGCGCGCGGTCTCATAGGACAACAGCTGATCTGAAATAGCATCGATCACATACTTCGAGTCCAGTCGAACATCGAGGGCTTCCACCGCGCTGCCGATGCCTGCGCTATCGAACTCGTCGATGGTTGAGCTTGGGACGATTTTGTAGACGCGATTGATGCGTTCTTCCTCGCGCGTGATGTCGTCGAGGAGACGGTTGATGTCCTGCGCGAGCAGCCGGGCAGTGTCCGCCGACAGCGCTTGATTGGCCAAGTCTTCGGCATCGCGCAGCATCAACAGCGTGGCGGCGCGGCCTTCCTCGGGTCCGCGGTCTTGCGCTTCGCGGAACAGATCCTCGGCCTGCGTCAGCAGCTCCGTGGCCCGTGAGCTTGACTCAACGGGTTCGAAATCGCCCGGGCCGGTTGTCGCAGTCGGCGACGGACCGTCGAGCGCGGGCGTTTCGACGAGGTCGCTCTCAGCCGGCGCGGGCGAGTTTCGCAGGATCAGCACCACCGCCATGACCACGAGCAACGCCAGCGACAAGCCGAAGAGGAGGGTGCCCGGCCCTGGGAACGAGCGCCGGCGGCGGACCAGCAGCGGATCGCGGTGTCCCTGCAAATCGGCGCCTACGTATTCGAGCGGGCGCGCGGGCGGCGCGGCATCGACCGGGGACCGCTGGTCGCCGGGACCTGCGGCCCGAAGGTCACGCAGGCTGTCCCAGTCGTCGTCGAGCCGGTCGGACGGCGGCTCGGGTGCGGTGGCTTGCGGCCGAACGCGCCGGTTGCGACCTCTGCCGGTAACGAGATCCACGAGCGCACGCACCACCACCATCGGCAGCACAACAACGAGTGTGATCAGCGTAACGGGCAGCGAGATGATCCGCTGTGCCAATGACTTCCGTTGCGCCGGCGCTGCCCGATTTCGAGAAAGGTCGGACCAGGTCTCGTCGGCGTAGGCTCCACCGGTTTGAACGCGCCTGCCGAGACGCGGGTCATCTTGCCGCGGCGACTGCAGGCTGGCGGGGTGCGACTGGCTCACCGACTCGTCCTGATAGGCGAGCTCCGGGTCTCCGTCGTCCAGGGAACCGACGGATGTCGTGTCCGTGGCTGCGGGCGGATGCCTGCCATCCGTCGGGACTCCGCGGGCCGAGACGTTCGCGAATTTCACGACCAGGACTTCGCACTGTTGCCCGCCGCGCTGGGCGATGAGGGCGCACATGTCGTACGCCGCTTCCTGGGCCGAGCGCCGGCGCAGCATGCCGCGGATTTCACGTTCCGTGAGTTCATGACGAAGGTCCGTTGACGCCAGCACCAAGCAGTCACCGTCCTGAAGCTGCGCGCGAAACAGGTCGATCTCCTGCTCGACGTCAAGACTGGATTGGTAGGCGGAGTCGAAATCGGGCTCGTTCGGGAGGGCATTGATCGTGCCGTTACGCAGGAAAAAGACTTGCGTTGGCATGACTTGGGCGATGTAGACGGTGCCGTCGGCGATGACGGCTCCCGTGGCGCCGACGATCGCCGCCGCCTCACCCGGATCGGCCGACACGGTGACGCTGTAGGACGCTTGTCGCATGCTGCTGACCAACGCCGCGGCAATGTCATCGGACTCACCTGCGTAGTAGGTGGTGGTTGCAGCGCTGACGAAGGCGCGTCCCTGGCGGTCCGTGCCGCCTTGCACCACGACGTAGAGGTCCCCGAGAGCGGCTTGGGCCGTCGGCGCGCGGGCAACCTGGATTCGGGGGCTATCGTGGCGGGGTGTGCCGCCTCTCAGGCTTGCCTGGCCAGTGTCAACCAAGCGCAGCGTTTTCCTTCGAGCCGTGGGACCGGGCGCGCCAAGCGGCCGATCCTGCGGTTGCTAAGTACCCCGGTCCTCATATGCTAGCGTTAATCGAAGTGCTGGTTGACGTGACGCGCCTCGGCGCAAGGAGTTGTCTCTGCGAGCCCCCCACAATCGATTTGCGGAACCGCGGACCCGACCCAAGGGCCCCCGGGTCAACGATGAAATCCGGATCCGCGAAGTTCGCTTGATTGACGAAGACGGTCAGCAGATCGGAATAGTTCCGACAGAGCAGGCCCTGGCAGTGGCGCGCGGGCGTGGACTCGACTTGGTGGAAGTTTCGCCGGACGCCCATCCGCCGGTCACGAAGATCCTTGACTACGGCAAATTCAAATACCACCAAACACGCAAGCAGGGAGAAGGCAAGAAACGCCAAAAGGCCGGCACGGTCAAGGAAGTTCGATTTCGTCCGGCCACGCGTGAGCACGACCTCGAGTTCCTCATCCGCCGGCTGGAACGCTTCCTTAAGGATGGCAATAAGGTGAAGGCCACGGTTCGGTTTCGGGCTCGCGAACGAATCCATCCCGAGTTCGGGGTCCGCATTCTCGAGCGCGTCAAGCAGACGCTGGCCGATTGCGGGGTGGTCGAGCGGGACATCATGCCCGAGCAGGACGGCCGGGTGCTCAGCGTGATCATGGCGCCGAGCGGGCGAGCCTAGGCAGCGCTCCCCAGCTTCCCGACACAGCCGCGCCGTGACCTCCGCTGAACGACCCGCCCCGCTGCGCGCCACGTGGCCCCAGCGCACGCATACGTGTGGCGAATTGCGACTCGCACACGCCAGCCAAGCCGTCACGCTCAACGGCTGGGTGCACCGCCGACGCGACCAGGGCGGGCTGATCTTCATCGACCTGCGCGACCGCTACGGCATCACGCAGATCGTGATCAACCGCGACGAAGCGCCGGAAGCCCACGCGGCCGCCAGCCGCGCACGATCCGAATTTGTGCTTAGCGTGTCCGGATCGGTTCGGTCGCGGCCGCAAGGCACCGCCAATCCCGACCTGAACACCGGCGATGTCGAGCTGGGCGTGCAGGCCGTGACGGTGCTGGCGGAGTCCAAGGCGCCGCCGTTCGAGATCACGGCCGAGACGAATGTGGACGAAAGCGTCCGCCTGCGCCACCGGTATTTGGACCTGCGCCGCCGGGGTCTGCGCGAACTCATCGAGCTGCGCCACAAAGTCGTGCGCGAGATGCGGGAGTATCTGTGGGCGCGCGATTTCCTGGAGCTGGAGACGCCGACGCTCGTCCGCAGCACGCCCGAGGGATCGCGCGACTTCGTCGTGCCCAGCCGGCTGCATCCAGGGAACTTCTACGCCCTGCCGCAGTCGCCCCAGCAGATGAAGCAGCTGATCATGGTGGCCGGACTGGACCGCTACTTCCAGTTGGCGCGCTGCTACCGGGACGAGGACCTGCGGGCGGACCGCGTATTCGAGCACACCCAGCTCGATATCGAGATGGCCTTCGTGGAGCGCGAGGACCTGCTGGAACTCATTGAGTCGCTCTACCTCCACATCGTCGGCAAGCTGTCGTCACAGGACCTTGCCGAGGTTCCATTCCCGCGAATCAGTCACGCGGAAGCCATCCGCCGGTTCGGCACCGACAAGCCGGACGTGCGCTTCGGCCTCGAGCTCGTGGACGTGGCTCCGGATGTGTCCAGTCGTGGATTCCGCGCGTTCGACGACGCCATCGCCGACGGTGGACAGGTGAAGGCCGTGGTGGCGCCCGGCATCGCCGGCTACTCGCGGCGCGAGGTGAGCGCGTTGCAGGACATCGTGCAAGAGGCCGGGGCGGCCGGCATGGCGACCATCGCATTGAACGACGACGGCTCCATTCGCTCGCCGCTCGCTCGGTTTTTCGGCGAGGACGCGCTCCGCGCGGCCGCGCGAAACGCCGGAGCGAACCAGGGAGATCTCGTCTGTATCGTCGCCGGGTCAGCCCCGGTTGTGGCCGAAGCGCTCGGGGCCCTGCGCCTGCACTTGGGCCGTGCCCTGGAATTGATTCAGCCGAATCAGCTGGCCTTCGTGTGGATCATCGACTTTCCGCTCTTCGAGATCGACGAGGAATCGGGGGGCTTCACGTTCAGCCATAACCCGTTTTGCTCTCCGGCCGACGACTCGTTCGGGCTTCTCTACACGGACCCGGGACGCGCCTTGTCCAAGCAATACGACTTGATTTGCAACGGGCACGAGATCGGCGGCGGCAGCATCCGCGCCCATCGCGCCAAGGACCTGCGGCGCATCTACCAGGTGATGGGCTACAGCGACGCGGAGATTGACGACAGCATCGGCCACATGTTGGACGCGTTTACCTACGGCGCGCCGCCGCACGGCGGCATTGCGATGGGTGTGGATCGGCTGGCGATGCTCCTTGGAGGCACCGAGAACCTGCGCGACGTCACCGTGTTTCCCAAGAACCAGGCCGGATTCGACCTCATGCTCGGAGCGCCCGGGCCGCTGGAGCCTGAGCAGTTGGACGAGCTGCATCTGATGGTGCGCGACGAGCAGGAAGAGTCCCCGGCGGACTAACCGCCGGCCCGCGGGCTACCGGGGCGGCGCCGCGCCAAGTCGGTCGCCGAGCCACTCACGAATGTCGTCCAGCTCCGCGGGAGCGATGCGGTGGGCGACTGAGTATTCGCGGTAGGTCACGTCGGCGCCTTTGGCGATCAGGATGTTGCGGGCGTGGTGGCCTTCGGTCGCGGGGATGAGTGGGTCGGCATTGCCGTGTCCGATGAAGATGGGCAGGTCGTCGAGGCTTCCGCCTTCGGCGCACTCCACCGACTCGGGCAGATACCCGCTCAACGCGACGACGCCGGCCAATCGCCTGGGATCGGTGGACGCCGTGGCCAGCGACATCACCGCGCCCTGGCTGAAACCAAGCAGAACGACGCGTTGCGCATCGACCGGATAGCCCGCGACAACCGCGTCCAGGAATTCTCGCAGCCGGATCAGGCTCGGCTCGAAGGTCAAGGGATCTGGGTCGCCGATGTCGTGCATGTCATACCAGGCATAGCCCATGCCGAACGGACCGGGGAGCGCGTAGGGCGCTTGGGGGGACACCACGAGCAGGTCGGCGCTACCGAGTTCGTTGGCCAGTGGCAGCAGATCGTGCGCATCGGCCCCGCGACCGTGTAGGAGCACGAGCAGTGCGTAGGATTCGGAATCCGTCCGCGGCGGGGCGATGAGGTGCTCCAGGGGAGCCGGAATAGGATCCCAACGATCGGGCACCGTCATGACCCCCTGGCCGCGCGCCGGGCGGCGGCGCTGTCGAGCTCGTCCATCGTGCCAAGCCCCAGCGTATGCAGGCCGTGATACAAGCCGCCGTGATCGAGCAGCTCGTCGTGCGTGCCGCGCTCCACGATTCGCCCGTGTTCCAGCACGACGATCTCCGTTGCCCGCTGCACCGTTGAGAGGCGGTGGGCGATCACGATGGCCGTGCGGCCGGCCATGAGCGTCTCGAGGCCGCGCTGAATGTACGCCTCGGTCTGGGCGTCCACGGCGCTGGTCGCCTCGTCCAACACGAGCACGCGCGGGTCCAGCAGCAGCGCTCGAGCGAACGACACCAGTTGCCGCTGCCCAATGGAGAGGCCGCCGCCGCGCTCTTCGACCTGCGTGTCATAGCCAAACGGCAGCGAGTCCACGAAGTCGTGCAGTCCAACCGCTTGCGCCGCGGCGACCACTTCGTTGCGAGACGCCGTCGGTCGGCCATAGGCAATGTTGTCGTGGATACTCCCGCTGAAGAGCGTCGGCTCCTGTAGCACCAGGGCCATGCGCTGTCGGAGCGATCGCTGAGTGACGTGGCGCACGTCGTGACCGTCAACCGTGATCGAGCCTGACGTCACGTCGTAGAGGCGAAACAGTAGGTTGATGGCCGTGGTCTTGCCGGCGCCGGTCGCCCCGACGAGCGCGATCATGTCCCCCGGACGCGCGTGCAGCTCGAAATCGTGGAGCACGGGTGTCTCGGGGTCGTAACCAAAGTTCACCTGCCTGAAGCGAATCTCGCCCCTGATGACCCCGAGGTCTCGCGCGTCGGGGGCGTCGGTGATCTCCGGTTCGATATCCAGGATCTCGAAGACGCGCTCACCCGAGGCCAGGGCGCCCTGCAGCGTTTCGTAGCGTGCGGCGAGCTCCTGGATTGGGGCAAAGAAGCGCTCGATGAACAGCGCGAACGTGGCGACCAGACCCACCGTCAGTCCGTCAACTCCGTCGATCACGAAGCTGCCGCCAAACCAGAGCACCAGGCCGGTGGCGACGGCGGTGAACACCTCGACCACGGGCACGGTGGCGGAGGAGATGGCGAAGGTGCGGAACTGCGCCTGGAGCTGCGACTGGTTGACCACGTCGAAGCGCTCGAGATTCACCGCCTCTCGAGCGAAGGCCTGCGTGATGCGCATGCCGAGCACCGACTCGGCGAGCACGCCGTTGAGCGTGGACGTGCGGGCTCGCATGGTTCGGTACCACCGGCGCGCCAAGGCGGCCACGAGCCGGGCGCTGAGGTAGAGCAGCGGCGTGACTACCAGGCACAGCAGGGTGAGCTGCCAGCTCAGCAGGCTCATGGCCACCAGGATGCCGACCAGCATGGCCACGTCGGCCGCGGCGCCAAGCACGCCTTCGGTGAGCACCTCGCCGATCGCTTCGATGTCCGATACGACGCGGCTGATCAGGCGTCCGGTGATCTGGCGGTCGAAGAATCCAAGCGAGAGGCGCTGATACTGTCGAAAGACCCCCGTGCGCAGGCGATGCAGCAGCTGGTTCCCCAGGCGCGCAGTCAACTGACGCTGGACGCCGAGGGCGAGTCCGTGGCCGAGCGTCACCGCCGCATAGGCGACGACGGCAAATAGAAGCACGCTCCCATCGTTTGCCAGAACGCCGTCGTCGATCGCGCGCCCGATGATGATGGGCTGCAGCACGCCAAACCCGGCGACCGCAAGGAGCGCCGTGAGCGCGATGCTCATGCGCCGGCGGTCGGTGGCCAGCAGTCCGAGCAGCCGCCGGGCCACGCGGGCGCCGAGGCCGGGAACTTCCGCCGACTCCTCGGCAAACGTTCCCCGGGCGTCCGCGCCGCTCATGGCCATCGTGCTACTGCTCGTCCGTAACGGCGGCCGCGCGCCGGGAGTCTTGGGCACTGAGTGCGGAGCGACGCTGCCGCTGCACAAGGCCGCGATAGAAGCCTGGGCGGGCGGCCAGCTCGTCGTGCGTGCCGCGGTCGGTCACGCGGCCATCCTCGATGACGAGTATCTGATCGGCGCTTTCGACGGAGCTGACTCGCTGGGAAATGACGAACGTGGTGCGCCCCTGTGCCCGGGACCGCAGGGCGTCCTGGATGCGGCGTTCAGTCTCGGTGTCCACGCTGGCTGTTGCGTCGTCGAGAATCAACACCGGCGCCTCGGTGAGCAGCGCGCGGGCGATGGTCACCCGCTGCCGCTGGCCGCCGCTGAGTCCCACGCCGCGCTCCCCGACGACG
This sequence comes from Chloroflexota bacterium, assembly GCA_026706485.1. NCBI lineage: Bacteria > Bacillati > Chloroflexota > Chloroflexota bacterium. The sequence continues at coordinate 171,397 of JAPOYR010000010.1, read as the reverse complement.
GTGTCGAAGCCCTCGGGCAAGTCTTCGATGAAATCGAGCGCTTGGGCGTCGCGCGCGGCGGCGACGATGCGATCCGTGTCGGCCGCGGGATCGCCAAAGGCGATGTTGTTTCGCACGGTGTCCGAGAACAGCATGGCGTCCTGCGGGACGATGGCCACCTGCCGCCGAAGGGTTGCCAGGTCGAATTGGCGCACGTCGACGCCGTCGAGGCGCACCGTGCCCGTGGTCGCGTCGTAGTAACGCGGAATGAGCTGCACCAAGCTGCTCTTGCCGGACCCTGTGGGCCCCACGATCCCGATGACCGAGCCTGCCGACACCTTGGCGCTGACATCGCGCAGCACGGGCTCCCGGCGTCCGTAGGCGAGATTCACGCCGTCGAGCTCAACCCGGCCGGCCACCCGGTCCGGCGCGTGACCGTCCGGCGGCGAGGCAATGCGCACGGGTTCATCCAGCAGCTCGAACACGCGACCGCCCGAGGCGATGGCGATGGCGATGCGCTGCACCACGAATCCCAGCTGCTGCGTGGGTGGAATCAGCCGGGCAAAGTAGTAGTAGAAGGCCACCAGCACTCCGACGGACACCGTGCCTTCGAGCGCCAGGCGTCCGCCGACGCCGAGGACGATGACCGTGCCGATGCCGGCGACGGCCAGCATGGCCGGCATCAGCCGCGCGCGCAGCCGCGCGGGACGCATGGAAAGGTCGAACAGCCCTCCGGCCGCGCGGTCGAAGTCCTCGATTTCGGCGTTCTCCTTGGCAAATGCCTTCACCACCCGCACGCCGTTGAGGTTCTCCGAGAGCACCCGGGTCACGGCGGCCTGCTGCTGCTGAATGCGCTGCCACATGGGCCGCACCACGCTCCCGTACCACACCGACATGCCCGCCAGGACCACGAGCACGGGAACGATCATCAGCGTCAGCGTGGCGCTGGTGAGAGCCATGCCCACGATGATTGCGATGTAAAGCCCGAGAATGCGCACCGTCTCGGTCACGCCCACGCCGGCGAACATTCGGGCGCGGTTCAGATCGCTGACGGCTCGGGTGATGATGTCGCCGCTGTCCACGCGGTCGTAGTAGCTGAACGGCAGGCGCTGCAGGTGCGCGTAGAAGTCGAGGCGCATGCGGGACGCCACCCGCGTTTCGTACACCCGCATGGTCATGCGGGTGAAGAAGAACCCGGCACCGCGCACGAAGATGAGCGCGGCGGTCAGCCCCACCAGCGCGGCGAGGCGCGCCCGGTCGCCGGCCCCGATGCCCTCGTCGATGACGCGCGCGATGACCTGGGGTATCAGCAGGTCCATGGCGGTGGCGACGCCCCACATGGCGAGCGACAGCAGCGCCCATCGCCAATGCGGCCGGACATATTTCAGAATCCGGACGAGCGGCCTTATGCGCGAACCCCTTGCGAAGGCTCTTTGGCCTCTTCGGGCAGCGGCGCGCCGTTGGCCCCGTCGGCTTCCTCCGCCGCCGCTACAGCCGGCTGCGGCGCCGCCTCGTCCGGGTGCTCATGCAGGCGGGCTTGCGCGTGGAGCACCTCGAGGGCGCCCCAGCGCACAAACGTCCAGATCAAGGCGCCGATTGGAATGCCGAACACGATGCCCCAGAAACCCGCCGCTACTCCACCGATGATCACGCTCAAAATCACGACCAGCGGATTGACCCCGAGGGCGGTGCCCATGACCCGCGGCTTGACGATGTTCTCGATGACGAGCGAGAGCACCGCCACGCTGATGCCAACCCAGATCGCCAGATCGACGCGAATGGTCAGGGCCATCACGATGGGGAGCCCGATGCCGGCCGCCAGGCCAACGAACGGGATGAACATGAGCAAGCCCGTGGCGACGGCAACCAGCAGGCCGAACGGCATGTCGGCGATGAAGAAGATCAGGATCACCGCACCGCCCCAAATGGTCGACGCCACCGCCTGGCCGCCCAGCCAGCCGCCGAACGTGCGCTCGGCGGAGCGAATGCCCCGGTCGAATCGCGCCCGCCACTCCGCGGGCAATTCGCGGCGCAGCCGCTGCAAATTCATGTCCCATCCCAGCAGGATGTAGAACGAGATGATCAAGGTCAGGATGGCCAGACCAAGCCCGCCGAGAACCGCTCCCGTCGACGCCAGGATTCCAGCGGCAATGTCCTGGCCGAGGGTGATGATCTGCGCATTGAAGCCGGTGACCACCTCGGTCACGGTGTCCTGCGGCACGCCCCATTGCAGGAGCTGGGCGTGCAGATTCTCAAGGATTTGCGTGGCGTTCGCGGTACCCGCGGACAGGTTGCCGGCTGCCCGTCCGATTTCGGCGAACAGCGGCGGCAGGATGAAAAAGGCGGAAAGGGCCGTGATACCGGCGATCACGAGATAGACGATGGTGGCCGCGAGCAATCGCGGTATCCGGAAGCGGCGCATGAACCGCACGGGCTCCAGCGCGATGAGGTTGATGATCCAGGCCAGCAGCAGCGTCACCACCAGGGCCGCGAAGTTCCCGACAAGACCCCACAGGAACTGCAAGAGCCAAATGCTGGCGACAACGATCCCCAGAACGAGCAGGATCGTCCGCAGACGCAGGTAGTTCACGCGCGCGCGGGCTTGGATGCCCGCGAAGGTGGTCGACTAGACGGCATTCTACCCGCGCGGCTGGCGTTTCCCGGGTGCCGTCCCACCGATTTTCGGTCGAGCCGAAGGCCGGTCGCGATGCCATCGCACTAGAATCGACCCAGGAAGCGCCGGCACTCGCGCGCCCAACAAGGAGATTCTCCAGCTGCCCCCCACGGTCAGCGCCGCAGTTGAGGAAAAACTCGCCGGGCTGCCTGACGCGCCCGGCGCCTACCTCATGCGCGGTGCGCAGGGCAATGTGCTGTACATCGGCAAGGCGCGCTCCCTCCGCAGCCGGGTGCGCAGCTATTTCCGGCGCGGCGACCATTCGACCAAGACGGTGTCCCTTGTGCAGCGAGTGGTTGATCTGGAGGTGATCGTCACCGATTCCGAAGTCGAGGCCCTCTTGCTGGAGAACAACCTCATCAAGGAACACCGTCCGCCGTTCAACGTCACGTTTCGCGACGATAAGGGATACCTCTACGTCAAGATCACGATCAACGAGACCTACCCGCGAGTCGGCACGACCCGTCGCATCCTGCGGGACGGCGCGCTCTATTTCGGACCGTTTACCAGCGCCAAGTCGGTGCGACAGACGCTCAAGCTGCTCAACCGGCTGTTTCCTTATCGCACGTGCACCATCGACATGGGCACTCCGATCCCGCGCCCGTGCCTGAAGTTTCACCTCGGACTGTGCATCGCGCCCTGCACGCGCCACTGCACCGTGGAGGAGTATGCGGCGGTCGTCGACGGCGCTGTCGGATTCATGCGCGGCGACTATGACCACGTGGTGGAGCGCCTCACGGCCCAAATGTGGAGCGCGGCCGAGTCCCACGACTACGAATCGGCCGCCAAGCATCGCGACCGGCTCAAGGCGATTGACAAGGTCGTCGCCGAGCAGAAGATCACGGACCTGCGCGGCGGTCAGATCGACGTTATCGCCGCGGCCCGCGAGGGACGCGAGGCGCAGGCAACCGTGCTGCGAATCCGGGGCGGGAAGATGATCGGGCGCGGCACCTACGAGCTGGCGGTGACGGGTGAGGAGACGGACGGCGAAATGCTCGACGACTTCGTGCGTGAGTACTACGACCGCGCGCCCGAAGTGCCGCTCCTGGTGCTGACATCGGCGCGGCTTTCGGATCCGGAGCCTCTGGCCGCATGGCTGGGCACCCTGCGAGGCGCGAAGGTCGAGGTCCGCGCCCCGCAGCGCGGCCAAAAGCGAAAGCTCGTGGCCATGGCCGCTCGCAACGTGCGTGACACGCTGCAGATCGAGCGGGCCCGGTGGCTCAACTCCGGACGCAAGCTCCGCCAGGCACTGCTCGAGATCGGCACGGCGCTGGGGCTCGAACGGCTGCCGCGGCGCATCGAGGCCTACGACATTTCCCACATCCAGGGGTCGTTGGTCGTGGGCTCGCTCGTGGTCTTCGAGGATGGGGTGGCCAAGAAAGGCAAGTATCGGCGGTTCAAGATCCGAAACCAGCCGGGTAACGACGACTTCGAGTCCATGCGGGAAGTGCTGCGGCGCCGCTTTACGCGCTATACCGAGGTCGTCGCCGGTCGGGAGGCGGCCGAGGGCACGTTGGGACGGCGCGCGCTGGCCGTGGTCCCGCTGCAGGAAATGGACCCCGACACGGAGTTGCCCGCGCCGACTAACGTGACGGCGGGCTCGAGCAGCGAATGGGGCTCGGCACCGGACCTGGTGCTCATCGACGGCGGCAAAGGCCAGCTGAGCGCGGCGCTGGACGTGTTCCGGGAATTCGCCATCGATCCGGCGGAGATCCCGCTGGCCGCGATCGCCAAACAGCACGAGGAGCTGTTCGTTCCCGGCCGCCCGGCTCCGATTCGACTCCCCCACGACAGCGACGGCATGCGACTCGCGCAACGGATTCGCGACGAGGCGCATCGGTTCGCGGTGAGCTTTCACATCAAGCTGCGCACCAAGAAGGGAAGGCGCTCGATCCTGGACGAAATTCCGGGCATCGGCCCGAAGCGCAAGCGGGCCCTGATTCGCGCCTTCGGCTCGCTCGAGCAGATTCGGCAAGCATCGGCGACGGAACTCGCCACCGTCGACGGCATGACCGCCAGCGCCGCGCGCGCGCTGAAGGAGGCCCTGTGAATTCAGAAGTCGAGCGCCAGCGCATCTCGGCGCGTCATGCGACCTGCGAATTCGACGCGGACGCGTCGCCGGTCGTCTGGGTTCCTTCGCACGCTCGCCTCACGGTCGAGGCCCGCGACGCCTACGACGGGCATTGTGACGATCTCGATGTCGACGCCTTTGCCCGGCGACGCACGCCCGGTCGCATGAATCCGTGCACGGGACCGATCGGCGTGACGGATGCGGCGCCCGGCGACACGCTGCGGGTGGCGATCGAGGCGATTCGGCTCTCACCACGGGGATACGTGGCGGCGCTGCCGGGTACCGGCATCCTTGGCAATCAACCGGTGGATCCGGGCATCGAGCCCTTCGACGTGGAAGGCGACGACGTTCAGTTCGCGGGTCGTGTCACTCTGCCGGCGCGCCCGATGGTGGGCACGATCGGCGTAGCGCCGGCCGCGGGCAGCATCATGACCCTCAGCCTCGGCGACCACGGCGGCAATTTGGACTTCAACGAGATCACCGCGGGCACGACCGTGTATCTGCCGGTGCGCGCGCCAGGGGCGCTGTTCGGCATCGGCGACGTCCACGCCACCATGGGCGATGCCGAGGCGCACTCCGGGGTGAACATCACTGCCGAGATTGACGTGACGCTGGACGTGCTGCGCGCTGAGTCTCTCGAATGGCCCTGGTTCGAGACGGCGACGCATGTGATGACCGTGGGCGTCGCCGACGACCTGACCGAAGCGCTGCGACTGGCCACGGCGGCAATGGAGGAGCGGCTGGTGCGCGACCTGGGCATCACGCCAACCCAGGCCCGGATGCTGTCGGGTGCGGCGGTGGACCTGAAGCTTGGCCAGGCCGGCGGATACGGCGTGCCGGTGAGCGCCTATGCCCGGTTTCCGAAGTCGGCTCTCTAGGTGTAGACACGAGCAGCGGTTAGAAGGGCGTTCAGCGCGGGCCTGCACAGCCGTTGGGTACAAGGCCGGTCCCGCTACGATGACCGGGCTGGGCGTGGGCGTTCCGCGGGGTGTACGTCCTTCACAACCAGACCACCCCGCGGGCGCTCGGTATTCTAACGCACCGTTCGCTGGAGACGGTGCTCGGGCTTGGCCAAGCCGGGGTCTACGGCGTGCCGGTTAGCGCCTACACGCGCTTTCCGAAGTCGGCCATTGGAGACGCGAGCGCAGGCAAGTAGAGCCTTCAGGGCGGGGCCGTGCGAACCGCGCAGCAGGGGCCAAATCTGGGCACATGACCGGTGCCGTTACGATGAATGGGCTGGGCGTGGGCGTTCCGCGGGGTGGCGACTCTCCGCTAGCAGGCCGGACCGCACCGCCCCGCGGGCGCTCACGTCCGGCATTGTAGCGAACCGTTGGCTTTGGCTGGCGACCCGGAATGCGCCCACGATGCGACCGTTAGCGACGGCGAGCACGAGGCCGCATGATGCTGTGCAGCTTGGCGCCGGCCTCGAAGGTGACCGCTGGCGCCGGTTCGCCGGTCCTCTTCCTCACGCGTCAGCCGGATTGCTGCTGGCCGCGCCGGTGTCCGCTCCCTGCTCCCATTGCGTGTGGAACACGCCCTGCCGGTCGACGCGCCGGTAGGTGTGCGCGCCGAAGTAGTCCCGCTGGGCCTGCGTGAGGTTCATCGGCAGACGGTCCGAGCGGTAGGCGTCGTAGTAGTCCAGCGAGGCGCTCATGGCGGCGAACGGCAGCCCGGCGTTCTTGGCGCTGGTCACGACCCGGCGCCAGCTTTCGTCAGCCTCGGCAAGCTGCGACCGAAACTCCTCGTCCAGCAAGAGATTTACCAGCAATGGGTCCGAGGCGAAGGCCCGTTGGATGTCCCCCAGCAGGCGGGCGCGAATGATGCAGCCGCCCTTCCAGATACGCGCCAGCTCCGCGGGCTCTAGCTCGTAGGCGTAGGCCTCGGATGCGGCCCGCAGCAGGGACATGCCCTGAGCGTAGGAGCACACCTTGGCCGCATAGAGCGCCAGGCGCACAGCTTCGACGAGTCCGTCGAAGCGTTCGATTCGCGGGGCGCCGTCGGGCCGGAGCAGCGGCGCCGCCGCGACGCGTTCATCCTTGAGCGCCGAGATGTGGCGCGACCACACGGCGGCGTCGATGGTTGGGATCGGCGTGCCCAGGTCGAGCGCGTCGCGGGAGGTCCAGCGGCCGGTGCCCTTTTGGCCAGCCTGATCGAGAATGGCGTCGACCAGGAACCCGTCGCCGTCGGCGTCCCGCACCCTGAAGATGTCCGCCGTGATTTCAATCAGATAGGACTCGAGGTCGGTCTCGTTCCAAGCGGAGAAAATGCCGGCAAGTTCGTCGGGTCGATAGCCCGCCGCGGCCAGAAAGCTGTAGGCCTCGGCGATGAGCTGCATGTCGCCATATTCGATGCCGTTGTGGACCATCTTGACATAATGCCCGGCGCTTCGGCGCCCCACATGGGTCACGCATGGGCCGTCGTCCACCTGGGCGGCGATCCGGGTGAGGATGGGCTCCAGCCGCGCATAAGCATCCTCGTCGCCGCCGGGCATGATCGAGGGACCGTAGCGCGCGCCCGTCTCGCCGCCGCTGATGCCGGTTCCCAGGTAGCGCATCCGGGCGCCCTCGACGACATCGATGCGGCGCTCGGTGTCGACATAAAAGGAATTCCCGCCGTCCACAACCGTGTCGCCGGGATCGAGCAGCGGAATCAGCTGATCCAGCACGGCGTCCACGGCGCGTCCCGCATCGACCATCAAGATCACCCGTCGCGGGCGCTCCAACGCGTCGACGAAATCGTCCAGATGCTCGACACCCCGAATGTCAGTTTCGGACGCCTCGCGCTCCAGGAATTCCGTCGTCCGGCTGTAGGTGCGGTTGTAGACCGCGAGCGGGAATCCGCGCGAGGCGATGTTCAGGGCGAGGTTGCGACCCATGACGCCCAAGCCGATCAATCCGGCGGCGGCGGTGGCAGGCATGACGCGGTGGTCCTCTCAGAGCGTTAGGTGTACTGGCGGCGCCTGGCGCCATTATCCGCTCGCGCTGAGCGAAGTCGAAGGGCGCCGGTCATGGTTCGACAGAGCCTGTCCTGAGCCCGCCGAAGGGCTCACCACGAACGGCGCCCACGCATGTGGCCATCCGAGGGTCACGGCTTCATCTCCCGGCGGGCGATGTAGGGGCGCCTCTGGTGGACGGTCATATTTCCGCGCCCCGGCCGGCCACGCAGCCGGTGGCACAATCGCATGAACGAAGTGTCAGACGGGAGACGCCGTGGCGAGGCGACGCGGGACCAGGGCGGCGGTCAAACTCGAACGTCGTCGCGAGGCTCGTCAGGAGCGGCAGCGAATCGCCCGGCGTCGCCGCTGGATTCGCCGCTCGCTGATCAGCGGCGGCGTGCTGCTCGTGGTGGGCGGCGTCGCCGCGCTGATCGTTCTCTTGATCGTTTCGAACACGCCGTCCGCCGAAGTGGCCGCCCGGCGCGTTCGGATCGACGATGAAGGCCGCCTGCACGTTCCCGTGGGGACGCCCATCGAGTACGCCAATGTCCCGCCGGCGTCTGGAACCCATTACCCCATCACCGCCCCCTATGGGGTTTACGAACGGCCGGTCGAGGAAGGTCTGTGGGTGCACAACCTGGAGCACGGAGCTATCGCGCTGCTGTATCGCTGTGATACCGACTGTGACGAGGTAGTGCCGGAATTGGAGAATATCTATGCGGACCTTCCCAACGCCGCATTTGGCGAGGTGAAGCTGATCGCCCTGCCCTATGCAGGCCTCGTGCCCAAGTACATGCTCGTCGCCTGGCACTGGCAGGAGCCCATGGACAGCTTCGACCCTGACCGGGTGCGCGAGTTCTACCGCGATTACGTGGACCGCGGGCCCGAGGCCGCGCCATAGACGAGTCGCGCAACCTGCGCTTCGCCATCCTGAGCGACGCCCACATCCTTGTGCCCGGCGCGGCGCCGCAGCACGGGGTGGATGCACGGGTCAATCTGGAAGCGGCGGTGCGCAGGCTGTCCGGTATCCGTCCGGCGCCGGAGCTCGTCGTGTATCTTGGCGACCAGACGAGCACGCCCAGCCCAGCGGCCTATGCCGAATTCGTCCGCATCACGCGTGACGTGCCGATGCCGCAGCTTTTCGTGCAGGGAAATCACGACGACCGAGCGATGCTGGCCGACGCGCTCCCGCTTCCGAGTGATGTCGAGCCGGCGGGCGCGCCCGATGGCTACTACGCCGTCGTCCGCCGCGGGGTGCAGCTGGTGGTGCTCAACTCCAACCCTGGAGGCGGTGCAGGCGGGGGTCATTTGGGGGCCGAGCAACTTGATTGGCTCCATGACACGCTGGCCGCCCGCAACCGCGAGTCAACCGTGGTGTTCGTCCATCACCACTGCCACCCAATCGGCATCGAGTGGCTGGACGCTGTTTGCCTGCGGAATGCCGACGAGTTGGCGGAAGTCTTGCAGCATCACAGTCGCGTCCTGGGAATCTTCTCGGGGCACGTGCACCAGCGCACGAGCGCCACGGTGGGCGGCATCCGCAGCGAGACGGCGCCATCGACCTGGATCACCCTCGGCCCGGACCGAGCCAACCTGAGCGTAAACGCCCATCAGGGATTCCTGGTAGTGGACGTGAACGACGACGGGCTGAATATCACCGAGGTTTCGATCTGAGCTAAGGCAAGTAGCCGCGCAGCTTCGAGCAGATTCGTTGCTCAGACTGAGTGATCCGGCGGGTCGTGAGGGCTAAGCGGCGAGGCTGTCGTGTACCTGCCCTTGCGAGGATTGCTGCGGAAACACGCTTTTCCGTATTTGCACTATGCTTGGCGGCGACCGAAATCGTCGGGAGGGGACGCCAATGGCTGCCCGGAAGAAGCGACTCACCCTGGATCTGGAGCCCGGCTTTCAGCGCCGACTGAAGGTCATGGCCGCGATAAAGGGCGTCAGCATGCGTGGGTACTGCCAGGCCGCAATCGACCGGGAATTGACAAGGGACGAGGCCAACGGCTTGGGCGGACTGTTGTCGGACAAGCCCGACCACGAGCGGTTCGCAGAACTCCAGATCGAGATACTCGGGGACAGGACTTTGCCCGGAAACTCTGCTGACCTGATTCGAGAGGCCCGTGAGATTAGGGAAACCGAGATTGAGCGGTGGGTGTGAGCGGATATGTCGTCGTCGATGCGAGCGTGGCCGTCAAGTGGTTGGTGCGAGAGGAGCACACGGACAGGGCTTTGGTGATTCTCAGCGCATGGCATGACGATGAGGTCACACCGGCCGCTCCCTACCTGTTGCCCTTCGAGGTCGCCAACGCTCTCCATCGACGGGTGACTCGCAATCAGTTGAGCGTCGGAGACACCGCTCGCATGATCTCGCAATTGCTTAGCTCGCGGCTTGAGTTGCACCAGTCGGTAGAGCTACACGCAAGAGCCCTAGCGTTGGCAACCGAACTTCAACAGGGGGCGGTCTACGACGCCCACTACCTAGCTCTGGCCGAGACGCTCAATTGCGAGCTGTGGACCGCCGACGAGAGATTCCACCGCGCGGCACGCCAGGCTGCCCGGAATGTCCGTTGGATCGGAGAGCCGGGCATCCTCGGTTAGCTTCCGGGAAACCGGCCGGGCGCTCAGCCTTGCGGCGGCGGCAAGCCACGGTAGCGCTGGCCTGCGACCTGATCGACATCGCACCGACCCCTTTGCTGGGCCTCGAATTCGTGCGCGGCTTGCTCGCTGGCAGCCATGGTCGCGAGCGAGCGATCGAGGTTCGCCGAGAGCCGTTCATACGACTGCTGCAGCCGCGAGACCCTTGCCTGACTGACCTGGCCGGAGTTGTGTGCGGTGAGGTAGTCATTCCAAGCCGTGCTGCTCGTCACCGTGCCGGCCTGATAGAACTGGTGCGCGGCGGTGTAGGTATCCGCCAGGGCTTCGCACTCCGCCTCGGGGTTGCCAAGCGCCGGCACTGGAATTAACCCTGGAACCTCCGATCGCGGTGCCCGCGAGCCAGGGCCCCGTGAACCGGTGTCCGGCTCGCGGGTGCGAGTCGGAGCGACGGTCGGTGCGGGCGTGACCGACGCGGCTACGGCTGGCGTGGGAGTGGGGGACGGCGCGGCAGTTGGTGCGGGAGTGGTCGACGCGGTGACGGCTGGCGTAGAAGCACGGGTCGGCGCGGCGGTCGCTACGGGAGTGGCCGACGCCGTTACGACTGGCGGCGGAGCTGGGGCCGGCGCGGCGGTCGACGCTGGAGTGGCTGGCGCGGCTACGGCCGGTGTGGACGTGCTCGACCACCCGGCGATCGGCGCGGGAGTCACCGGCGCGGTTACGACCGCCGCCGGAATGTGGAATGGCTCAACGGCCGGCCTGAGGGCGGCCGCCTCCGGGACGCGGAACCAAGCAGCCCCAGGGGCGGGAACGACCAGAGTCTGACCGGTCGGGAATTGCTCGACGCGGTCGCCGGCGCAGGCGCTCTGCACGCCCACACCGACCACGAATGCGACCAACAGAACCGCGGAGACACGGCGCACGGACTGACGCTCCATGCCTCCCGCCGCGCGACCGTCACTCCGACGACCGCGCCCGGATACCTTACCACGAGCAATTCCCGGTGCTCCCGGTAATGGCCTGCGCTGAGTCGGTCAATTCCGCGAAGGAAGATCCTTGCGCTATCTCTCCGTCATTCCGGCAGAGCCTGTCCCCGCGAAGGGAGACCATTGCAAGACCCAGCCGGGCTTTGGGATGACCGTGCGCATCGCTTCCGCGCCCAGATTCAACGAAGGGTGGATTCCCGCCTTCGCGGGAATGACGAAGGGTTACGCAAGGGTCTCCGAGGCCGGGGAGCCGGAATCCAGTCCGGTCGAACCTGGAGGCGCGCCGGATGCTTGGCGGCGGTCGGGCTTGAATCCCGTGCCTACCCTCCGAACCGATTGCGCAGGCCGGGGCGGCGGTCGAAGTCCAGGGCGATGACGGTGTCGATGGGGTCGGGGGCGAATGCCGGCAGGTCGCGCAGCCAGATGCGGTTCTGGCGCTGGTCGAAGTCGATGGGGGTGCCGTCATACAGGAACCGCGCTGAGAGCAAGGTGCCGTCCAAATTGCCCAGCACCATCTCCCGGCCCGGCCAGCGCCAGCAGTGCAGGTAGAGCGTATTGCCCTTGATGGTGTGATGCCGTCCGACGCTGCCCACGCGCATGAGGCGATCGGGCATGCGCTCGGAGCCGTAGATCGATTCGCTGTTGACCCGCATCCAAGCGCCCATGGCCCGCAGCCGCTCCACGGACTCGAACGGGATGTGCCCGTCCGGTTCGGGCCCGACGTTGAGCAGGTAGTTGCCTCCGCCCGCGGCGGCGGTGACGAGAAAATGAATCAGCTGCCGCGGCGTGCGCCACTCGTGGTCGATGGTGGAATAGCCCCAGGTGGTGTTCATGGTCATGCAGCTCTCCCAGGGGCGGCCCGGGGGCGACGCGGTGACGTGCTGCTCCGGCGTGTCGAAATCTTCGGGCAGCAGCGACCGGTCGTTGATCAAGATGTTCGGCTGCAGCTCGCGGACGCGGGCGTTGAGCGCCGCGGAGTCCCAGGCCTCCGGCGTGTACGGCCAGCCGCCGTCATACCAAAGCACGGCAAGCTCGCCATAGTCGGTGCACAGCTCTTCGACCTGCGCGTGCACGTAGGCCCGAAACCGCGCCCAGCCGTCGGGGTCGGCCTGCGGGCCACGGAAATATTCCGGCCAGCGCCAGTCCAGCAGGGAGTAGTAGAAGCCATAGGGCATGCGCCGCTTCTGGCAAGCGGCCACGAACTCGGCCAATACGTCCCGTCCGGCGGCGGAGTTGGGCGCCGTGAAGTTCGAGACCTTCGAATCCCAGAGCGCGAAGCCTTCGTGATGGCGCGAGGTCAGGATCATGTAGCGCATGCCCGTATCCTGGGCGAGCGCGACCCAATCGTCCGGGGAGTAGCGGGCGGCGGTGAACCGGTCGGCCAGGCGGGCGTACTCCTCGTTGGGAATTTCCTCCTGGTACATGGTCCACTCGTGGCGGGCGAGCACGGAGTAGAGCCCCCAGTGAATGAACATGCCGAAGCGGGCGTCGTTGAACCAGCGGAGAGCGTGGGCGGAGGCCATGGCTGCCGGACTTTCACAGGGTCTGGGACGGTTTGCATCATCGACCCCGCGCTAGTTCCCACGCAAGCGATGATCGCGTGAGCGAGACGGGCCCGGTATTAGTGGTGATGGCGCTTCGCGCCGAGATGCGTCAGCTTCCCGGGTCGGTTCGGCATGGGTCGAGGTGGCGCCGAGCGCTGAAGAGTGAGCCTCCACCCGTTGTTGCCGTGCGGTGCGGCATCGGTCCGGTCAACGCGGCGCGCGCGGCGGAAGCGGCAATTGCCCGGTGGCGGCCGGCGGCGGTACTGGTCGCGGGAATTGCCGGGGGCCTGCAGCCCGACGTTGCGCCCGGAACATCCGTCGTGCTCAACGCCGTGTGTTCCCTTCAATCCCGCATCGCGGCCGCTTCGAACCTTGCCGATGCCATGGATTCGGCGCTGGGCAACGCCGGCGTCAAGGCGCGACGCGGGGACGGCTGGACGATGGACGGTGTGGCGGACGCGGCGGCGAAGCGGCGACTGGGCGCGGACGGCGCGTTGACGGTCGACACTGAGTCGTTTGCCGTGCTCGACCGGGCGAGCGCTCACAGCGTTCCCGCCGCTGCATTGCGCGTCGTGGCCGATCCGGTTGATCGCGGCGTGCCCCGTTCGGTCGCTGCGCTGGCATGGCTCGATGGCGCGGCCTGGTGGCCCCAGGCATTCGACGTGTGGCGCCTGCCCCTTGAGCTTGGCGAGGCGGCCCGGTTTCGACGCGACTTGGGCGACGGCCTTGGCGGCCTTCGAGCCGCGCTGCCCCCAGTGCTGGAGGTGCTGACGAGGTGACAGCGCCTCCCGACAGGCTACGATGGCGCTGGCCAGCCTGGTCTGTGCCTGCGGGCATGCCGGCTGGCGTTGTGCCGCCCGCGGCGTTCGACGCGCCGCTCCCGACCTGAACGGACGCCATGACCGAACACGCTGAGCCCGGCACCGCGCTCCTCGTCGCCGGAATCGTGATCTTCGTGCTCGCCTACGCCGCGATTGCCAGCGACCGCGTGCCCAAGTCGGCGGTAGCCGTCGCGGGCGCCGTGCTGATGATCATGATCGGCATCATGGATCAGCACCACGGCTTCGAGCACATCGATCTCAACGTGATCTTTTTGCTCGTCGGCATGATGGTGTTGGCGGGATTGATCAGCGAGACGGGCGCCTTTCAGTACCTCGCGATCGTCGCCGCGCAACGCACGGGCGGCAATGGATTCCATTTGGCGGTGACGCTGTCGGTTATCACCGCCGTGCTCTCCGCGTTTCTCGACAACGTCACGACGGTCATTCTCATCGCGCCGATTACGTTGGTGGTGGCGCGCCAGCTGCACATCAATCCGGTGCCGCTGTTCATCGCCGAAATCTTGGCGTCAAACATCGGCGGTGCGGCCACGCTGATCGGCGATCCGCCCAACATCCTCATCGGCAGCGCCGGAAACATCGACTTCGCGGAGTTCGCGGCCCACATGACCCCGCCGATTCTGATCATGCTGCCGTTGTTCCTGGTGAGCCTGCGCTGGATGTTTGGCAAGCAACTCGCGGTTGATCCTGTGCACGCCGCCGCGCTGGCCAAGCTGGATCCGGCGGAGTACATCACGGACCGCCGCGGCCTGAAGATCGGGCTGGCCGTGCTTGGCCTCACGGTCGTCGGCTTTCTGATTCACGGCGCGCTGAACTGGGAGCCCGCCACTATCGCGCTCGGCGGCGCCGCGCTGGGGATGTTGCTGATGCGGGCCAATCCGCACAAGGCCTTCGCCGCGGTCGAGTGGCCCAGTGTGATGTTTTTCGTCGGCCTGTTCGTGATGGTCGGCGGCCTGGTGGAGCTCGGGGTGCTGGACGCCGTCGCCAACTTCATTCGCGACCTGACCCAGGGCAACGTGTTCGCCACGGCGGCGCTGACCATCTGGGTGAGCGGCATCGCGTCGGCCATTGTCGACAACATCCCGTTTGCCGCCACGATGCTGCCGGTGGTGCAGAATCTCGAGGCCGCCGGACTCAATCCCGACAACATCCTCTGGTGGTCGCTGGCGCTCGGTGCCGACCTTGGCGGCAACGCCACGATCATCGGCGCGTCGGCCAACGTGATTCTCGCCGGAATCGCCGAGCGCGAAGGCCACAAGATCGGCTTTGGGCAGTTCATGAAGTACGGCGTGCCGGTCGCGGTAGTGTGCATGGCCATCTCCACCGCTTGGATCTGGATCCGGTACGTCGCGTTCGCCTAGCAGCACCATGACGGAGGGCGCGTCCGCGCCTGGCTTGAAGCGCTTCGCGGGTCCGTAGCTCACGCGTTGACCGGCGCGCTACCTTAGGGAACCGCTTGCGCCGCAGGATCATCCGCCTATGCGCTTCTGTGTTGTTGGCTCCGGAGCTATTACGACGTTTCACCGTGACGCCCTGCTCGACATGGAAGGCGTGGCCATCGACAGCGTCGTGAGCCGGCTGTTGCCGTCGGCGCAGGAGTTTGCCGAAACTTGCCGCGCCGACTTCGCCACGACGGACCTGGCGGAGGCGCTGGCGCGCCCAAACGTCGACGCGGTGCTCATCACGTCGCCGAATCGGATGCACTACGACCAGGCCATGGCGGCCATCGCGGCGGGCAAGCACGTACTGCTCGAGATTCCCATGACCTTGGATCTCGGCCAGGCCGAGGAGCTGGATCGAGCGGCTCGCGCCGCCGGCATCACGCTGATGATCTGCCACACCGAGCGTTACTACGCGCCCAACCTTTGGTTGCATGAGCGCATCGCTCGCGGCAGCCTGCGCCCCTTGCACTTGCATCGGGATTGGCATTTCTTCCGCCGCGAAAACATTGGCTGGACCGGGCGGCGGCGCAGCTGGGTGGACGACATCCTGTGGCACCACGGCGGCCACGCGGTCGACAACGCGGTCTGGATGTTTGGCGAGGAGCCGCACGTCGCCCGCGGGCTCTACGGCCCGCCGAGCGGACCCAACCAGGTGCCGTTGGACCTGTCGATGCAGATGGCCTTTCCCGGAGGCGGACTCGCGTCGCTGGTGCTCTCCTACAACGCGATGGTGGACAAGGTGACGACGCGCACGGTGCTCATCTGCGAGGAAGACACATTCACCTTCCTGCACGACGCGCTGGTCAACCATGCCGGGGAGGTCGTGGCGCAGGAGGAGCAGATGCTGGCCGTGCCGCGCCAGAACCGGGAGTTCGTGAGCGCGGTGACGGAGGGACGCGAGCCGCTCACCGGGGTGGCGGAGTTGCTGCCGTCATGGCGCACACTGGACCGCCTGGAGCGCAGCGCGCTCGAAGCGGCGCCCTAGCGAATGTCCGGCGCCCGAATCCCGGTGGTGTGGTCCGACGCTCACGTGGACCATGCACCCACGCTGCAGGCCATCGACGGCGTCGACCATCCGCATCCCGAGGTGCCCTCCCGCCCCCGGCTGATCCGGGAGGCCTTGGATGCCGCGGGCCTTGCCGACTTGGTGCCGGCCGCTCCCTGCGACGACCTGCTGGTGGATCGCGTGCACGCCCCGGCGTACCGCAAGTTCATCGATCACGCGTGCGGTGAGCTGACCGGCGATGAGCAGCTCGCGCCAGCCGGGGTTTCGGCGGACGCCGCCGTCCTAGACAGCGACAGCCTGGCAGTGCGGGCGAGCTACTTCGCCTTCGGCACCGACGCGCCGCTGATGCGCGCGACCTACCGGGCGGCGCGATCGGCGGTGGATGTGGTCGTGACCGGCGCCGACCTCGTCAAGAACGGGGCGCCACATGCGTTCGCCCTGTGTCGTCCACCGGGTCACCACGCCGAGCACGATCGAATGGGTGGGTTTTGCTATTTCAACAACGCGGTGATCGCCGCCCATGAGCTGCTTTCAGCCGGTCGAGTAGCGATCCTGGACGTGGACTATCACCACGGCAACGGCTCGCAACACCTCACCTACGACCGGGGCGACATTCTCTACGTGTCGCTGCATGCCGATCCGCGCTGGGCCTATCCGGGATTCTCCGGAACTGCCGCGGAACGCGGGTCGGGCGAGGGTGAAGGATTCAACCTCAACTTTCCGATGTGGCCCGGTACCGCAATCGACGACTTCGCCTTAACGCTGGCGGACGCGTGCAATCGGATTGCGGATTTTGCGCCGGCCCGGCTCATCGTGTCGCTCGGGTTCGACACCCATGCCGACGACCCGATTGCGTCATTCACGCTGCAGAGCGAGGACTTTTCGCGCGTCGGCGCCGCGATCGCCCGCCTGGAGATTCCCACGCTCCACGTGCTTGAGGGCGGCTACGCGCTGGCACGATTGGGTGAGAGTGCGGTGTGGTACGTCGGCGCGCTCACCTGAGGCCCGCGATGCTGCCGAGCGGGCTTAGCCTTGGGCGTCGCGCTGCCGCTGGATGGCGCGTGGAATGCCGCCACTATTGACGACCTCCGCCGAAATGATGCGCTCGCGGCGGTCCTCGACCGGCAGGTTCACGCGCACGTTGCCGCGCCGGTGCGATTGGCGGGTGGCGATGGCGATTTCCAGCGCTTCGCGCGCGTCCTCGCCGCTGCACTTGGGGGTGTCGCCCGTCTCGATGCAGTGGATCAGGTCATAGATCACGTTCACGGCGCCGGCGCGCACCTGGCGCTCGGGCGGGAAGAAGCGACGCGCCGCCTGCGGATTCCGCTGTCCGGGAAGGGGGGCCTCGCTGGTCCACAACTCGCTCAGGCGCCCGTCGCCCATCATGCGGATCATGCCGGTCGTGCCGGTGATGTCGTACGAATGGTCGTTGGGGCCGTTGTCCAACGCGCGAAAATAGCCGCGCACGCCATTGGGAAACGCCAGGAATCCGCTGGCCGTGAAGTCGTTGTCGCTCATAGGATCCTCGTCGGGCCCCAGCTCGCCCACGACCCACTCGGCGCGACCGCCGGTGAACATGGTGAGCGTGGTGAGCATGTGACTGCCGTTGTGCGAAAGTCCCGATCGCGCCCTGGCCACGACGTGCTGCACGTCGCCGATCAGGCCGTCGTTGACCATGCGCAGGGCCTGGGTATAGGTATTCATCCAGCGACGGGTGCAGTTGACCGCCAAGGCGATGCCCGCGTCGTTGCAGGCGTTGACCACGTCGTCGGCCTCTTGCAGGGAGATGGTGATCGGCTTCTCCGCCCAAATGGCCTTGACGCCGTACCCTCCCTTGGCAACGTCGACGAGGATGGAGGCGCGGGGCTCCGCCGAGGTGCACACGCTCACGATGTCGGGGCGCGTTTCGTCGAGCATCGCGCGATAGTCGGCGTAGATGGCGTCGAAACCCCAGCGCTGACGTGCGGCCTCGCGTTGTTCCTCCCACGTGTCGGACATGCCAACGATCTCGACCTCGGGAACAGCCCGAAAGCAGGCGATGTGGGAATAGGGGAGGGAGTGTCCGTCGTAGACCTGAATCTCGTCGTCGATGGTGCTGGCGATACGTCCGAGACCGATGACTGCTACCCGTGTGCGCGCCATGGCGCCTCCTGGAGATGCCGGTGCTCAATCGCCGCAGTATGACCGGCCGGAGCGCGGCGTGCATGGTTCTGGCGGGGCTCGCCGCCAGCGTGGCCCTGCTTGCTGGGTGCGGATCGGCTGGCGAGGAGGCGTCGGGCGCCGCGACGGCCCCCGCGACGCAGTCGAGGCTTACGAACGGCGACTGGGTGGTGGCGCACTCGGACGCCGCCGAAGTCGTCGGTCGCGAGGTGGAGCTGCGGGGCTGGGTGTTTGACGTCGCCGATCTCCCGGAGAGCAACGAGACGGCGTTCCTGGTGTGGGTCGACTTCGACAACGACGAGTTGCCGACGGCGTTTGTCATCCAGGGGGTGCCGCCGGAGCTCGAGGCGAACGCGTTCGTTGTCGTGCGCGGCGTCGTGGAGGGCAGCGAGCCGCACACCTATCCGGATGGTCGCGAGGCGCTCATCCCTCGCGTGCGCGTGACGGCGCTCACGATCACCGACCGGCTCGGCATTCGTCCGGCGGTGTGGGTAGTCGATGTTGGACAGACGCTCACCCAGGTCGATATTCGCGTGACGCTGGAGCGAATCGAGTTCGCGGCGGAGGAAACCCGGCTCCTGTTCGCGGTGGAGAACCGGAGCGACGAGACCATCAGTGCGATCGGTACGGGAGTGCGGGTGCAGCGAGGCGAGGTCGAGTTCCGCGCGGTGTTCCCGACCGGACATGGCGTGCCGCCGCCGCGCGGGCGGGTGGAATCCGGGGCGGTCGAGCGCGGCTGGTTTCAGTTTCCGCCCCTGGACCGGGTCGGTCCGCCGCTGGTCATCATTTGGGACGGCGCCCACCCGGACGCGCCGGTTCAACGCTATCGGCCGTGGCAGTGGGTGGTTGACACCGCCGGAGGGCAACGGCCCGAGGGCTGACCCAAGATTCAGACTGGCGGAACGACGCCGCCTACATCACCGGGCTTCAGTCAGCGTCGCGGTGGAATGGCGATGTACTAGTCGGTCGGCAGGTTGTTGCCATTCATGCGATGCCGCATGAGCACTAGCGCCGTGATCGACGTTGCGGCCATGAATCCGGCGGACGCCGCGCCGGCATAGTCCAGCCAGTTGATCTCGAACGCCAGGTAGATGAGCAGAAACGGGTAGAACGACATCCAAGTCTTGATCGCCAGAGGCACGTCGGCGCCGTGGCGATTGGCGGCGTAGAGCATGAAGTTCACCAGCGGATACAACAGCGCGTAGGCCACGCCGATTTCGCCCCGCATCGCGCCGGCGGCGACCAGACCGCCCACGAACGTGATCTCGCGGATGTGGTCGGAAACCTGGTCGGCCAGGGCTCCGAAGGCTGACGCACGGCCCGTTTTTCGCGCCAGCGCCCCGTCGATGGCGTCCAGCAGCAGCGTGCCCACGAATAGCCCCAGGGCCACGCGCGGCGCGTGCATGATGAGCGCGGCGGCGGCGAATCCGATGGGAATCTGGCTCAACGACACAGCCGTCGGCGGCACGCCGAGCCAGGCCAGCGCAGCCACCACCGGTGCGAGAACGACCGCCATTGCGCGGCGAAACGGCCCCAGGATGATTCGCTCGGCCCGCGAGTAGGATCCGGCCGCCGGCTGACCGCCCTCGCCGCCCATGCTTACCAGGCCAGCCGCTCGGCCAGGAAGCCGTGAAGGTCGTCTACGGCCACGCGGTCCTGGTCCATCGTGTCGCGGTGACGGACGGTCACGGAGTGGTCGTCCAGCGAGTCGTAGTCCACGGTGATTCCGAATGGCGTGCCGGCCTCGTCCTGGCGGGCGTAGCGTCGCCCAATGGACCCGCCGGCGTCGTAGAAGACCGGCCACGACGCGGCCAGACGCGCTCGAACGTCTCGCGCGAGCTTGACCAAGTCGGGCTTGTTGCGCGCCAGCGGAAAAATGGCGGCCTTGATTGGCGCCAGGCGCGGGTCCAGGTTCAGGAAGACTCGCGTCTCGCCGCGCACTTCCTGCTCGGTGTAGGCGTCGGCCAGGAATGCCAACGCCGCGCGGTCGACACCGCTCGCCGGCTCGACGACGTAGGGCCGGATGTGCGACTTGGAGGCTTCGTCGAACACCGTGAGTGTCTCCCCGCTGGCCTCGGCGTGCCGCGCGAGGTCGAAATCGGTGCGGTTGGCAATGCCTTCCAGCTCACCCCAGCCGAAGGGGAACTCGTACTCGATGTCGGTGGTGCCCTTCGAGTAGTGCGAAAGCTCGTCGGCGCCGTGCGGGCGCAGCCGAAGACGACTGGAGTCGAGCCCGAACTCCTGCCACCAGGCCAAGCGCTCATCGACCCAGGCTTGGTAGGCGGCCGCGTCCTGACCAGGCTCCACGAAATATTCCAGCTCCATCTGCTCGAACTCGCGGCTGCGGAAGATGAAGTTTCCCGTGGTGATCTCGTTGCGGAACGCCTTGCCGATCTGGGCGATTCCGAACGGCAGTCGGACGCGCGTTGAGTCGAGGACGTTCTTGAAGTTGACGAAGATCGCTTGAGCCGTCTCGGGCCGGAGGTAGGCCGTGGCCGCCGACTCCGCGACCGGTCCGACCTGTGTGCTGAACATGGTGTTGAAGCGGCGCGGATCGGTGAGCGCCGCACCGTCATGCGGGCACGCGCCGTCCGGCACGTCATCCTGGCGAAAGCGGCGGCGGCACTCGGGACATTCGACCAGGGGGTCGTTGAAGTTCTCGACGTGTCCCGAAGCTTCCCAGACCCGGGGATGCATGAGGATCGAGGCGTTCAGGCCCACCACGTCCTCGCGGGCCATCACCACGCGGCGCCACCAGGCTTCCTTGACGTTGCGGATCAACTCGGCGCCCAGCGGTCCGTAGTCCCAGGTGCTGGCGAACCCGCCGTAGATCTCGGAGCTCCCGAATACGAATCCGCGACGCTTGGCAAGAGCGACCAGGGTGTCGAGATCGGGCGCAGCCATTGCTAGTCCTTCCGATTCGGCAGCGACCCGCCGCGGGTCGCGCCATGCGTGAGGCCGGTCAGCGTGCCGCCAGCTTCCCAGGCGCCGCCGGAGTTAGCATGCGCGCGGACTTCACATCGCGTTCGAGGATGGTTGACGAGTAGGCCCGCAGGATGTCTCGAACCTCGGCGCGCACGTCGGCGTCCACCCGCAAGCGCGAGGCGGCGTGAAACCCCTCGCGGGCGAGATACCGCAGCACCTTGAGTGCCGAGACGCTCAGGGGCCGTGATTCATGTTCGCGGCTGTCGGTCCGGCAAACCACACCTCCCGCCGCGCTGGCAAAGCGATGGTCGCCGGGTTGCAGCGGCTGTCCGCACGTGGTGCAGCGGCTTAGCTCGGGTGAGTAGCCGTGCACTTGCAGGAGGATGAGCGCCAACGCCGTGAGCCAAAGCTCCGGCGGGTCGCTGCTCAGGTCGAGTCCCCGCAGAAACGTGAGTACCGCGTCGTACGCGTCGAGCGATGGTTCGTTGTCTTCGCTCAAACCGTCGAGTAGCTCGACGGACCACCCCGCCGCGGCGAAGGCCGCCAGGTCGGTTCGCAGGCGCGGGTGCGACTCCAGCTCCTCGACCTGCGAAAGGATGTCGAGGGACGAGCCCACGACGCCCAGGATGCGGACGCGGTTGAAGAGCTCGATACTGGGCGCCAGGTGGCTGGCGGGCCGCCGCGAGCCGCGCGCAACCAAGCGGCGTCGACCGAACTCGCGAGTAAAGAGCGTGACGATGCGGTCGGCGTCGCCCAGGTCGCGCCGACCGAGCACGATGCCCTCTGCGCGATAGGTTTGTGAGCGGCCCATTTCCGGCATGGCCTCAGCCTAAGCGGCGGCAGTTCCGCGGGCAATGGTCGCCGTCACTCGGGAGCAGCGCCAGCGTCCGCCTCCGAGGCCGTTTCCGGAGGCACGAGCTCGATTTCGGCCACGCGCGGACCCTGCATGCGGCGCACGTGGAGTCGCCACCCGTCGTGAATCACCATTTGTCCGACGCGGGGCATGGCGCCGAGCTGCTGCATCACGTACCCGGCGACCGTGGAATAGGGACCTTCGGGCAGTTGCAGGCCCGTCCGGTCCTCGAGATCGGCGGGACGCAGGCTGCCGGCCACGACGAAGCGTCCGGGCTGGGCTGACGGCAGATGGGACTGCCGATCGAACTCATCGGCGATTTCGCCCACCAGCTCTTCCAGCAGATCCTCCAGAGCCACGACGCCCGCCGGGCTGCCGTGCTCGTCGATGGCGAGCACCATATGGCTGCGTCGGCGTCGCATATCGAGCAGCAGCGCGCCCAGCGTGGCGGTCTCGGGCACCACCGGCAACGGGCGAATCATGGCGACCGGCAGCGCCGACGATGGCCGCAGATCGGTGCGCGTCAGCAGGTCCTTGATGTGCACGAATCCCCGAAAGTCGTCCGGTTGGCTGCCGAGCACGGGCAGTCGGGAATGCCCCGTTTCAGCGGCAAGGGCCTCGATCTCGCGAACGGTTGCGGTGGCGGGCACGGTCACGACCGATGATCGCGGCAGCATGATGTCGCGGGCCTTGCGCGATTCGAGCCCGATCGCGCCTTGCACCAGCCGAAAGTCGGAGACATCGATGGCCTCGATGCGGCGCAAGGCCGAAAGCATCTCGGTGATCTGCGTCGCCGTGTAGCGCGTCCGCAGCTCTTCGCGCGGGGCAATGCCGAACGCGCGCAGCACCAGGTTGGCCATGCCGTTGAGGACCCATAGCACCGGTCGAATCGCGTTGGCGTAGGCCCGGTACGGCACCGAGACCCAGAGCATGGTTCGGATTGGCTCCGCAATGGCGATGTTTTTGGGCGCCATCTCGCCCAGCACCATGTGGAGGAAGACGACGAGGGTGAGGGCAATGGCCGACGCAATGACGTGGATCACGTTCTCGGGAATGTCGATGTGATCGCCCACCGCGTGGACGATCAAGTCAGCGATGGCCGGTTCCGCGACGAATCCAAGTCCCAGCGAGGCCAGGGTGATCCCAAACTGCGCGCCGGTGAGCATGAAGGCGAGCTCGCGCAGCGACGTGCTGGCCAGTCGCGCGCGATAGCCACCCCGCGCGGCCTCAGCCTCGATGGCTGAGCGTCGTCCGGCGGCCGCGGTGATGGCCACCTCCGCTCCGACCATGAACGCGTTCACGGCGAGCAGCAGCACCGCCGCGAGGAGAAACACGACGTTCATGCGCGACCCCGCAGGCGAGCCGGCGACGTGAGCAGAACCTGCGCAATGCGCGGACCGTCCATTTCGAGGACCTGAAAGCGCCAGCCGTCGATTTCAATGCGGTCGCCAACGTCGGGCACTCGCTGGAAGCGCATGATCAACAGCCCCGCCAAGGTGTCATAGCGGCCGTCGGGCATTTCGAATCCGGTGGCTTCGAGCAGCTCCAGTTGCCGAATGCGTCCGTCCGCTTCATACACGCCGGTACCGGTTGGCGTCGCCAGCCGCACGGCTGGGGGGTCGTACTCGTCCTCGATTTCGCCCAGCACCTCTTCCACGATGTCCTCGATGGTGACGATGCCGGATTCGTTGCCGAACTCGTCGAGCACGATGGCCATGGTTTGACCCTGCCGTTGCAGCTCGATGAGCAGGCTGTGCAAATCGGTGGACTCCGGGACTACGACCAGCGGTTGGCCGCTGGGCGCAAGCGCCGTTCGCGCGCGATCCTCCGCCGCGACCCGGAGGGCGTCCTTCACGTGCGCGATGGCCGCGAATCCCGAGCCGTAGACATCCTGGATGGGGAAGCGCGAGTGTCCGGTGTCCCGCGCCGCCTCGATCAAGTCCGCGTAGGTGGCGTCGCCGGCCAGCGAGACGACCGACGAGCGGGGGACCTGGACGTCGCGCGCGGCGCGGTCGCGCAGGCTGAGCGCCCGGTCGAGCAGCGTGTGCTCGACACCCTCGATCTCACCCTCCAGCGCCGCCCAGCGGAGCGTGCTCCGGAGCTCCTCGAGCGACTCGACGCCGGGGAGCTCCTCGCGCGGCTGAATCCCCACGCGCTGCATGGACCAGTTGGCCGCCGCGTTCAGGAAGCGGATGAGGGGGCCCGCCAAGGTGTTGATGAGCACCACGGGCGGGACGAAGACGACCGCGGTGCGGGCGGGCCGTGCAATGGCCAGGTTCTTGGGCGCCAGCTCGCCGAAGACCATTTGCAGCGCGGTCGCAAGCACCAGCGCGATTGCCGCGGTTGCGGCGCCGATAGACCCCGGCGGCAGCCAGCCCAACAGTGGCCGAAGTATTGGCGAGAGTGCGCCGTCGACAACCCAGCCCAGGATCAGCGAGCTGATGGTGATTCCCAGCTGGGCCCCTGAGAGCTGGAATGAAAGCGTCCGCAGGGCTCGCTGCACCAGACGCGCGCCGCGGACGTTGCGGCTGGCCAAATCGTCGATGCGATAGCGGTCTACCGCAATGAGCGCAAACTGGCCTCCGGCGAATAGCGCGTTGATCGCGATGAGCACCACGAACACCGCGAGGCCGACCAGGATTTCTATAGCGGCGTTCCCTGCGTGACCCTAGGCCGACAAAACCGGCGGCGCCGGCAGGCAACTGGCATGCGGCAGGCAACGGCGAGCGCCGGATCGGGAGGCTGGTCAGCCTCCATGATCCGGCTCCACGGGAATCTTGCGCACCCGCACGCGCAGGATCCGATTGGCTTTTGTGGTGAGCACCTCGAGCGCCGCGCCGTCGACGGCCACGGAATCGCCCGGGTTGGGTACCGCTCCCATCGAGTTGTAGACCAGGCCGCCGATCGTGTCGACGTCATCGGCGGCCAGCTCCAGCCCCAGAGCCTCGTTGACCTCGGTGATGAGAACGCTCGCGTCGGTCTCGATGACTCCGGCGCCCATGGGCTCAATCTGGACCTCGGGCGAGTCGAACTCATCCTCGATCTCGCCGACGATCTCTTCCAGGAGATCCTCGATCGTCACCAGGCCCTCGGTTTCGCCGTGTTCGTTGACCACGATGGCCATATGGGTGTTGCGGGCGCGCAGCTCGCGCAACAGCAGGTCGACGCGCTGCATCTCCGGTACGAATAGCGGCGGACGAACCAGGGATGAGAGGTCCGATGGCGGCTGCCCGTCCAGCAGCGCGGCGCTCGCCTCGCGGACGTGAAGAATGCCGATTACGGAATCGAGGTCGTCGTCGTACACGGGAAGCCGCGACAGGCCGTGTTCGTGCGCCAACGCGAGCGCTGTCCGCAGGGGCTCCGTCCGCGGCATGGCCACGATGTCGGGCCGCGGCGTCATGACCTGGCGCGCGACGCGATCGCCGAGCTCGATGACGTTGGCGATCATCGCCGAGTCGTAGGCGTCGATCGTGCCTTCACGCGTGCCGGCTTCCACCGCATTCAAGACGGCGGCGTCCTCCGGATCGGGCGCCTTCCACGCTTCCTGCTCGGCTGGGCTCAGCAGCTTTTCGAAGAGTCGGGTAACCGGGAGGGATGCCGCATAGATCACCCACGGGACGATGGTGAGCCGTTCCGCCAACGTCCGGGGATACCGCTGGGCCAGGATGCGCGGCAGGATCCGAGCCAATCCCGCATGAAGCACGGCGAGCGCGCCGATGGCAATGACCACGCTCCCGGCGCGGTTTGGAATCACGGACGCCAAGGCGTCGGCCATGAGCGTGGCCGTGAGCGTGGCCGATACGAGAATCACCACCGTATCGCTGAGGCGCTGACCGACCCAGAATCGAAATCGATTCGTCAGAAGCTCATGACGGCGCCGCGCCGCGCCCGGAGCATCCGGCGGCGGCGGCTCGAGATCGGTGCGGGCCGTCTCATTGAGCGCGCTCTCGCTGGCGCTGGCGAGCGCGGAGAATCCGGTCAGAACGAAAATACCGACGAGACCGAGCCAACTAACAGGATCCAAAAAGGATCCGCTCCTCGTTCAGTCGCCGCACTGACGGGTGCGTACGCCCTCGGGTGCCGCGCGGTCCGCGATCGCGCGCCCACTCTCGATACCCCACGGTTGGGCTCTCACTTGAACAGTGCCGTGACGGATTCGTCATTGTGAATCCGGCGGACAGCCTCTCCGAACAATTCGTGCGTGTGGACCAATTGTATTTTGCCGTTCATGAGTCCGTCTTCAATCGGAATCGTGTCGGTGATGAAGAGCCGCTCGATCGGGGCGTCTTGAATCCGCTCGAGCGCGTCGTCGGCAAACACCGGGTGCACCGCACACGCGTACACGCTGCGGGCGCCACGTTCACGAAGGGCCTCGCTGGCCTCAACCAGCGTGTGGCCGGTGGAAACCTGGTCATCGACGACGATCGTGTCGCGTCCTTCGACATCGCCAACGATTTGCAGATGCTCGATCTTATCCGCCGCGGTGCGGTTCTTGAAGACGACGGCCAGGGGCGCGCCGGCAACGCGCTGACTGAAATCGTGCGCCCGGGTCACGCCGCCGGCGTCGGGCGACACGATGACCGGCTGCGTCAGCCCCATGCGGTCGATGGCGTCGGCCAGCAGCGGCGCGGCCAGCAGATGATCGACGGGGATGTCAAAGAACCCCTGAACCGCGGGCGCATGGAGATCGAGCGTGACGATGCGCGAGACGCCGGCCGCCTCGAGGATGTTGGCGACAAGCTTGGCCGTGATCGGTTCGCGCCCGGTGGACTTCTTTTCCTGGCGCGCGTAGCCAAAATACGGGATCAGCGCGGTGACGCGGCCGGCGGAGGCGCGCCGCAGCGCGTCGATCATGATCAGCAGCTGCATCAGGTTTCGGTCGACCGGGGCGCAGGTGGACTGCACGACGAAGACATCGGTGCCGCGAACGTTTTCCAGGATCTGGATGTCCGCCTCGCCGTCGGGGAAATGCTCGACCCTGGCCTCGCCCAGGGGACGCCCGAGCGTAGTCGCAATGCGCTCAGCCAAGCCCCGATTGCTGCTTCCCGAAAATATCTTCAGCTCGCCGTCCACGGAGGCCTCCCCTACTCCGCTAGCGACGGATTCGCGCCGGAATGCCCACCGCCAGCATGCCCGGCGGCACATCCCGTGTGATGACGGCGCTGGCGCTGGTTCGCGCGCTCTCGCCAACCGTCACTGGGGCGATCAGCATGGTGTCGCTGCCGATGAAGGCGTCAGCGCCGATCACGGTGCGGTGCTTGGCCGTTCCGTCGAAGTTGCACGTCACCGTCCCGGCGCCGATGTTTGCACCATCGCCAATCTCCACGTCTCCAAGATAGCCGAAATGGTGCACGTGCACGCCATTTCCCAGCGTTGCGGCCTTGAGCTCGGTCTGTGACCCAAGGTGGCTGTCGGGCCCAATGGCGCAGCCGTCGCGCACGTGAGCGAACGGACCCACGACGACGCCGTCGCCGAGGCTCGACGCCGACACGCGCGACGACTCGACGACGCAACCGTCGCCCACGATCGCGTCGATGAGTCGGCTGTTCGGGCCAATGGTCGATCCGGCGCCGATCGAAGTGGCGCCCTCGAGCGATGTGCCCGGCAGGAGCACGGTACCCGCCTCAGCCGTCACGCCGCGGTGCAGATAGGTGGTGCCCGGGTCGCGAAGCTGCACGCCCTGCGCCATCAGGACCTGGCGCAGACGGTGCTGCATGGCCTGCTCGGCCTCCGCCAGACGGGAGAGGTCGTCGCAGCCGATGGTTTCCGAGGCATCGGCGATCAGATGAGATGCCACTTGGCGCCCATCGGCGATCGCAAGCTCGACCACGGCCGTCAGATAGCGCTCACCGGTCGCCGGGCTGGCGGGTACCCGCGGCAGCGCGGCGCCAATCCACTCGGCGTCGAACGCCATCAGTCCGGAATTGCACGAGGTCAGCGCGTAGGTCGCCGGGTCCGCATCGGCGGCTTCGACAATGGCTTGCACCGATCCGTCGCCGGCCATCACGACCCTGCCGTAGCTTCCCGGCGCCGGCGCTTGGGTCCAGCCCACAACGATTGCCGCGTCCTGCTCATCGCGCAGGGACGCCATCTCGCGCACGGTCTCGGCCGTAAGCAGGGGCGAGTCGCCGAACATGACGACGGCTGTGCCGGGACTCTGCGGGACGCTTGCTGCCTGCGCGGCCGCCGCGGTTCCATAGTCGTCAGGCGGCTGCTCGACGATGTGCACGTTCTCGCCCACGGCATCGCTGAGGTCGACCTCGGGCGAGGCGACCACCACGATCGGATCGCAGCCGGCCTCGCGCGCGGTTGCCACCACGTGCTTGACAAGCGGCCAGCCGGCGACTTGATGCAGCACCTTTGGGCCGGAGGCGGCCATGCGCACGCCGCGGCCCGCGGCCAGGATTACTGCGGTACAGGTCATGAGCGGCTCACGGCTGGGGAGGGAGGATTCGAACCTCCGAATCGCGGATTCAAAGTCCGCTGCCTTACCCCTTGGCTACTCCCCATCCCGGTTCAGCGTAGAGATCGGACAACAACGGGTCAACGGATGCCATCGCGCATCCGCTACGCGTCGGCGGCCGGGCGAAATCGGGTGAGATGCGTCCAGTGGCCCAAGGAACGCCCACGCTCGACCGCGTGCTCGGCGGTTGAAATTTCGGTGAACAGGCCGAAGCAAGTAGCGCCGCTGCCGGCCATCAGCGCCGGATGAGCGCCCGCCACGCGGAGTTCATCAAGGATGTCGCCGACGACCGGCGCCAACCTGATGGCGGGCGGCGTGAGTTCGTTGCACATGCAGTCTTCGGGCAGCTCGCCGGAAGCCAGCGCGCGGCATAGGTCCAGCGTTCGCTCGCCGTCGCTCCACTCGGATGGCCGCAGCTCGGCGTAGACGTCGACGGTGGCCAGTGGAGCGTTCGGGCGCACGAGCACGACGTGCCGCAATGGGGCGGGCGTCAGGTCTCTCAGGTGTTCGCCCCGCCCGGTCGCCAGCGCCGTGCCGCCGCGCACCAGGAACGGCACATCGGAGCCCAGTTCGGCGGCGATCTGCGAGAGACGCTCGCGATCGACGCCGACTTCCCAGAGTTGGTTCAGCGCCGCGAGCACCGCGGCTGCGTCCGAGCTTCCGCCCCCCAGGCCGGCGGCCGCGGGGATCCGTTTTTCGACGCTGACGTGCGCGCCGGACGCGACGCCAAGCGTCCGGCGCAGCAGATGCGCGGCCCGCAGCGCCAGGTCGTCCTCCGCGGCCAGGTCCGGGAGCGACGGTCGACCGCTTACGGTTGGGGCCGTCTCCACGCTGACCTCGTCGGCCAGCTCCAGTGTCTGCATCACCGTCACCAGCTCGTGAAATCCGTCCGGACGGCGGCCGGTGACCTGCAAGCCGAGGTTGATCTTGGCCGGGGCCGCACGGGTGAGGCGGCGCATCGCCTATTTCGCCGGAATTGGGTCGCGCGCGAGGCCAATTGACGCCAGGATCTTCTCCTCGGCGCGACGCATGCGCTGGTAGTCCCGCGCGTCGTCGTGCTTGAAGCCGGCGAGATGAAGCAGGGCGTGCGTGACGAGATAGGCGAACTCACGCTCGAGCCCATGGCCGTGCGCCTGTCCCTGGCTGACCACGCGCGCGTACGAAAGCGCCACGTCACCAACGGACTCGGGGGCGGATCCGGGGCCGGAGGCGCCGGGCGGGAAGGCGAGCACGTCCGTCGGTTGGTCCACGTGGCGGAACTGCC
This sequence comes from Chloroflexota bacterium, assembly GCA_026706485.1. NCBI lineage: Bacteria > Bacillati > Chloroflexota > Chloroflexota bacterium. The sequence continues at coordinate 141,661 of JAPOYR010000010.1, read as the reverse complement.
GGTTCAGCCGCTGCATATCCGCATCGCTGCAGATCCTCAGCGCAACGGCACCCTGCAATCCGGTCGCGTCGGCGACTGACCTGGTGACTCGCGTCGCTAATTCGCGCAATGGTTCGGGCACGTCTTGGTCGTCGACCAGGTCGAGCGTCAGCGTCGCCCGCGTCACTAGTCGGTGAGCAGGGCGCGCACCGTCGCGCTCACGGCCTTGCCGTCTACCGTGCCTTGCGCGCGTAGGCGGCCCATGAGCGGTCCCATCACACGGCCCATGTCGCCCGGGCCGGAAGCGCCGGTCTCGTCGATAACGGCGCGCGCTGCCGCTTCGATGGCTTCGGCGTCGATTACGGGAGGCAGATAGGCGGCAATGACCGCCAGCTCCGTCTGCTCGTCAGCGGCCTTGTCGGCCCGTCCGCCGGATTCGTAGAGCTTGATGGCTTCTTCGCGCCGGCGGGCCTCGCGCGCGAGCACGGCGCGCACCAGGTCGTCGTCGGCGTCCTGCTGCTTGTCCTTGGCCTCGTAGGCAATGGCCGACCGAAGTGTCCGCAAGAGGCGTACGCGTGGCTGGTCGCCGCCGCGCAGCGCGGACGTGAGGTCGCCGGAGATTTGATCGAGCAAGCTCATGCGATGGTTTGAGGTGCGCCGCAGCCGGCGCGGACTTGCGCTAGAGCGCCTGGCTCTCCGCCTGCATCGCCTTGAGGGCCGCGCGCCGGGCTTTGCGGCGCTTGGCCGCCGCCTTCTTCTTGCGCAGCACGCTGGGCTTGTCGAACGCGCTCCGCCGTCGAGACTCCGTGATAATGCCTTCCTGCTGCACCTTCTTGTTGAAGCGGCGCAGCGCGGCGTCGAAGCTCTCGTTGGCGCCTACGGTAATGTGAACCAAGAACTCCTCCTCGGCGTTTCCGCCAATAAAAGACCCGCCGCTTGGGCGGGCTTCAGTCGGTCGCGAACAACGCCTGGGGGTATCGGAAAAGGTGCCTCCTGGCGACTCACAGCCAGTTCTGCCAGCCACTTCGCAGCAGCCATGGCTATCTTAGGAGCCGGATGATTCATCGGTCAATGCAGATTTCGATGCCGCCTGGGTTCGAAACGTGATCGACGTCAACTGGCTCGCGCTGGCCATCGGAGCGCCCCTGGTGCTCCTGATGACGTTTGGGATTCGCACCCTCGCTCGTCGGCGCGGGTGGATGCACCAGCCGGGACCGGGCCGGATTCACGCCACGCCCGTGCCGCGGCTCGGCGGAGTGGCCATGTACGCCGCCTTCGTCGTCGTGGCGCTGGTGGTGGCCCAGCCCTACGACCTGGCGCTGGCCGGTCTGCTCGGGGGCGCGACGGTGATCGTCGGCGTGATGCTCATCGACGACATCCGCGGGCTGAGACCGCGCGACAAGTTCCTCGCCCAGCTTGTAGCCGCGGCCATCCCGCTGGCCTGCGGCATTCGCATCGATGCCGTGAGCAACCCGCTCGGCGGCGTGCTCGACCTGCCGCTGGTGATCGTGGTGCCGTTCACCTTGTTCTGGATCGTCGGCATGATGAACGCCATCAACTTCACGGATGGACAGGACGGGCTGGCGGGCGGCGTGTCGACCATTGCCGCCCTGGTGCTGGTGGTGCTCTCGAGCCGCCTGGGCCTTCCCGACGTGGCGACGCTGGCGCTGGCGCTCGCGGCCGTGTCGCTGGGGTTCCTGCCGCTCAACTTCTATCGCGCGAGCATCATCATGGGGGACAGCGGGTCGCACTTTCTCGGCTTTAGCCTGGCGGTAATCGCCATTCTCGGGCCGGCGAAGATCGCCACGGCCATGCTCGTACTTGGCGTCCCGATCCTGGAGGTCGCCTGGTCCATCGTCCGCCGGCTGGCCGCGGGCGGAAGCATGAGCACCCGTGACGCGCGCCACCTGCACCATCGGCTGTGGGAGGCGGGGCTGGCGCAGCCCGTGGTCGCGCTCTTCTACTACGTGGTGGCGACGGGGCTTGGGGTCATTGCGCTGCTCGTGGAACGCGTGAACAAGGTCTACGCATTCGTCGGCCTGATGGGCCTGTTGTTGTTGTTGCTGTTCGTGCTGGCGCGCCTGCCCCGGCGGCGGCTCATCGGCCGCCCGGTCGAGCCGCCGCGCATGGCCGAGCGCTAACCCTGTGATAGGTTTGACGGTGTCCACGGGAGACGCTGCATGAAGCCCGATATTCACCCTGACTACGTCGAGTGCGCCGTCACGTGCGCCTGCGGCAACAGCTTTACGACGCGCGCGACGGTTCCCGCCATCAACGTTGACGTGTGCGCCGAGTGCCACCCGTTCTTCACGGGACAGCAGCGACTGGTCGACACCGCCGGCCAGGTGGAGCGGTTCGAGCGACGCCGCAGGCGAGCGCGCGTCAAGGCCTAGCGACGGATGCGCGGCGGGTGCGCCGTGTTTCCCCCGAAATGATCGACGGCAGACTTGATGGCGGCTGACGCGCAGAGCAACGAGCTTCGCATCAACTACGGCGGCCAGGCCGTGCTCGAAGGCGTGATGATGCGCGGCCGCAAGGCGCTCGCGACTGCCGTGCGGCATCCCGCCGGACATATCGTGCTGCGGGCGGAAACGCTCGATCCCGACAGGCTGTCGCAGCGGCTGCGCCGCGCCTATTTCCTGCGCGGGGTCGTGGCGGTGTGGGAGATGCTCGTCATCGGCATGCGGTCGCTCAGCTTTTCGGCGCGCGTGCAGATGGCGGAGGAAGACGGCACCGAAACCGAGGGCGAAGATTCCTCGGCCTACGTCACCGGCAGCCTGGTGTTTGGGCTGGCGCTGGGTGTGGCGCTGTTCTTCGTGCTTCCGCTCGTCATTACCTCGTTCGCCGACGCGAGCGTGGAGTCGGATCTCGTCAGCAACATCATCGAAGGCGGCGTCAGGCTGGCGGTGTTCATCGCCTATCTCGGCGGCATCGGCCTCATGCCCGACATCCGGCGCGTCTGGATGTATCACGGCGCGGAGCACAAGACCATCAACGCCCTCGAGGCCGGCGAGCAGCTCACGACCGCCAACGTGCAGCGGCAGAGCCTGGCCCATCCCCGCTGCGGCACGGCATTTCTGGTGATGCTGGTGGTGATTTCGATCATCGTGTTTGCGTTTCTCGGACGGCCGCCGTTCGTGCTGCGGGTGCTGTCGCGCATCGCGTTGCTGCCGCTGATCGCGGGCGTCGGCTTCGAGCTGATCATGCTTACGGCGCGATATCAATCGAATCTGTTGGCGCGGATCGTCTCGGCGCCCGGAATGTGGGTGCAGCGTCTGACGACACGCGAGCCCGACGACGACCAGGTCGAGGTGGCCATTGCCGCCATGGACCGCGTGCTGGAGGACGAGGGACAGCTAGCGACGCTCCGGCCCGAATCCCAGCCGCTGGTGGTGCCGCATGCTTGACCGGCTGCACGCCCTGCACGCGCGCTCCGAGGAGATCACGGCCAAGCTGGCCGATCCCGCGGTGACCAGCGATCCGGCGCGGCTTGCGACGCTGTCACGGGAGCTGTCGCGAGCGGCGCCGCTGGTTCGGCTGCGCGAGCGGTGGCTGGAGGCGGTCAGCCGGATCGAGGAAGCGCGCGAGCTCGTCGACTCGCCGGATCCCGAGCTCGCCGAATTGGCCGCGGACGAGCTCTCGGCAGGCGAGGAGGAGCTGAGCGCGATCGAGGACGACGTGCGCGAGCGGCTTGTGGGCCGCGACCCTGATGATGAGCGCAACGCCATCGTCGAGCTGCGCGCCGGCACCGGCGGCGACGAAGCCGGTTTGTTCGCCAAAGAGCTGATGCGGATGTACATGCGCCTGGCCGAGCGACGCCGCTTGCGCACCGAGGTGATGTCGACGAACGAGACGGGCATCGGCGGTCTCAAGGAAGGCGTGCTGCGGATCCTGGGCGAGGGCGCCTATGGCCTCTTTCGACACGAGAGCGGCGTGCACCGCGTGCAGCGGGTCCCTGTCACGGAAGCGAGCGGCCGCATCCACACGTCGGCCGCGAGCGTTGCGGTGCTGCCGGAGGCCGACGCCATTGAATTGAATATTCCGGACGCCGATATCCGCGTGGACGTGTTTCGGTCGAGCGGCCACGGCGGGCAGAGCGTGAACACCACCGACTCCGCCGTGCGCGTCACTCACCTGCCCACCGGCACGGCGGTGAGCATGCAGGACGAAAAGTCGCAGCTCCAGAATCGGGCCAAGGCCATGGCCATTCTGCGCGCTCGACTGCTGCAAGCGGAGCGCGATCGCCAGGCCGCCGAGCGCGGTGAGCTGCGCCGCGGACAGATCGGCTCGGGCGACCGCAGCGAGAAAATCCGCACTTACAACTTTCCCCAGGACCGCGTGACGGATCACCGGATCGGACTCACGCTGCGCAATCTGGACGGGATCCTGGACGGGGACCTGGATCGGCTGGTCGATGCCTTGCAGTCGCGCGCGGCCGAGGAGCGTGTTCAGGCTGCGGTGCACTGAGGCCACCCCGCGGAGCGTCGACGAGTGGCGGCGCCAGGCCGTGACCGAATTGCGCGCGGCGGGAGTCGACACGCCGCTGCTGGATGCCAATGTCCTCCTGGGCGAGGTGCTCGACCTAGATCCGGGTCGGATCCCGCTCTGCGGCGACCAGCTGCTGACGGCGGCCCAATCGCGGCGCGCCGCGGCGATGGTTCAGCGGCGCGCGGCGCGCGAACCGGTGGCGTACATCGTCGGACGCCGGTCATTCGCCAATGGCTCGGTCCAAACGACCGCCGACGTCCTGGTCCCACGGCCCGAAACCGAGACGTTGGTGTCCGCGACGCTCGCGGTCACTCTCGAGTTGCAGCCGCGAGCCGTGATCGACGTGGGCACCGGATCGGGCGCCGTGGCCGTGGCGCTGGCCCGGGAGCTGCCCGAGATTCCGGTGATTGCGAGCGACGTGTCACGGGCGGCGCTCGGCGTCGCCCGCGACAACCTCGCGGATTGGGGCGTGGCCTCGAGGATTCGTTTGCTGCGCGCCGACGGATTGCGCGCGATGTGTCCGAGGCAGACGGTGGTGACGGCAAACCTTCCCTACATTCCATCCGCCGTCATTCCGACGCTGGAGCCCGAAGTGTCGCAGTGGGAGCCGCGCCAGGCGCTTGACGGCGGCCCCGACGGACTTGCTGCCGTCCGCAGCCTCATGCGTCAATGCGCCCAAACCCAACCCCTTGCCGTGATTCTCGAAGTGGCCCATGACCAGCGCGTACGAGTCTCCGCATTGGCCGCGGCCGCAGGCTTCACCTGTCATGCGGTGCACCGGGACCTCGCGGGTTTTCCGCGAGTGCTCGACCTCCGCCCGATCGGCGCGGGATGAGCCGCAACGCCGCCCCACCGCCACGGGGTCTGCTTTTCCTGGTGACGGCGCCGACCGCGGCGGGCAAGGACAGCGTGCTGCGCACGCTGCGAGGCCGAGGCGTCGACCTGTCGTGGGTGACGACCGCCGTCACGCGCGCGCCGCGCGAGGGCGAGGTCGATGGCCGCGATCATTTCTTTCTTGAGCCTGCCGAATTCGAGTCGCGCTTGCGCTCGGGGTGGTTCCTGGAGTCGGCGCGCGTCTACGGGCGGCTCTACGGCACGCCGCTGCATCAGGTCCAGGTACCGCTGACGGCCGGCCAGGACGTGGTGCTGCGGCTTGACGTGCAGGGCGCGCGCGAGTTGCAGCGTCTCGTGCCGGAGGCCATCGTGATTTTCATCGAACCGCCGTCGGTCGAGGAGGCGATGCGTCGACTTCAGACGCGCGGCACCGAATCGCCCGACGAGTCCGAACGGCGCCTCCAGGCCATGCTCGGTTTTGAAATGGACTTTGCCTCCCGGGCGGACTATCGGGTGCCCAACGCCACGGGCGAGCTCGAGGCCGCGGCGGACCAGTTGTGGGCCATCGTCGAAGCCGAGCGGCTGCGCGAGCCCCCGCGGCGAGTGGACCCCGCGGCGCTGCGTCCCTGGAGCGATCCTCCCGTCGAGCCGTGACCGCCGCCCGAAGCTTCGCGGAAGTCATCGTCGCCGCGGGCGACGTGCGCGGCGCGCAGACGTTTCACTACGAGATTCCGGCGAAACTCGAAGGGCGGGTGCGGCCCGGACAACTGGTGCTTGTGCCCTTCGGCACCCGCCAATCGCATGCCGTCGTCATGCGGGTAGGCGACGTCTCTCCGGTCGAGGCGACTCGCCCCATCTTCGACATCATCTGGGATGCAGAGGTGCTAGACGCCGTGCATCGTGAGCTCGTGGAGTGGACGGCGCGTCGCTACGCCGCGCCGATCCTGACCGCATTCAATCTCGCGGCGCCGCCGGGACTTGCGCGGCACTTGCGCTCGACCTACGTGCCGGCGGACGAAGGCGGCGAGCCGCAGTTCGCGTTGGCCCCGGCGGAGTCTCGGACCCTGGAGTTGATCCGCCAGCGCGGCGAAGCGTCCGAGGCCGAGATCCGGCGACTTGTCGGAAAGACAGCTGCCCGCGCGGGCGTTCGCCGGCTCGTGGCGATGGGGCTCGTCAACCGGCGCATTTCGCTGCACCTGCCGCAGCCGGCGGGCGAGCGCATGGTGTCCGCGGCGGCGGTCGACGACCCGAGCTCGGTCGACGTGCGGTTGGCTCGCGCGCCCAAGCAACGCGATCTGTGGCGGGTGCTCGAGGCCGCCGGCGCGCCCGTGCCCGTGCCGCGGGCGCTGCGCGCCGCGGGAGTCGGCCAGCCGATACTGCGCGCGCTGGTCATGCGCGGGCTGGCCCGCGTCGAGCGACGTGCGAACACGCCATATCTCGTTGATGGCACGGGGTCTGGAGCGACGCCCGGCGGAATACTCGACGAGGCAGCCTGGCGGGAGATGCACCCCATACTCGAAGGCGGCGACGCGGGCGCGGGCATCGTTCAGGGTGACGAGGCCGATCGCTGGTCCATCTACGCGCGGTTGATTGAGCGTGCGGTGGGCGGCGGGCGGCAAGCTCTTGTGATCGCCCCCGACATCCGCACGTCGGCCCGCCTGGCCGACTGGCTGGCGCCGCGCGTTTCGGGGAAGGTCGCGGAGGTCGGACGCGCGCGGACGCCGGCCGAGCGCATCGCGCTGTGGATGGCCGTGCGCCACGGACAGGTGGACGTCCTCGTCGGAACGCGCGCGGTCGTCTACGCCCCGGTGCCGGCTCCGGGCGTGGTCATCGTGGACCGCGAGGAGGACGCGGGTCACAAGCACCGCAACACGCCGCGCTACCACGCGCGCGTCGTGGCGAGGCGTCTGGCCGAATTGAGCGGCTGTCCACTCGTGCTTGGAACCGAGACTCCGAGCGTGCAGTCGTTCTATGACGTCGAGGTCGAGCGATCGCGTTTGGTCGGCGCGCAGTCGAGTGAGGTGACGTCTCAGCCAAGCGGCGGCGTTGACGTCGTGGACATGCGTCGGGCGGTTCAGGTGGGAAGGCACGGCGTCATCTCGCGCCGTCTGTTCGAGGCCCTGCGGCAAGTGCTGCACGACAACGGAGGCGCGGTGCTCTACGTCAATCGCCGGGGCACGGCGACGCTCACCGTCTGCCGCGACTGTGGGCATGTGTTTGGCTGCCCGCGATGCAGCACCGGTCTCGTCCAGCACCGGGAGGCGGCGAGCTTGCAGTGCCACGTATGTAACTGGCGCGAAGACCCTCCGCGCTTTTGCCCCGTGTGCCACGGCGGCCGCTTGCGGCTGTGGGGATACGGCACCGAGGCCGTCGCGGAAGCGGTGAGCCACCTGTTTCCGAGAGCCCGCGTCGAGCGGGTGGATAGCGACCGCTCGGCGCGCGAGGTCGAGGCGGCGGCGAGCGCCTTCGAGCGACGCGCGGGCGTGGATGTGCTCGTTGGCACGCAGCGGCTGGCGGGGTTTGGTGAGGCCCTGCGCGCATCGTTGCTGGGCATCGTGCAGGCCGACGTGGGGCTCAAGTTTCCCGACTTTCTGGCGCCGGAACGCGTGTTCATCAACCTCATGCGGCTGCGGCGGCTCGTCACGGGAGGCCAGGACGGGAGCCGCATGGTGGTGCAGACGTTGATGCCGCGCCATCACGTCACCCAGGCCCTGCAAACCGGCGATACCCGGCATTTCTTCCGCGCGGAGCTGGAGGAGCGCCAGGCCGAGGGGCTGCCGCCGTTTCGCCCGGTCGCCCGTGCCACGTACGCGCATGCCGACGATGACCGAGCGGCGGCGGAAGCGCGGCGGGCACGGCGGGAGTTGGAGACCCTTGCCGGCGCCGCCGAACCGCTGGATCTAGAGATTCTCGGCCCCGCGCCGGCTGCGTTGCACCGACGGCGAGGGCAATATGTATGGCAACTACTGCTCTTTGGCGCGGACGCCCGAAAGGTCTTGCCGGAATTGCACCGCGGCTGGACGATTGACATCGACCCCATTGAGTTGACATAACACAGACTAATGCCTGCGCTTCCCGTGCTCCCGGTCGACCACCCGATGCTGCGGCGCAAGTCCAGCCGCATTCGCAGCGTGACTCCGGGCATTCGCCGCATGATCGACGACATGTTCGCCACCATGGACCACCACCAGGCCGTGGGCGTGGCGGCCAACCAAGTCGGACGGCCATGGCGATTGGTCGTGGTGGGCGTTGACGACGACCGCTTGGCGCTGGTGAATCCCGAAATCGTCTGGTCCAGTGGATCCGAGGTCGCCGACGAGGGTTGTTTGAGCCTGCCCAACTGGTACGGACCCGTGGAACGCGCGGTGAACATCCGGGTGCGGGCGCTGGATGCGAACGGTCGACCGCTGCGGCGCGAGGCCTCGGGACTCCTGGCACGCGCCATCCAGCACGAGATCGACCACCTGGACGGCGTGGTATTCACGGACCGGCTGACGGATCCGGACGCCCTGCGGTTCGTGGATCCTGCCTCCGAAGAGGCGCGGCGCCTGCGGGCGTCCTGAACATGCCGCGGCGACGCGCGGGACGAAGTGGCTGACAGCGTGCGCGCAGTCTTCCTGGGAACACCGGAGTTTGCGCTTCCGGCGCTGCGTCGGCTGCAGGCGCGCGGCGTCGTGCAGCTGGTCGTCTCGCAGCCGGATCGGCCGGCGGGCCGCCGGGGCGTCGAGCGGACGCCCGCAGTCATCGCCCTGGCGCGGGAGTTGGGTCTTTCGACCATGCAGCCCGCCAACCCGAACGACGCGCCGAGCCTGGAGCGCATTCGAGCGGCGCGGCCGGATGTCTTGGTGGTCGTGGCCTACGGTCGCCTGCTGCGTGAGTCGCTGCTCGAATCGGCCCCGGCGGGCGTGGTGAACCTGCATCCGTCGTTGCTCCCGGAGTATCGAGGCGCAGCCCCGATCCAGGCGGCGATCCACGATGGGCGAACGCGCACCGGGGTGACGCTGATGCGCATGGACGCCGGGCTGGACACGGGTCCGGTGATCGCCGCGCGCGAGGAGTCCATTCGTCCGGATGACACGTCGCCTGCCCTACACGACCGGCTCGCTGTGGTGGGCGCCGAGTTGCTGGACGAGATGCTCGACCCGTGGGTCGCCGGGCGCCTGACGGCGCAGCCGCAAGACCCGGAGACCGCGACCCTTACCCGACCGCTGGAGCGAGCCGACGCCGAGTTGGACCTGCGGCGCCCGGCGCAAGACCTCTACGACCAGTGGCGCGCGTTTCAGCCATGGCCGGGAGCCTTCGTGATGGTTGACGGGCAGCGCGTGGCGGTGGCGGAGATTGACGGGCCCTCGAATCAAGAGAGTCCAGTCGGCCAAGCGTCGCTCGACGGTGAATCACTCATTGTCGGTTGCGGCTCCGGCACGCTGCGGCTTGCCCGGTTGCAACCGGAAGGCCGAAAGGCAATGTCGGCGCGCGCCTTTGCCAACGGCTATGGGGCGCTGTTGCGGGCAACCTGGGGCGACCCGGCGCCTGCGCCTCGGCCGCCGCTGACGCGTCCCGCGAGCTAGATTCGGAGAGGGATACCGCGCGCCGCCGAGGGGTGCCATGGCAGTGATACTGGCCGGAGCCGTGCCGCTGGTGGCGATGCTGGCGGTGATGTGGACGCAGTATCGCGTGCGCAACATCTTCGCGCGGCATGCGGACATCGTTTCCGATTTCGGCCAGCCCGCTCACCAGGCAGCGCGCTATCTGCTGGCGTCGGTTGGGCTGCGCGACGTCCGGGTGACTGCCGTCCCGGGAACGCTGACGGATCACTACGACGCCGCGCGGCGCGAGTTGCGCCTTTCTGAAGGCGTTTATGCGGACGACTCGATTGCCGCCGTCGCGATTGCCGCGCACGAGGTCGGCCACGCCATGCAGGACGCGCTGGGGCATCCGTTGCTGCGTCTGCGGATGCTCATAGCCAGGGCAGCGTCAGGCTTTGCCGCCATCGCGCCGCTGATCATGGTGGCCGGACTCGTCGGCGGCATTGCCACACGGCACCCCACCGCCTTCGCCATCGCGGCATCGGGCGTCGTGGGCCTGCTGCTGGCCTTGCTGCTTGCCGCCGTGGCGCTTCCGGTTGAACTGGACGCCAGCCGTCGCGCGCAGCGATCGCTCGAAGCCGCGGGCATCACCACCGCGGCCGAGGGCCCGCGAGTCCGTGAGCTGCTGCATGCCGCTGCCTTGACCTATCTCGCGTCGCTGGTGGGCACGTTCGCGCGCATCCTCGTGGGAGGGCTGCGCGGTTTCGGGAGGATTCGGTGACTGCGAATGCCGCCCGTTAGGGGAGATTTGGCACCAGCCGCCAGACCCCCCGGTGCTAACCTTGAGCGACTGGTTGTGAGGCTGCGAACGACCGTTCGCGCGGGGCATGCCTTCGGTGTTTTTCCCCTTCTTCGACATTTGGTACATCGTGCTCATGGCGCCAGCGTTCATCCTTGCGATGTGGGCCCAATCGCGCGTGCGGGGCACCTATCAGAAGTACTCCCAGGTCGTCTCGTCAACCGGCATGCCGGCGGCCATGGCCGCGCGTCGGATTCTGGACGCGGTCGGGCTCTACAACGTGGAGGTTCGGCGGGTGCCGGGCGAATTGACCGACCACTACGACCCTCGGCACAAGGTGCTGCGGCTTTCGGAGGGGGTCTACGACAGCAACTCGCTGGCGGCCGTGGCCATCGCAGCGCACGAGGCCGGGCACGCCGTCCAAGACCAGACCCGCTACCCGTGGCTGGTGATGCGCAGCGCCATGGTGCCGGTGACGACGTTCGGGTCGAAGTTTGGCTACGTGCTGCTGATCGTGGGTTTCTTGATGGCGGGCTTCCTGCAGAGCGAGATCGGCATACCGGTTGCCGTGATCGGACTGTTGCTCTTCAGCACCGCGTTCGTCTTCTCGCTGATCACGCTGCCGGTGGAGTTCAATGCCAGCGCACGAGCGCTCAAGCTCATGGAGTCGGTGCGCGTGGTCAGCAGCCCCGAGCGCATGCACGCCAAAAAGGTGCTCGACGCGGCGGCCTTGACCTACGTGGCGGCCATGTTCATCGCGCTCATGCAGGTGTTGTATTTCGCGCTCCGCTTGCTGGCCCTGACCGGGGGACGGCGCTAGACGGGCCGGGTCACGGGCGGTCGTGGGCGCGGAATGACACGCGGCGCTCCACCTGAGATCGTGACGACAAACGCTTTGGCTGACCAAGAATGCGCGCGAGGGCCTCGGCTTGCGGCCAGCGCCATTTCCGATACGGAGCTTGCCCGGCTCCTGCCCGATGAGCCCCGCTACCGACGCGACCAGGTCCGTCGCGGAATCTACGACGGAGCGGCGCGCGGCTTCGACCTAATCACGCCGCTGCCGCGACGGCTCCGCGAACGCCTTGATGAGGCGCTTGCTTTCAGCAGCATCAGCCCAGACCGCGTCCGCGTTGCCGGCGACGGGACCCGAGCCTTCCTCTTTCGGACGGCTGACGGAACGATCTTCGAAACCGTGCAACTGCCGTCCGAGCGCGGCTCCACCACGACGGTTTGCGTCAGCTCCCAGGCCGGATGCGCGATGGGCTGCACCTTCTGCGCCACTGGCACGCTGGGGCTGACTCGCAACCTGAGCGCCGGCGAGATCGTCGACCAGTTCTTGCACGTGCGGCGCGAGAGCCGGGCGGGCGCGGCGCCGAATCGCATCGTCTTCATGGGCATGGGCGAACCGCTGGCCAACACTGCCAACGTGCATGACGCGATCGAGGCGCTGGTCGATCCGGATCGCGGCGGGCTGGGGGCGCGGCACGTCACGGTTTCGACGGTCGGTCTGCCGGCCGGAATCGCGGAGCTGACACGCTGGCCGTGGCAAGTTGGCTTGGCGATTTCGCTGCACGCCGCGAGCGACGACATTCGCGCCACCCTCGTGCCGCTTGCCAAGCATGTGGACCTGGCGACGTTGATGGCGTCCAGCGTTTCCTACCAGCGGACGACGCGACGGCGGGTATCGTACGAGTACACCATGCTCCGCGACGTCAACGATCAGGTCACCCAGGCGCGCGATCTGGCGCGGCTCGTCGACGGCCAGACGTGTCACGTGAACCTGATTCCCTTCAACCCCTATCCGGGCGCGGCATACGAGGCGCCCGCGGCCGGCACGACGCGCCGGTTCCGCGACGAGCTGCGGCGCCACGGCGTGGCGGCGACGATTCGGCGGACGCGGGGACGCGAAATCGCTGGGGCCTGCGGGCAGCTTCGGGCCGACGGCGCGACATGGCGACGACGGTCCCAAGCAGGGGGCACCACGCGCAATGCCTCCTGAGGCGTCGGCGCGCATCGCCCCGTCCATCCTAGCGGCGGATTTCGGCCACTTGGGTCAAGAAATCCAGGCCGTTGACGCCGGCGGCGCGGACTGGATTCACATTGACGTGATGGACGGCGCGTTCGTGCCGAGCATTTCGTTCGGCACGCCCGCGGTCGTCGCCGCGCGCGCCGCAACGAAACTCCCGCTGGACGTGCATCTGATGATCGAGCCGGTCGAGCCGCACATCGAGGACTTCGCTGCCGCGGGCGCCGACGCCATCACGATCCACGTCGAAGCCGCGGCGAATCCTGCTGCTACCTTGCGTCAGATTCGCGAGCTTGGGGTGCGTGCCGGGCTCACGCTCAGGCCCGGGACGCCCGAGTCATTGCTGTGGCCCCATCTGGACAGCCTCGACATCGCGTTGGTGATGAGCGTGGAGCCTGGAGCCGGCGGTCAAGCGTTCATCCCCGAAATGCTCGACCGCATCGCCTCGCTGTCCGAACGCATCGAATCCCGGTGCCTACAGGTTGACCTCGTGGTTGACGGCGGCATCAACGCCGAGACGGCCCCGAACGTCGTGCAGGCGGGCGGGAATGTGCTGGTCGCCGGAACTTCGGTGTTTGGCCATCCGGACGGCCCGGCCGCCGGGGTGCGGGCGCTCAGGCGCGCGCTGGCTTAGTCCGCCTTGTCGAGCGTCCGAATGCAGCCGGTGCAGATGTTCATGCGCTGGTAGCGACCACCAACAAACACCCGCTTGCGCTGCACGTTGACGCGCCAGCGGCGCGGCTTCTTGGTGGCTTTCCGTTCCCAACGCCCGGAAGCCTTGTGACGAATGTGATGGCCAAACTGCGTCCGCGTGTCGCAGACCTGACAAGTCGCCACCGAGCCCACCATTTCCTTGCGTTGACGGAGAATTCAAGGCGTTCCTAAGATCGCCCGCAACAGGCTAGCACGGGAAACGAGCAAACCAGTGGCGCCATCTGACGAGAATGGGGCGGACGCCGCGCCATCTGACGTCGTTTCCGGGACCGCCTTTCAGCGGGCCATGGCGGCGAGCCTGGAATGGCTCGAGGCGAATTCGACCCGCATCGACAGGCTCAACGTCTTTCCCGTGCCCGATGGAGACACCGGCACCAACATGGTGCTGACGATGCGGGCGGCGGTGGAACAGGCCGCTCGGTTGGAGTCGCCCACGGTCGCCGAGGTTGGCCGCGGCCTGGCTCGCGGGGCGCTGCTGGGCGCTCGCGGAAACTCCGGGGTGATTCTCTCGCAAATCCTGCGTGGAATGAGCGAAGGATTGGCGAAGTTCTCGCAGTGCAGCCCGGCCGAACTCGCCCAGGGAATCAAGCACGCGTCACGCGCCGCCGACGAGGCGGTGACGAATCCCGTCGAGGGCACCATCCTCACCGTGGCGCGGGACGCGGCGAAGGCGGCCGTGTCGAACACCGTGGACACGCTGGAGGAGCTGGGGACGACCGTCGTCGACGCGGCGCGCACCTCGGTTCGACGGACGCCCGAGCAGCTGGCCGTGCTCAAGGAAGCCGGCGTCGTCGATGCGGGCGGCCAGGGCCTGCTGGTGATCTACGAGGGACTGCTGCGCAACCTGCGCGGTCTCCCGCCTCCGGAAATAGTTGCCGAGGATCGCGGCGTGGAGGTGTTTTCGGAGTTCGCCGTCGCCCATGGCGCCGACGAGCACGGCTATTGCACGGAGTTCGTGATCCTGGGCGAAGACATGGATCCAGACGTGGTTCGCGAAACGATGGGCGAATACGGGGGCTCGTTGCTCGTGGTGGGCGACCCCACCCTCATCCGCGTGCACATGCATACCGAGACGCCCGGCGAGGCGCTGACCGCGGCGATGTCCTACGGCCCGCTGGACGCCGTCAAGGCCGAGAACATGGATATGCAGCAGGCGGAGAACTTTGCCACGGCCGCCACGGAAGCGACGGCGGCGACCGTAGCGCGCGTTCCGGTGGTGGCCACGGCCACCGGCGAAGGCCTGACGCAAGTGTTCGAGAGCCTCGGCGCCAGCGTGGTCGAGGGCGGGGCCAGCATGAACCCGAGCGCGGGCGACATCCTGCAGGCCGTCGATGGCCTCGACGGCGACTGGGCGGTGGTCCTGCCTAATAACAAGAACATCGTGATGGCCGCGCGCCAGGCGGCCGAGCAGTCCGACAAGGATGTTCGGGTGGTCGGCACGCGAACGGTGCCCGAGGGAGTGGCCGCGATGGTGGCGTTCAACGCGACGGCCGAGGCGGATGTGAACGAACGCATGATGGAGGCGGCGGCGGGCGACATCACCACGCTTGAAATCACCCAGGCCGTGCGCGACGCCACGATCGGCGGCTTGACCATCAAGCAGGGCGACTACCTCGGCCTCCAGGACGACGACTTGGTCACGACCGGCCAGGCCCCGAATGACCTGGTCAAGCAAATGCTCGAGGGGCTGGCCGACGAGGAGCCCGAACTTGCCACCATCTACTACGGCAGCCAGGTTTCGGCGGACACCGTTGAGCAGCTGAGCGATGAACTCCAGGCGGGCTTTCCGGACCTGGAGATCGAAGTGATCGCGGGCGGCCAGGAGCTTTACGACTACGTCATTTCGGTCGAGTAGCGCGTGAGTGGCGCCGGCGCGCCGACCGCGCAGGGGTTGGTCGAGCGAATTGCGGAAATCCTGCGCGCGGAGCAGGGTTCCGGGCACCGGGACACTGCCGCGACCGAAGGACTCTCACGCTGGCTCGAGCGCGACCTCGGTGACTTGCCACCGGACGTTGCCGCTGCGCTGCGCCGCCTCTCGAAATACTCATCGCTGAAGCCCGCCACGCGGCAGCACTTGATCGAAACCGTGCTGCCGCTGCTGGCCACAGACGTCGCGCCGAAGCCAAAGGGCAACTTGGACGATCCGGTCACGGAGCTGTGGGGAATCGGGGCCACGGCGGCCAAGCGGCTGCGCAGCCTGGGAATCTCAACGGTCGGCGATTTGCTGCGACATGCCCCGCATCGCTACATCGACCACAGCGCCACGGTTCCCATCGCCGACATCAACGCCGGCGAAGACGTGACGCTGGTCGGGTCGATCGTAGACGTCGCCTCGCGACGCGCGCGGACCCGACGCCTCAGCATCACCGAGGCGGTCTTGCAGGACGAGACCGGCCAGATCACCGCGGTCTGGTTCAACCAGCCGTATCTCGCGAACACGCTCTCCGGTCGGCCAAACGTGGCGCTTGCCGGTCGCGTGGACTACGGCCAGCACGGGCTGCAGCTGACGAGTCCGGAGTACGAGCTGGACGCGGCGGAGCGGCTCCACGCCGGCCGGTTGGTCCCGGTCTACCCGTTGACCGCGGGCGTCACGCAGCGCCAGCTGCGCCGGTGGGTGTCCGCCGCCGTGGATTCGCACGCCGACCTCTTGGACGACCCGCTGCCGGACGCGCTGCGAAAGCGCCGCGATTTGCCTGGGATTGCGGACGCGGTGGTGATGATGCACCGGCCGGACTCGGCGGCGAGCGCCGACGCGGCAAAGGCGCGCCTCGCGTTCGACGAGCTGCTGGTCTATCAGCTGGCGATCCTCACGCACCGCGGGCGCTGGCGTGACTCTCAGCCCGGCCGGCCGATCGAGTTCGACCGCGACGCAATGGCGGACTTTGGCGCCAGGCTGCCGTTCAAGCTCACGGAGGATCAGCGCGCGGCGCTGGCGGCGGTTCTCACCGATCTGCGCCGCGACACGCCCATGAGCCGGCTCGTGCAAGGCGACGTGGGTTCGGGCAAGACCGCCGTGGCCGCCGGCGCGCTGTTCGCGGTCTGCCGTGCCGGCTGGCAGGGCGCCATGATGGCGCCAACCGAGGTGTTGGCCGAGCAGCATACGCAGACGCTCGGCGACCTGCTGGAGCCGTTGGGTGTGCGCGTCGAGCGCATCAGCGGCGGCATTCCGGCCGCGGCCAAGCGACGACTCTGGCGCGAGGTCGCTGCCGGAGAAATCGGCGTGGTCGTGGGTACGCAGGCGCTCATCCAGCAAAGCGCGCGGTTCGCCCGGCTGAATCTCGCCGTCGTGGACGAGCAGCATCGCTTTGGCGTGCAGCAGCGCGGGGAGATCCGGGCCAAGGGCTACAACCCGCATCTGCTGGCCATGACCGCCACCCCCATTCCGCGCACCTTGGCGCTGACGTTTTACGGTGACCTGGACGTCACGTCGATTCGCGAGATGCCCGGCGGGCGGAAACCGGTGCGTACGGCCTGGGTGCCGAAATCGCGCCGGGCCGACGCCTACGCCTTCCTGCGCCAGCAGGTGGAAGCCGGCGGACAGGCCTTCGTGATCTGTCCGCTGATCCAGGAATCGGAGTCGCTTCAGGTGCGATCCGCCAAGGATGAGTTCGAGCGTCTCAGCACGCAGGTCTATCCCGATCTCGCGCACGCCATCGGACTCTTGCACGGGCGCCTGAGCGCCAAAGCCAAGGACGCGGTGATGCGGGCCTTTCGGGACGGCGAGGTGAAGATCCTCGTCGGCACGGCGGTCGTAGAAGTCGGCATCGACGTGCCGCAGGCCAGCGTGATCATGATCGAGGGCGCGGAGCGCTTCGGGCTGTCGCAGCTGCACCAGTTGCGCGGGCGCGTCGGACGCGGCGGGCAGCAGAGCCATTGCCTGCTGCTGAGCGACACCACGGACGCCACGGAAAACGCTCGACTGCGCATCCTCCAGAACGTTCACGACGGCTTCGAGCTCGCCGAGCGCGACCTGGAGCTGCGCGGCCCCGGCGATATCTTGGGCACGCGGCAGCATGGGTTGACGAGCTTTCAGTTCGCGAGCGTGAGCGACATGGAGATGATCTGGCGAACCCGTGAGGATGCCGAAACCCTCATCCAGGCCGACCCGGAGCTCGAGCGCCCGGAGCACGGCCCGCTGGCGGCTGCCGTTCAGTCGATGCTGCAGGAGAGCGAATGGAGCTAAGCGTCCGGCCCATCGGCTCCCGCCGCGAGATCTGAATGGCATCCAGGGGGCGCGGGCTCCGGGTTGTGGCCGGTGAGCTGCGCGGGCACGGCATCCAGGTCGCGCCCGGCACGCGGCCGACGATCGATCGTCTCCGGGCCGCCGTCTTCGACTCCCTGGGCGCTCCACCGCCGCCGCGGGTGCTGGATTGCTACGCGGGCTCGGGCGCCTTTGGAATCGAGGCGCTCAGCCGCGGCGCCGAGTATGTGCGATTCATCGAGCGTGACTCGCGCGCGTGCGCGGTTATTCGCGCCAATCTTCGCCGGCTCGAGCTGGAGCATGCCGCCAGCGTCGAGCGCGCCGATGTGCTTCGCGCCGACCTGGCGGCAGGGGGGCCCTACGGGTTGATCCTGGCGGACCCGCCCTACGCCGATGACCCGTGGATTCCGCTCATGAACCGGCTGGCTCAGCCGGGCGTCCTGGCCTCCGATGGCTTGATTGTTGCTGAATTCAGCGCGCGGCGCGCCGCGCCCGAGCCCCCGCCAACCTGGCAGCTATGGAAGTTTCGACGTCACGGTGATGGAGCTTTTGCCATCTATTGTCGATCGGGGGACGGGAAGTCCGGCAACGAGCGAACGTCGCTATAATCGCGCTCGCATCCCCAGCGGCTTTGCCATATGCGGGCGCTTTTTGCTGCCACATTCGACCCAGCGACCAACGGACACTTAGACATCATCGCGCGCAGCGCGGCATGTCATGCCGAAGTCGTGGCCGGGGTTTACGAACAGCCGGAATCGCGCACGCTGTTTTCCACCGAGGAACGGGTCACGCTGGTGCGGGAGGCAACCGCACACTTGCCCAACGTCTCGGTGCGCGACTATCGGGGACTCACGGTAGACTTTGCGCGGGACATTGGAGCGAGCGTATTGGTGCGCGGGCTGCGAGCGGTCTCGGACTTTGAGTATGAATTTGCGCTGTCGGCGATGAATCGCCGTCTGGCGCCGGAGTTGGATACGGTGTTCTTCCTCTCAGCGCCCGAGCATGCCTACGTCAGTTCGTCGTTGGTGCGGGAGATCGGTGCCCTGGGCCGAAGCGTGGCGCCGTTTGTGCCGGCAAACGTTGCCACGGCCGTGGCCGCGAAATACGGCGATGCGTCGCCGAGGAGGTAGCTAGCCATCGATCTCATCAACCTGATCGAACGTCTCGAGGCCCTGGTGACTGCTGCCCAGCGCGTGCCGATGATGCGTCGCATCGTGATGGACGAGCGCGCGCTGCTGGAGATTGTCGACGAAATGCGCATTCGCATTCCGGAAGAAGTCCGGGAGGCGCGGCGGGTGCTGCGGGAACGCGAGCAGATTCCGCAATCGGCGCAGATGGAGGCCGAGCAGATCATCCAGCAAGCGCGTGAGCAGGCCGATCAAATGCTGCGCGACGAGGAGATCGTCCGCCAGGCCGAAGCGCGGGCGGAGCAGATCATCGAGGCGGCGGAAGAGCGAACCGAGGCGTCGCGGGAGGAAATGGACGTCTACGCGCTCAACATGCTGCGCGATATCGAGCACCGCCTGATTTCGCACCTGGCGAGCATTCGCCGCGGAATTTCGGCGCTCGACGAGGATGCCGCCGGTATCACCGAACTCGGCGACGAAGAGACCGTCTAGGCCGCTCACCCCTCTGGTCATCGTGAACGACTTCGTGTTCAACGTCGCGGCATTCGTGCGCGAGCCGCCCGGGACCAGCCGGTCGTACGACGTCCTGGCGCCGCCCGAGGCGCTCAGCGTCACCGAATTGGCGACCTCGGTGGCGGGCCGGGTGCGTCTGGTGCGCCTGAGTGGCGCGATCCACGCATCCGGCGAATTCGAGGCGTCGGTCGAGCAACCGTGCGCGCGCTGCCTGGAGCCCGCCCGGCAGACCTTGCGCTTCGAGGCTGACGGCGAGTTCTTGATCGACTCGGACGGGGCTGCGACCGAGGAATCGGGTCTCGAGGCCGTATGGCCGCTCGACGATCAACACAACCTCGATCTCACGCCGTTCCTGGCCGAGGGCCTGATTGCCGCGCTGCCGCTGATGCCGGTTTGCCGGCCGGAGTGTCCCGGCTTGGAACGCTCCGAAGAGCCCGCCGAGGCGGCGATCGATCCGCGCTGGAGCCGGTTGGCCGAGCTTCGCGCCACAATGTTTCCTGATATGCCGGGAACTAAGGGATAATGGGAGCCTATGGGAGCTCAACCTAAACGACGGCTGACGCGTTCGCGCCGCCGCCGTCGCCGCAATCAAATCCGCGTTGCCAGCCCGACCCTGGTGCGTTGCCCAACCTGTCACGCGCTGATGCGAAGCCATCACGTCTGCGGGGTGTGCGGCAATCTGCGCGGCACCGTGGTCGTTGAGCCGAGCGAGCAGGCTGCCAAGTATCGGTAGCGGGCGCGGGCGGCGGTGACGACCGCCGGCAAGCCAGGGATTGCCTTCGTCTTTCCGGGCCAGGGCGCCCAAGCGGCCGGGATGGGCGGGGACCTCTTTGCCCGATCCGGCGCCGCGCGCGAGGTATTTGCCGCCGCAAACTCGGCCTTTGGCGATGATCTGGCCGCGCTTTGCTTCCACGGTCCCGATGAGGCATTACACCCTACCCGCGTCCAGCAGCCGGCCGTCGTGGCCGTGGCCCTCGCGGCGTTTGCCACGTTCACCGAAGCTCTGGGCCAGGACGCGCGCAGCGACGGCCATACGCTGCCCGTGCGCGCCTTGGCCGGGCACAGCGTGGGCTTGTGGGCCGCCGTTGCCGTCGCCCGGTCGCTCGACACTCGCACCGCGATGGCCATGGTTGCCGCGCGCGGAGAGGCAATGCAGCAGGCCGCGGCGCACCGGCCGGGACGCATGAGCGCTGTTCTGGGTCTGGATCCGGATCAGACGGAAACCGTCGTGGCCGAGATTCGCGCGCGTGTGCCGGGGAGCTATCTCTCCGTTGCCAACATCAACACGCCGGGCCAGGTGGTGGTTGGCGGAGATCTGGCGTCGCTGGACGAGCTTCCCGAGGCGGCCAAGGCGGCCGGTGCGCGGCGAGTGGTGCCGCTGGACGTCTCCGGGGCGTTTCACACGGCTGCCATGCTGCCGGCGCGCGATGTGATGCGCGAGCGCCTGCTGGCCGCGCCGCTCACGGATCCCCGGATTCCGGTCATCGCCAACATGGACGGCCAGCCGCTGCACACGGCCGCCGAGTTGCGCGTGGAACTCGCCGAGCACGTGGCGGCCCCGTTGCAGTGGTGGCGCGGGGTGGGCACACTCGGTGCGTTGGGTGTGACCCACATCGTGGAATTCGGGCACAAGGGCCTGCTGACGAGCATGCTGCGCCGCGCAAGGCAAGACGTTTCCCTGCTCAACGTCTACGATGCTGATTCGGCCGACGCCGCGGCGAAGGAACTGCGCAATGTCTGACCCCATAGCTGGCCGCCTGACCGATCGGCGGACGTTGATCACGGGGGCCTCGGGCGCGCTGGGCGAGGCGTACGCGCGTCGCCTGGGTGCCGAGGGTGCGCGTCTGGTGCTGCACTACAACCGAAACGAGGCCAAGGCGCGAGAGCTCGCCGCGTCAATCCAGGATGCGGGCGGATCGGCCGTGGTCGTTGGAGGTGAGCTGTCGACCACCGAGGGCGCCAACCACGTCGTGGACGAGGCAATCCGAGTCCTCGGCGGCCTGGACGTGCTGATCAATAACGCCGGCATCATTCGAGACTCGCTGCTGATGCGGATGCGGGACGAGGACTGGGACGACGTGATTCGTACGAATCTGCGTTCGGCCTTCGCCTGCTCCCGGCGGGCGGTGCGGGGCATGCTGCGGCAGCGCGACGGGCGAATTATCAACATCTCCTCGGTGGCCGGAACCGGAGGCAACGCCGGTCAAACGAACTACGCCGCCGCTAAGGCCGGGCTGGTCGGATTCACTCTTGCGCTGGCGCGCGAGGTGGCCGCTCGTGGGATCACGGTGAATGCCGTCGCGCCGGGATTCGTCATCTCCCCGCTGACCGATGATCTGGAGGGAGAGCTTCGCAAGTGGATCATCGACCGCATCCCGTTGGGGCGCTTCGCCACGCCTGACGACGTTGCCGGCGCGGTGGCGTTTCTCGCATCCAGCGACGCTTCCTATATCACCGGGCAGGTCATGACGATCGACGGCGGCCTCCACATGGGATGACGCCGAGTGCTTGAAAAAGTACTGGTGGCCAACCGCGGCGAAATGGCGGTGCGAGTCATTCGGGCGTGTCATGACCTCGGGATTGGAACCGTGGCCATCTACTCGGAGGCCGATGCGGACAGTCTTCCGGTGCGAATTGCGGACGAGTCGGTGTGCATCGGTCCCGCGGCCTCGAGCGCGAGCTATCTGAATGTCCCTAACATCATCGGCGCCGCGCTCAACACCGGTGCCGACGCGGTGCACCCCGGCGCCGGGTTCCTGGCCGAAAATGCCTACTTCGCCGAGGTGTGCGCCCGCTACAACCTGACGTTCGTGGGACCGGCCCCCGACACCATTCGGGCGTTGGGCGACAAGGTTCAGGCCCGTGCGGCGGCGGTGGCGGCAGGCCTGCCGGTCGTTCCCGGGTCCGAGGAGCCGGTGCGCGACGCCACCCATGCGCGTGAAGTCGCGCGGGAGATTGGGTTCCCGGTGGTGCTCAAGGCGGCGGCCGGCGGCGGGGGCCGCGGCATCCGACCGGTTGCCGATCCCGATGAGTTGACCGGGCTTTTCTCGCTGGCGCAGGCCGAAGCGCGCGCCTCATTCGGCAGCGGCGACCTCTACGTCGAAAAACTGATCGAGTCGCCCCGTCACGTCGAGGTGCAGGTGATCGGCGACGGGCAAACCGTGCTGCACGCGTGGCATCGCGAGTGCTCGATTCAACGCCGCTATCAGAAGCTCATCGAGGAGGCCCCGGCGCCCAATCTGCCGCACGGTCTGAGCGATGACATCACACAGGCCGCGGTGCGGCTGATGCAGGCGCTCAACTACCACAGCGCGGGCACCGTCGAATTCCTGGTCGACGCGAGCGGCGACTTCTTCTTCATGGAAGCCAACGCGCGCATTCAGGTGGAACACCCCATCACCGAAGCGATCACCGGTCTGGATGTGGTTGCCGCGCAGCTCGGTATCGCCGGCGGCGAGTCGCTCGGCGTTTCCCAGGCGGACGTGGGCCGCAACGGCCATGCGATCGAGTTTCGATTGACGGCCGAAGATCCGACGCGCGACTTCCGCCCGGATTCCGGGCGGATCGCGCGGCTGCACTTTCCCGGTGGCTACGGGGTGCGCGTGGACACGCACGTGTACGCCGGCTATGAGGTGCCGCCGTTCTACGATTCGCTGCTGGCAAAGCTCATCGTGTGGGGCGAGTCGCGTGCGGAGGCCGTCGATCGGTCGCGTCGCGCCCTGGCCGAGACGATGATCGAGGGCCCGGCGACCAACCTGGCCTTTCACCAGGCCGTGCTGAATGACGCGCAGTTCGCCGAAGGTACCTACGACGTGGGATATGTCGAAGCCCTGCACGACCGGGTGGACGGCGTAACGGCCTAACGGTGGCTGCACGCCCGCGCCGCGACCGACGCGCCGCCCGCGAAGCCGCCATGCGCCTGCTGTTCGAAGCGTCGATGCGCGGCGGCGATCCGCTGGATCTCTTCGCGTCGCGGAAACATGAACTGGGCCTGGCGGCTGACGCGCGGGCCTACGCTGAGACTCTTGTCCAGGAGGTCGCGGCGCGTTTGGGTGACCTGGATGCGACAATCAGCGAGTTGGCCCCCGCATGGCCCATCGCCCAGATGGCCCAACTCGAGGTGGCTATTCTGCGAATCGGCATCGCCGAGATCGACTCCGGTCGCGTGCCGCCGGCGGTGGCGATCAACGAGGCGGTGGAGCTTGCGAAGCAATACTGCACGGAGGGCGGGCGGCGTCTCGTCAACGGCGCGCTGGGGACTCACGTGAGGCGACAGGCGGACTCGCCGGCGTCGTAGGCGGTAGGCTTGGCTATGGACGCGGACCGACCTGCCCAACCCCCGCAGGAGCCCGAGGAAGAGTCGCAGGACTCGCAGGCGGAACTCGGCGGCGTGATGACGCTGCGCGAGCACCTCCAGGAGCTGCGCACCCGACTCACCATTGCCGTGCTGGCCGTCATTGTGGCCAGCCTGATCGTCTGGCCGTTCAAGGACTTCGTGTTCGAGGTCGTGCAGTATCCGCTGCCGCGCGGCGCCATCTTGCAGCAGATTTCCCCCACGGAAACCCTGTTCACGTTCTTCATGATTTCAATCATCGTCGGGTTGGGCATCGCCAGTCCGATCGTGCTGTATCAGGTGCTGGCGTACGTGGCGCCGGGTCTCTATGAGCACGAAAAGCGCTGGCTGTACTTGAGCATTCCGGCGATCGCGGTCGCGTTTCTCATCGGGGCGGCGTTCGCGTGGTTCGTGGTCTTGCGTTTCACGGTTGGGTTTCTGGCGGGATTCGCGCCGAGATCGATTGCCACGGAGTTCACAGTCGCGACCTGGGTCACGTTCGTCTTGCGCATTCTGCTGGCGGTTGGCATTGCCTTCGAGACGCCGTTCTTCATCTTTGCACTGGCAAAGATCGGCGTCGTGAAGGCCAGCACCCTGGGGAAATACCGCCGCTACGCCATCGTCGCGATTGTGATCCTGGCTGCCGTCATCACGCCCACCCCGGACCCCTTCACCCAGCTATCGGTGGCGGTGCCGGTCTACGCGCTCTATGAGATCGGCGTGGTGCTGGCCCGCGTGGCGGCGCCGGAGGATGAACCGGAGGAGGCCGACGGCCAGGCCGGCGCCGAACCGGCGGTGAGCACTTAGTCGGAGTCGTCTAGCCCGCAGTCATAGCTTGCGGGTGGGCGGCGTGGCCGGCGGATCGAGCTCGACTTCCCGCAGCTCGCGCCGCATGTCGGCGGGGGGCGCGGCCGCCACCCGCCAGCGATCACCGGCCGGATCCGTGAACTCGAGCATCCAGGCGTGCAGCAGTTGGCGGGTGGCCACCGGCGGCTGCGGCCCGTAGCGCGCATCTCCCAGCACCGGGTGGCCGATGGACGCCAGGTGCACGCGAATCTGATGCGTCCGACCCGTACGCGGGCGCACGTCGAGCAGTGCGGCGCTCGCGCTCGTCGCACGCACCGTGTAGGCAGTCTGGGCCGGGCGGCCTGACCGGGTGACGGCCATGTGGGTGCGGCGGGTCGGGTGACGGCCGACGGGAGCATCGATTTCGGCGGTTGCGACCGTAGGGCGGCCGTGCACCCCGGCCAGGTAACGCTTGCGGACTTCGCGGCGCTCGAACGCGTGCTGGAGCGAATGGTAGGCCGCCGCCGTCCGCGCGATGAGGACGACGCCCGAGGTGTCGCGATCCAGGCGGTGCACGATGCCCGGTCGGCGCGGATTGCCGATGGCGGCCGCCTCGGGATAGTGGGCGACCAGCTGATGGGCAAGTGTCGCCGGCTCATCGGCGGCTCCCGGGTGCATGACCACCCCCGGCGGCTTGTCAACGACGACGAGATCGGGCGTTTCGAGCAGCACGCGCAGCGGGCGGAAATCGGGTGCCAGGGAGCTGCGGATCTCGTCGACTTCAACCACGATGTGGTCGCCGGCAGACACGCGATAGTCGGGGTCTCGGGGCTCGTCGTTGACCAGGACACGCTGGGCCTGGATCAGCCGGGCCGCGCGCGTGCGGCTCAACGCTGGGGCGGCATCGGCCACAAAGCGGTCCAGCCGGCGTCCGGCAGCGGAATCGGGAACGACGAGGCTCTGCTCGGCCGCGCTCACGGTCGCGGCCTGGCCGTCACGTCCGCGCCCGCGCGTGGCCGCTGCCTATACTCGTGCCGGGCGCGCCCGGTTCGGGCCGCCCGTCTCATGGGGAATGGCTCCGGCGGTGCTGCGGCGCAATAGCAATGTCTTGCTCGAGATCACGGAAACCGTGCTCCTGGCATTGCTGATCTTCTTCGGCACGCGGATGGTGGTGCAGAACTTTCGCGTGGACGGCGGCAGCATGGTGCCCGTTCTCGAAAACGGGGAATTCCTCCTGGTGAACAAGCTGGCATACGTCGCCGCGAAGCCCGATCGTGGCGACGTGGTGGTGTTTCGATCGCCGGCCAATCCCGAGGAAGACCTGGTGAAGCGAATTGTCGGGCTGCCAAATGAGACGATCGAATTCCACGACGGCGGTGTTTATGTGGACGGGCGTCGCCTGGATGAAGACGCGTACTTTCCGGGAGTAACCGCACCCGGGAGAGACCGCAGCCTGGTCGTTCCCGAGCAGGGGTACTTCGTGCTCGGCGACAATCGAGGGCAAAGCATCGATTCGCGGCGCTTCCGCATCGTGCCGGAGGCGGCGATCGTAGGGAAGGTCTGGCTGGTGTATTGGCCGGTGGGCAGCTTTGGCGTGCTGCAAGGCGCCTCCCCCGGTTTCGAACCGGCGCCGGAACGCATCAGCCTGCTCCCGGCGGCGTAGCCGGCGGCATTTCGTCGTCGCTGGGCCACGCCTCGATCAGCCGGCGCTTTGTTTGGTCCAGCGACTCCGGGAGCACCTTGGTGTCGGCGGTCACGGCCATGAAGCTGGTATCGCCTTCCCAGCGCGGCACGAGGTGAAAGTGCAGGTGGGCGGGGATGCCGGCGCCGGCGGCGCGGCCGAGGTTCATTCCGACATTGAAGGCATCCGGTCCCAGCGCGTTGCCCAACGCCATCCGCCCTTGCGTCAAGAGGTGCATCAGTTCAGCCGCCTCGTCGGGCGTCAGGTCCACGATGTCCGCCACGTGACGGTAGGGCAGCACCATGAGATGCCCGTTGTTGTAGGGAAACAGGTTGAGGGTGGCGTACGTCAGCCGCCCGGCTTTGACGATCAGCTCAGGAAGACCGTCCGCAGTCAGGTGGTCGGTGCAAAACGGGCAATCGGACGTCTCGTCGGTCGCCGCCGCCACGTACTCCAATCGCCACGGGCTCCAAAGTCGCTGCGAGACCATCTGGGTGTCCCGGGGGCCTGTCTGCGGATGGTACCGAGCGCGGCGGGCTCGCGCTGATACGATCGGCGGATGAGCCTTAGCCGCTTTCACAGTCCGGTTGCCCGGGCGATGGAGCAGAACCCTCTGCGGCCGAACTGGTCGATGCAGCGGCCCGGAGTGCTGAGCCTGGCCTTCGGGTTTCCAGACGCCGCGAGTTTTCCGTATGACGATCTGGGCCGCGTGACCCGCGATCTCATGGCGCAGCGGAACGCCGATGCGCTGCAATACGGCCCCGTCTCCGGTCCCGAGCCGCTGCGGGCATTTGTCGCCGACTGGGTGCGGTCCACCGAGGGCCTTCCGGTGGGTCCCGAACACGTGCTCATCACCAGCGGCGCGTCGCAGGCCATTGTGCTCACCGCGCGTTTGCTGGTGCCGGCCGGCGGGACCATTCTGGTCGAGTCGCCCACCTTCATCGGCGCATTGTGGTTCTTGCGCGGGCTTGGTCTCGAGGTTGTTGGGGTTCCCGCGGATGAGCAGGGGATTGACCCGGAGGCGCTTGAGGGAACGGTGCAGCGCCTGCGCACCGCCGGCACCGAGGCCAACGTCGTCTACACCATGCCCACGGTCCACAATCCGATTGGCACCAACGCGTCGGATACCCGCCGGCGGGAGCTCGCCGACCTTGCGCAGCGTCTCGACCTGGCGCTTCTCGAAGATGACGCCTACGGCGATTTGATCTTCGACGGCAGCCGCCCGAAGGCGTTGTATGCGCTGGCCGGATCCGAGCGGGTCATCAAGATGGGCACGTTTTCAAAGCTCGTCGCCGGCGGCATGCGGCTGGGCTGGGCCCTGGCCGATCCGGAAGACGTGGCGACCATGTGCAGCTTGAAGGCTGACAGCGCGAGCAGTCCGTTTGCGGCTTGGGCAGCGGCGGAATACCTAGCCGGCGGCGCGTTGTCCGAACGCGTGCCCGCGCTGCGCACGCTCTATCGAGCCCGGCGTGACGCCATGCTCGAAGAATTGCAGCCGTTGGCCCGCTTGGGATGCACTTGGACGCGCCCGGTGGGCGGCTTCTTCGTGTGGCTCACGCTGCCCGAGGGAGTGGATAGCGAGGCGATTCGTCCCACGATTGAGGATCACGGCGTCACCTATCTCGCCGGCCACCACTGCTTCGCCGACGGCGCGCGGCGCCGCGATATTCGCCTGGCCTATAGCTATCTGCCCGAGGACCAGATTCGGGAAGGCGTGCGGCGACTGGTTCGGGGGCTTGAGGCGGTCCTGGCGGACTAGGGGAGGCGCCTCGCGGCCGATGCGGACTTTTGCGGCACGGTGGCGCTCATGCCCGACGCGCGGCCATCGCTCGGCGTGACTGGGGCTGTCCACTCCACCGCCACCGCGGCCCAGGAAAGCCCGGCTCCGAAACCCACCAGGACAAGGCGGTCACCTTGATTCACGCGCCCCTGAGCGATGGCCTCGCAGAGGGCGATTGGGATCGACGCCGACGACGTATTGCCGTAGAAATCGGCGTTGACGATGACCCGCTCTTCCGGCAAGCGCAGCTCATTGGCGACGGCGTCGATGATCCGCAGATTCGCTTGATGTGGGATGAAGAGATCGAGGTCGCTGGGCTGCCACCCGGCGCGCGCCATGGCCACGGCCGCCGCGCGGACCGTGGCCTTGACGGCGAACTTGTAGACCGCGCGCCCGTTCATCGAGAGCAGATGCAGGCGATCCCGTACTGTTTCGATGCTCGCGGGCAGCTTGCTGCCGCCGGCGGGAATGTGCAGCAGCGGAGCTCCGCTTCCGTCGGAGCCGAGCGAGTTGCCCCGAATCCCCCCGGCGGCGCTGGCTTGCATGACGACGGCGCCCGCGCCGTCGCCGAACAGGACGCAGGTCGAGCGGTCGGTCCAATCGACGACCCGTGACATCGTCTCGGAGCCGATCACCAGTACGGTCTGCGCCGACCCGGCGTCGATAAGCGCGCGCCCGATTTCCAGCCCGTAGGTGAAGCCGGCGCAGGCGGCATTGAGATCGAACGCGCCGGCGCTGCGGGCTCCAATGGCGTCCTGAATCAGGTTGGCCGTCGCCGGCATGGGCGTTTCCGGCGTGAGCGTGGCCACGATGACCATGTCGACGTCGGCCGCGGTCAGTCCCGCCTGCTCCAGCGCCCGCGTGGCCGCGTCGAGTCCCAGGCTGAAGGTCGTGTCGCCGTCGTCCGCGATTCGGCGCTGCCGGATGCCGGTCCGCGACACGATCCAGGCATCGGTGGTGTCCACCATGGACTCGAGATGGGTATTGGTCCAAATCTGCTCCGGGACCGCCATTCCCCAACCGACGATCGTGGCCGACATGGAACCTCTCGGTGTAGACGAAAATCGGCCGCCGTGGCGGCCCGCATCGCAGAATAGCGCGAAGCCGATTCTTGTTCGACCGGACGCGGACGCCACGCAAATGGCATTCGGAGACCCATCCCGCGATATACTCGCTGCGGCGCGCCTATCCCATGTTTGCGCCAGCCCTCATGGCATCAGCACGGATTTCCATGGACGATCGAGTCGTCGTGACAGGCTATGGGGCGGTGACCCCACTCGCGGACAACGCCGACGAGACGTGGCGGGCCGTTCTGAGCGGACGAAGCGGCATTGGGCGGATCACGGCCTTCGATACCGCCGCTTTTACGTCGCAGATCGCGGGTGAGGTCATCCCGTGGGACCCCAAGGCGAAGCTCGGCGCCAAGCACGCGCGCCGCACCGATCGGTTCACGCAGTTTGCGCTGGAAGCGTCGCGGGCGGCGCTCGAGCATTCGGGATTCGAAATCACCGATGCCAATCGCCACCGTGTCGGCGTCTACATAGGCACCGGAATTGGCGGCCTGGTGTTCCTGCAGAACCAAACCGATGTGCTCCGCGAACGCGGCCCGTCCCGGGTAAGCCCTTTCCTGATTCCGCTCATCATCGGGAACATGGCCGCCGGAATGGTCTCGATGGAGTACGGGATCGAGGGGCCCAATCTCGCCGTGGTCTCCGCCTGCGCGACAGGCGCGCACTCCATCGGTGAGGCGGCCGAGGTCATCAGGCGCGGCGAGGCGGACGTCATGCTGGCGGGCGGCACCGAAGGCGCGATTTCGCCCATTGGTCTCGCCGGATTCTGCGCCGGGCGGGCGCTCTCGACGCGAAACGACGAGCCCGAGCGCGCGTCGCGTCCATTCGATAGGGATCGCGATGGATTCGTCGCCGCCGAGGGCGCGGGAGTCTTGATTCTCGAGTCCCATGCGCATGCGACGGCGCGAGGGGCTGAGATTTGCGGCGAGCTCCTGGGATACGGCGCATCCGCCGACGCCTTCCACATGACCCAGCCCCCGGCCGACGGCCGCGGCGCACGTCTCGCCATGGAGAACGCCCTGCGGAACGCCCGGCTCGACAGCTCCGACATTGACTACGTCAACGCCCATGGCACCGCCACCGAACAGGGTGACGCCGCCGAGACCCAAGCCCTCAAGGCCATTTTCAACAACGGGGCGGCGGATGTTCCGGTCAGCTCCACGAAGTCGATGATGGGCCACCTCATCGGCGCCGCGGGGGCCGTGGAACTCATTCTCTGTCTGCAAGCCTTGCGGGATAACGTGGCGCCGCCGACGATCAACTACGAGGTGCCGGATCCGGCCTGCGACTTGGACTACGTGCCCAACCAGGCTCGCGAGTTGCCACTCCGCCGGGTGATGTCGAACAGCTTCGGTTTCGGAGGACAGAACGCCGCGCTGATCGTCGGGTCTGACGCCGGCTAGGGGTGGCCGCTGCGGAGTGAACGTCAACGTTCGGCAGCGCGTGACCGCCGTGCTCAACGCGATGCGCGACTTCAACCTCGCCGAGCTCGAGATCCGCATCGGCTCGGAGCGGGTGAGCTTGCGCCGGGCCGGGTTCTCGGCCGTGCGTGAACCGGCGGGCGCTCCGGCTGCCGTCGCGCCGGCGGAGCCGGCCGGCCACCTGGTGCGGGCGCCGCTTGCCGGCACATTCTTCGCCACGCCCAAGCCCGGCGATCCCGCGTTTGTGCAGGTGGGTCAGCAGATTCGCGAGGGTGACCTGGTCGGTCTCGTCGAGGCCATGAAGGTGTTCAACGAAGTGCTGTCCGACGTTGATGGGCGGGTGGCGCGCGTTCTGGTGCGCAGCGGTGACGGCGTGGCCGCGGGCCAGCCGCTGCTGCGCGTGGACGCGGAAGCTACAGCCCAGGGTGGGTATCCTTAACCCATGTCGACCGTGATCACAGCCGTACGTCGCCGCCCGTCCATTGTGGTGTCCGACGCCCTGCTCATTGGCGCATTCACGGTGATGATGTGGCCGGCGGCGCACGCCAAAGTCGAGGCCGAACCCGTCCCCTACACCTTGCAGGTGTTGATGGTGCTGCTGGCCGGCCTGCTGCTCGGTCCCTGGCGCGCCGGCGCCTCCATGGGCCTCTACGCAATCATCGGATTCGCCGGAGCGCCCATTTTCGCTCGCGGCGGCGGACCGGCCTACTTCTTCTCGCCGTCGGCCGGGTACATCTACGGATTTGTCATCGCGGCGGTGGTGGTGGGTCTGACTGCGCAGTTTCTGCGCCGGCGCTACGAGGCCCGATCGGACGGCAGCCAGGGAGTGATCGAGCGATTCGCCAAGGTCGAGTTGCCGGCCGCGCTGGCGGGCATTCCGATCATCTACATCTTTGGCGTCAACCACCTCGCCCTGTACTATCTGCTCGCCACTGACAAGTCCAATCCGTGGGGGCTGGCCTGGCTCAATGGCGCCGGGATTTTCATCTGGTACGACGCCATCAAGGCCGCCATCGCGGCGACCATTGCGAGCAGTGCCGGGCTACACAGAGAGAGGTAATGCGTGGCAACGTTTGAACGGGTAGTGGCCGTAATCGCCGACAAGCTTGATATCCCCGCCGAGGACATCGGGGAGGAGTCGAAGTTTGTCGAGGACCTCAACGCCGACTCGCTGGACCAGGTTGAGTTGATCATGGCGCTCGAGGACGAATACGACATCACGATTCCTGACGAAGACGCCCAGAAGATCGTCTCCGTCAAGGACGCGCTGGACTACATCGACACGAACGTCGAGTCGGGTTAGGGCGACTGCGGAGCGGCCATAGTCGTAGGGCTTCGGTCGGCCGTTCGCGCCGGGTACCTTCGACTGATGCCTTGGCTGCGGATGAGCCCGTGGCGCGCGGGTACTATCGGCAGCGGCGACGACGCGTTGTGACCCTGAAAGCACGCCAATGAACGTGGAGCGGCCGCCCCGGGCCGATTCAGCCGCCGTCCACTTCGAGTCGGCGCGCGAGGTCCTGGTTGCCGGCATCTCGGGGACGGCGCGTGAAAACGCGGCGCTGGGGCAGGCGATGCTCGCAGCCCGTGGGGAAGGCCCCTACATCATCGCGCCGGACGGCCGCCGGTATCTAGACTATTTCTCCGGATTCGGCTCCGTCATCCTCGGGTATGACCACGCCGGCGTACGCGGGGCGATCGAGCAGGCGCTCGACATGGGAATCATCCACGGACCCGAGACGGTCTACCAGGAGCAGCTCGCGCGGCGCATCGTGAACCTGGTGCCCTCGGCCGAGATGGTGCGCTTCGCGAACTCGGGCTCGGAAGCCACGATGGCGGCGATCCGATTGGCGCGAGCCCATACCCAACGGACGAAGATTCTCAAGTTCGAGGGCCATTTCCACGGCATCCACGAGCACGTGCTCTACAACACGCATCCGGAGCCTCGCACGGTCACGCCCGGCGAGATCGTGGAGACCTCCGCGGATTCAGCGGGCATCCCTTCCGCGTTTGCCGACGCCGTGATCGTCGTGCCCTGGAATGACCTGTCGGCCGTGAACCATGCCTTCGAGCGTCATGGGACGGACATTGCCGCCGTCATCATGGAGCCGATCAACTACAACGCCGGCGCCCTGCTGGCGGACATCGACTACCTGCGGGCCGTGCGCGAGATCACGCGCGATCACGGCAGCGTGCTGATCTTCGACGAGGTCTTGTCGGGATTCCGCACCGGCGCCGACTGCGCGCAGGGCTTCTACGGCGTCACGCCCGACGTGACGCTGCTGGGCAAGGCGGTGGCGAACGGCGTGCCGCTCGCGGTCATCGCGGGTCGGCGTGAGGTGATGTCGGAGTTGGCGCCGCTGGGCGAGTCGGCCCACAGCGGGACGTATTCCGGCCACATCTTCGGCGTCAAGGCGGCGTTGGCCACGCTCGATGCGCTGGAGGCTCCCGGCGTCTTCGACGGTGAAACGGGCCTGCTGGCGATGTCGGAGCGGTTGTACAGCGGTTTGCGGGACATCTTCGAGCACCGGGACATTCGCTGCCGCGTGCAGGGCGTCGGCCCGCGATTCGCGCTCTACTTCGGCCTCGACCCGGACGTGGAGCCGCGCGCCTATCAGGACATCGCCGGCCACGACTCCGACACCCTGAAGCAATTCGCGCGGGCCTGCTACGCGCGCGGCGTCTATTTCCACGTCTACGAGGTGGTGGTTGGCCACCACGGCTTCGGCACCGCGCACGACGCAACGGTCATCGACGACACGCTGGACCGGGTGGACGCCGCGTGCGTCGACCTGATGGCCGACTGAGGCCGTAGCGGTCTAGAAGAGGCCCGTCGCGACGGACGACTGGGCCCAGGCCAGGATGCCGCCGCCGACGATGCCAAGCGCCAACGTCGCGCCTGCGGTGGCTGTGATGACGGCGGTGTGCAGGTCGGCCACTTCAGCTGAGGGCTCGCCGTCCGACGCTGCCTCGGCGTCGGGATCGCTCATGAACATCTGCACGATCACGCGCAGGTAGTAGAACGCCGAAACGACCGACGTCACGACCAACACGATGGCGAGCCAGCCCAAGTCCGACTCAACCGCGGCCTGAAGGATATAGAGCTTGCCGAAAAAGCCGGTCAGCGGCGGGATGCCCGTCAATCCAAGCATGAACACCGCCATGGCCGCCGCAGGCACCGGGGACCGCTGCATCAGGCCCCGGAATGCGGAGATCTCGTTGCTTCCGGTCTGATACTCGACGACGTGCGCAACGGCGAACGCGCCGAAGTTCATGAAGGCGTAGACGAAGCCGTAGAACAGCACCGACGGCAGGCCCACGAAGTCGAATGACGCGAATCCGGTGTCGGTCTCGACCCGCGTGACCGCCGCGAGTCCGACCAGCATGTAGCCGGTGTGCGCAATGCTCGAATATCCGAGCATGCGCTTGATGTTGGACTGCGAGATGGCCACGAGGTTGCCGACGATCATCGTCGCGGTGGCGATGATGGCGATGGCCAGAGCGACGTTGAGCACAACCGCTGGATCGGCGCCCGTGTCGGCGCCCTGGAATCCGAATCCGAGCCCGACGACGCGCGCAAGCAGCGCCACGGCGGCGACCTTCGGACCTACGGAGATAAATGCGGCCAGCGGCGTGGGCGCGCCCTGGTAGGCGTCGGGCGTCCACGCGTGGAATGGGACCGCGGCGACTTTGAACCCAAAGCCGACGAGGATGAGGCCGATGGCAAACAGCATCCACGGGCTAGCGCCGACGGTCATGATGCGTTCGGCAAGCTCCGGAAAGTAGGTCGTGCCCGTGAGGCCGTAGGTCCAGGCGATGCCGTAGACCAGCACCGCGGTCGCAAACGCGCCGAGTACGAGGTATTTCATCGCCGCTTCGACCGAGTCTCGCCGGAACCGCGTCATGGCCGTGAGCACGTACACCGGCACCGCCATCAACTCCAGGGCGATGAACGCCGTCACCCAGTCGACGGCGCCGGCCATGAGCAGCATGCCGCTGAGCGAAAACTGCAAGGTGGCCGCCGTCTCGGTGAACGGTACGCGCTCGAAGCGTTGGGCGACGGTCAGGACGGCAAGCGATCCGACGACCAGGAACAGGGCGCGGAAGAAGGTTGAGAAGCTGTCGATGACCAACTGACCGCTGAAGATTTCGAGCGCGCCGCCGTCGATCGGCTGCCGCAACGCCATCACGATGCCCGCCATGGCGTTGGCGCCCAAGGCGATGCTGACCGACCACCAGCGGTCGTCGTTGCGCAGGATCGCCGTCCACAGCAACAGCAACATGGCGCTGCCCGCCACGATGATCTCCGGCAGAATCCAGGTCAGGTCGGCAGCGTTGACTTCGCCCATGGCGCTAGCTCACCAACCCGGCCGTCGCGCCGGTAATCATGTCAATGAATGTCGCCGGATAGATGCCGATCCACAGCACCAGCACGGCCAGCGCGGCGAATGCCGCCGCCTCCACGCGGTTCATGTCACTGATCGTGCTGAGCGCGTCGTTCCGCAGGCGGCCCAGCACCACGCGCTGGTACATCCAGAGCATGTAGGCCGCCGCGAGCACCACGCCGATCGCGGCCGTGACGCCGGCGCCGATGCCGTAGTCGAACGCCCCGACCAGGACGAGGAATTCGCCGACGAAGCTGCTCAGCATCGGCAGCCCGAGCGAAGCCAGCGTGAAGAATCCAAGCGCGACGGCATAGGCCGGCATCCGCGTCACCAGTCCGCCAAGCTCCGCAATCTGGCGGGTGTGGGCGCGGTCATAGACCACGCCGACGGCGAGAAACAGCGCGCCGGTGACGAGCCCGTGGCTCATCATCAGGATGATGGCGCCGTCGATGCCGGTCTGCGAGCCGCTGAAGATGCCCAGGGTCACAAAGCCCATATGGCTCACGCTCGAATAGGCGATGAGCTTCTTGAGATCGGGTTGGACCATGGCGACGAGGGCACCGTAGATGATGGCAACGATCGAGAGCACGATGAGCAGCCCGCGCAGGTCGGCCACGGCGTCGGGCGTCATCGGCAGCATGAAGCGCAGGAAACCGTAGGCGCCCATCTTTAGCAGCACGCCCGCCAGCAGCACGCTGCCGCCCGTTGGGGCCTCCACGTGGGCGTCGGGCAGCCACGTGTGGAAGGGGAACATGGGGACCTTGATCGCGAAGGCGAGCAGGAACGCCACGAACACCCACCGTTGCAGTCCGATCGCGGCGTCCTGCATGTGCGCCGGGATGGCCTCGATGTCAAAGGTGCCGGTGTTGAAGCGCAGCGCCAGAATCGCGACCAGCATCAGCACGCTGCCGGCGAAGGTGTAGAGGAAGAACTTGATCGTCGCGTAGATGCGGCGCTCGCCGCCCCAGATGCCGATCATCAGGTACATCGGGATCAGCATCATTTCCCAGAACACGTAGAACAGGATGAAGTCGAGCGTGACGAACACGCCCATCATTCCGGTCTGCAGCAGCAGCAGATTCAGGAAAAACTCGCGCGCTCGGGTCTTGATCGTCAGCCACGAAGTGGCCGCGACGACCGGACCGAGGATGCCCGTCAGCAGCACCATCAGGATCGAGATGCCATCGACCCCCAGCTTGTAGTTGATGCCGAGAGCCGGGATCCACTCGGCGAACTCGCCGTGCTGATAGGCCAGCTCGGGATCGAACTCGGTGTTGAAGGTGATGACGATGATGATCGCGAGGATCAGCTGAGCCAGCGTGGCGCCGAAGGCCGACAGCGCCTGTAGGTCACGCGTGCGCGCGAGCAGCACCATGGGGATGCCGATGATCAGCGGCAGCCACAGCAGCAGCGACAGCAGCGGGAGATTGAGTGCGGCTTCGCCGCTCATGAGGCGTTCCCCCCGAAGATCATGAGCCCGCCGATAACCAGCACGATGCCCACAACCATGAGCAGGGCATAGTTCTGCGCCTGGCCGGTCTGCAAGCGCTGCACTTCGCCGCTCAGGCGGCGCGTGACTGTGCCTGACGCGTTCACCAGGCCGTCGATGACGCCGGCGTCAAAGCCCCACGACACGACGGCGATGGCGCGAGTCAACATCACCATCAGGCCGTCGCCGAGATGGTCCATGTACCACTTGCGCTGGAAAAGCTTCTCGGCGCCCGGAGCCAGACGGCGCGCGGCGTCCGGGATCGGAACGCCCCGCCGGTAGGCGAGGTAGGCGATGGCCACGCCGGCAAGCGCCACCACCGTCGAGATGACGGCGAGCGCCACCGTGGGCGGATCGCCGGCGCCCTCGAAGTGGATGATGCCGGCCGTCTTGTAGAGATACTCGTGGAGAAAGCCGTGCTCGGGCGGAATCCCGAGGGCTGCGCCCGCGACGACCGCGCCGATCGCCAGGATGCCGAGCGGCAGGGTCATCACCCAGGGCGATTCATGGGCGTGGTCGTGGAGCTCCTGGTTCCGCGGCTTGCCGTGGAACGTCATCAGGATCATTCGCAGCGTGTAGAACGCCGTCATGAGCGACACCACCAGGCCGACGATGAAAAAGAGCCAGAAAATGCCCGCGCCGTGGTCGGCGGCAAGCGACGCGCCCGCGGGTGCGGTGGCCTTCAGAAACGCGCTGGCCAGGATCTCGTCCTTGCTCCAGAAGCCGGCGAGCGGAAACACGGCGGCAAGGGCCAGGCCGCCGAGCAGGAAGGTGCCGTAGGTGAGCGGCATCTTGCGCCACAACCCGCCCATCTGGCGCATGTCCTGCTCGTCGTTGAGGGCGTGGATGACGCTGCCGGACCCAAGGAACAGCAGCGCCTTGAAAAACGCGTGCGTCGCCAGGTGGAAGATGGCAATGGAATACGCACCGGCCCCAAGGGCCACGAACATCAGCCCCAGCTGGCTCACGGTTGAATACGCCAGCACGCGTTTGATGTCGGTTTGGACCAGGGCGATGGTCGCGGCGACGAAAGCGGTGACCGTCCCGATGGCGGCGACGAAGATCAGGGCCTCGGGCGAAACCGTGTAGAGCGGATTCATCCGCGCCACGATGTAGACCCCCGCCGTGACCATCGTGGCGGCGTGGATCAGCGCGCTGACGGGTGTAGGGCCTTCCATAGCGTCCGGCAGCCACACGTGGAGCGGGAACTGGGCGGACTTGCCCATGGCCCCGACGAACAGCAGGAAGGCGATGGCCGTGGTCATGGCCGGGTCTTTGTCGCCAATGACCTCGAAGATCTCGCGATAACGGAGCGTGTCGAAGTGGAAGAACGCCAGGACGATGCCGATGATGAACCCAAAGTCTCCGATGCGATTGACGAGGAAGGCCTTGGTGGCGGCGATGTTGGCGCTGTGTCGGTCGTGCCAGTAGCCGATTAGGAGGTACGAGCACAGCCCCACCATTTCCCAGAAGATGAAGAGCTGGAGCAGGTTGTCCGACATGACCAGCATGACCATGCTGAACACGAAGAGCGGAATCCAGGTGTGGAACCGGGACTTCGCCGCGTCGTGGTCCATGTAGCCCACGGAGTAGAGCGCCACCAGTGCGCTGACGCCCGTGACCACCAGCAGCATGACGATGGCGAGCGGGTCGAGCAGGAAGCCGATGTTGACGGCGAACGTGCCCGAATCGACCCATGGATAGAAGGTCCAGCCAGGTTGGTCCGCCGTGATGCCGCCGATCCACAGCGCGACGGTGAGCACAAATGAGCCAAGGATGGCGCCGGTGGAAATCCAGCCGGTCGCGCGCGGGATGCGCCGCCCGGCGACGCCGTTGACGACGAACCCCAACAGCGGCGCGAACGGGATCAGCCAGACGACCTCAAACACGGCCGCCGCCTTGCTGCGCGAGGTGCGGGGTCATCCGCGCAGATCGTCCAACTGGTCGATGTTGACCACGGGGAATACGCGGCTCAGGGCGACCAGGATCGCCAGACCGACGGCGACCTCGGCCGCCGCGACGGTGAGCGAGAAGATGACCATCACGTTGCCGGCCATGTCCTCGAGGAAGGTCGAGAAGGCCGCCAGCGTGAGGTTGGCGCCGTTGAGCATCAGCTCGATCGAAATGAGCATCACAATGATGTTGCGGCGCAGCAGCGTGCCCAGCACTCCGAGCGAGAAGAGCAGGCCGCCGACGACCAGGTAAGCGTTGAGATCCATCAGGAGGCAGCCTCGCCCGACTCGCCAGCCTCGGCTGCGTCCGGCATGGCTTCGAGCTCGCGATCGAAGCGCCGCGCCAGGATGATCGCGCCGATGGCCGCGACGAGCAGCAGGACGCTGGCTACCTCGAACGGCAGCAGGTACTCGCTAAACAGGACCGCGGCGATGGCCTGGGTGCTGCCGCCGAGGTCCGAGATCGTCTGCGGCGGAAATGCCCCCAGAAACGCCTCGCGGACCTCGGGCGTGCCCACGCCGACGAACACGGCCTCAATCGCGAGCAGCACGGCCAACGGCAGCGCCAGCCACAGCTGACGGTGGACGAACCGCTCGTGCGCGATTCCGCGCATATCCAGCATCATCAGCGTGAAGAGAAACAGCACCACGATGGCGCCGGCGTAGACGATGATCTGGACCACGGCCAGGAATCCGGCGCCCAGGATCACGAACAGCCCGGCTACGTGGAAAATCACGTAGACCAGCGACAGGGCCGAGTGCACGGGGTTGCGAAGCGCCAGCACCCCCACGCCGCCCGTGACGGCCATGAAGGCGAGATACCAAAAGGCGATGACTTCGGCGAGGTTGTCAGTCATCGCCGAACCACAGCCGGGGACGTGTTCCCGGACCGATGTTTTGGTCTTCGAGCGACCGGTTTTCCAGATCGTGCTCGTAGATTTCAATCATCTTGAAGCCGTCGATCAACAGACCGCGGCGATCCTCGGTGACCAGGTGAAAGTCGTGGGTTCGCTGGAGCGCGTCGACCGGGCAGGCCTCGATGCAGAAGTAGCAGAAGACGCAGCGACCCACGTCGAAGAGATAGCGGTCCACCACGCGGGTGCCGTCTTCCCCCTCGCTCGTGTCGACACGAATTACGTCGTTCGGGCATGCCGTCTCGCAGAGTCCGCAGCCCACGCACGTGAGGCCGTTCGTGACCTCGTCGCGGCGCATGCCGACCTGACCCCGGAAGCGATAGGCGATGTCGCGCACGTTCTCGGGGTACATGATCGTGGCCGGCTTGCGCGCGCCCACCTTGAAGACGGTGGCGAAGCCTTTGAGAATTCCTGAACCTAGCGGCATCGCGTTCTCAACTCCATGCCATGCGCAGGCCGGCGGCCAGAAGCACGTTGATGATTCCGATGGGCATGAGGAACTTCCAGCAGAAGCTCATGAGCTGGTCGTAGCGCAGCCGGGGCAGGGCGGCCCGCAGCAGCAGGAACATCGCAATGAACGCGACGGTCTTCAGCGCGAACCAGACGATACCGGTTAGGCCTTCCATGCCCGGAATGGTCCAGCCCAGCCAGCCGCCGAGATAGAGCGTGGTGATGATGGCCGAGATCAGGATGATGTTGGCGTACTCGGCGATGAAGAACATCGCGAATCGCATACCGGAGTACTCCACGTGGAAGCCGGCGACGATCTCGCTTTCGGCTTCCGGCAGGTCGAACGGCACGCGATTGGTCTCGGCCACGCCGGCAATCACGAAGAGCAGAAACCCTACGAACTGCGGGACGATGAACCATAGCCCGCGCTGCTGCTCGACGATATCGATGAGGCTGAGCGACCCGGCGTAGAGAATCACGGCCAGCACCGCCAGCCCCATGATGAGCTCGTAGCTGATGACCTGGGCGCTGGCGCGCAGCGCGCCGAAGTGGGCGTATTTGCTGTTGGACGACCATCCCGACATGACCACGCCGTAGACACCCAGCGAGCCCATGGCGAGGAAGAACAGGATGCCCACGTTCAGGTCGACGGCCCACAAACCGATGTCTCGACCGAGGCCGACCTTCGGCCCAACGGGCACGATGGCCCACGCGGCCAGCGCCGGCACCACCAGGAATACCGGCCCAAACCAGAAGACGAGCTTGTCGGCGCCGCGTGGAATCAGGTCTTCCTTGATGCCCAGCTTCAGCCCGTCGGCCGCCGTTTGCAGCGTTCCGCTCCACCCCACGCGGTTGGGGCCGATGCGCGATTGCAGGCGCCCGAGCGTCCAGCGCTCGACCAGCACCAGGATCAGCGGCGCGCCCAGGAAGATCAGCAGGATCACCACGCACTTGATGGCGACGATCAGCCATTCCCAGCCGTCCATCGGCTAACGCTTCGTCACTTGCACGGGAATCCCATTCGGGCCCGTGGGGTCGAGGCGCCGCGGCGGCGCATCGAGGAATCGGTCCGGCAGATTGACGACGCCGCGCGGCACCCGGCTCGCCACCAGGGTCTTGAGATTCAGCGCTCCGGTGTGCGACGCCACGCTGATGGGGTCGCCGTCGACCAAGCCGAGGTCCTGGGCGTCCGAGGGATTGAGCTCGGCAACGGCCTCCGGCAGCATCAGGGACAGGCTCGGCGCGTGCCGACCGGTCACGCCGGCGGTATAGAGGTGCTGCTCGGTGGCGAGCGTGAAGCCCGCCGAACCGTTGGTCTGCGCCAACGCCCCGTTGAGGTCGGCGACCGGCTCGCCGCCTTCGATGTCGGGCATGCGCCAGAGGCGCTCGAGCTCCGCCGAGATCGGCTCGTGCGATCGCCAGCCGAAGTCGTTGCCGAGCGCGGCGGCGAGCCTCGCGATGATCTCCCAGTCCGGGCGGGAATCGCCGACGGGGATGATGGCCGGAGCGAGCGCGCCGCGCCGACCCTCGAAGTTGGTGAAGTGGCCGCCCTTTTCCGCGAACGAGGCGCCCGGAAGCACCACGTCGGCCACCTCGGCGGTCGGGCTCATGAAGATGTCTTGGACGATCAGAAGATCGAGGCCTTCCAGTTGCCCACGCATGGCGTCGGGATCGCCGGCACTGCCGACTAGGTCCTCGCCCATCACGTACAGCGCCTTGGCATCGCCCTCCAGGAAGGCGTCGAGGGACGGCCCCGGGTCCTGTGGCGGCGGCGCGCCGGTCGCACCCTCGACCTCGGCCCGTGCATCGGCATCGCTGACGGGCCGCAAGCCCGGCAGCGTGTCGGGCGCCATTCCGGTCAGCAGCGTGCCCACCGTGTTGGCCCGTTCCGCCAGCGGAAACAGGCGGACGTCCGCAAACGCCTGCGCGAGGCCGGCCGCGGCTGAAGCCAACTCCGTGGTGCGGCCCAGCGTCCAAACGCCGGTATCCCACACGACGGCAATGGAGCCGGCGGCCGCGAGGGCTTTGCGCATAGCCTGCAGCGATTCGTCGGAAGCGCCGGTCACGGCTTCGGGCAGGTCGTCACGCCCGGCCAGCGCGGCCAGCAATGCCGCCTCGCCGCCGGGTCGCACGCGCACGGTGGCCGCCGCGTATCGGTCGAGTGTGCTGGCCAGCCGCGTGGCCACGAGCAACTGGCGGCCGTTCCGCCGCGCGGCGCGCTTGATGTGCGCACCGATGACGTTGTGGGTCTGGCCGATGTCGGCGCCGATCACCAGGATCACGTCCGACTCCAGCAGCTCATTTTGTGATCGCAGTACGGCCTGGCCGCCCAGCACCGACGTGAGCGCGTGGAACGTCTCGTGGAAGCCGCCGGACTGGCTGTAGACGTTGTTGCTGCCGATCACGTCTCGCGTAAATCGCTGCAGGGCGTAGTTGTCTTCGTTGGTGCAGTTCGGCGAACCGACCGCGCCAACCGCGCTGGGGCCGTCGCGGTCGATCACGCCGCGCAGCGCGCCGCCGACGTGGGAAATGGCCTCACGCCAGGTTGCCGGTTCCAGGCGCCCGTCACGGCGGATGAGCGGCTGCGTCAGCCGGTCGCCGCTGTTGACGAACGAATGACCGAAGAATCCCTTGGCGCAGAGGATGCCGTTGGCCGGTTCCTCCAGGCCGTTGGTGCGCGTGCGCACCACGTCGCCGTGGCGGGACTCCACGAGCAATGAGCAGCCCACCGAGCAGTGCGGGCAAGTCGACGCGGTCTTGTCGGTCTGCCAGCTCCGTGCCGCATGCTTGAACGGGCGGCTGAGCAGCGCGCCCACCGGGCACGTCTCGATGCACATGCCGCAGCGTTCGCAGTCCATCTCCTTGTGTTGCGCCGGCGCGATGAACGTGCCGATGGCCCGATGGACAAAGTCAAGGGCGTAGACGCCGATCTGCTCGTCGCAGATCCGCACGCAGCGGCCGCACAGGATGCAGCGGTTGTGGTTGATGAGGATCACCTCGTTGAGGATTTCCTCGGGATGGGCCTTGGGCACCGTCTCGTAGGGGCTTTGGAAGATCTCCTGATCGAAGGTCTCGTCTTGCAGCTCGCACGTGCCGGCCTGGTCGCAGTAGGGGCAGTCCAGCGGGTGGTGCTGGAGCTGCAACTCGATCACGTGCTTGCGGATTTCCTTGATCGACTTGCTGTCCGTGACCACGTTCATGCCGGGCGCGGCCTGCATGGTGCAGGAGGCCATGGGCCGCGGCGGCCCGGGCTGGATCTCCACCACGCACATGCGGCAAGCGCCGTAAGGGTCGAGACGCGGATCGGTACAGAGCGTTGGAATGTCGACGCCGATCGACTCACAGGCTTGCAGGACCGTGGAGCCCGCGGGCACCTGCACCTCGACGCCGTCAACCGTAAGGCTGATGAGTTCGTTGCTCACCGGTCCACCTCGCCCAACACGATGTCGATGCTTCCGATCAGCGCCACGGTGTCGGCGATCAGGCCGCCGACCGCCGCATCCTCCATGACGCCGAGATTGACGAACGACGGCGAGCGTACGTGGCAGCGATAGGGCATGCCGCTGCCGTCGCTTACGAAGTAGTAGCCCAACTCGCCCTTGGGGCCCTCAATGCCGAAGTAGGCCTCGCCGACCGGGGGTTGGACTCCGTGCATGACCAGCTTGAAGTGATTGATCATCGCTTCCATGTCGAATGGCACCCGCCCCACGTCCGGCGGCACCAGGTCGGGACGGTCCGCGTTGGACGGGGCGTCCGGCGGCAGATCGCGGAGGTGCTCCATGCACTGCCGCACGATCCGCGTCGCTTGGTACATCTCGTTGAGCCGCACCAGGTAGCGCGCGTAGACGTCGCCCTCAGGGAACACGGGAATCTCGAAGTCGCACAAGTCATAGGCGGCGTAGGGCCGCGCTTTGCGCAGGTCCCAGTCCACGCCCGATCCCCGAAGGGAAGGGCCGGTGAGCCCGTAGCTCAGGGCTTGCTCGGCGGGAATGACGCCCACGCCGCGAGTGCGGCTCTGGAAGATCTCGTTGCCGGTGAGGAGGCTGTTGAGCTCGTCGAGGGTATAGCTGTCGAGAAACGCATCAACGTTCTCCACCCAACTCTCGGGGACGTCGTGCGGGCCGGTGCCGCCCACGCGCATGAACGACGTTGTGAGGCGCGCGCCGCAGGCCTGCTCGAAGAGATACAGGATCTTCTCGCGCTCGCGCAGGGACCACAGGAAGGCCGACATGGCGCCGATGTCCAGCGCGTGCGTGCCGATCCAGATGTGATGGGACGCCAGGCGCGACAGTTCGGCCACCGCCGTGCGCAGCAGCTTGGCCCGCAGCGGGATTTCGTCCTCCATGCCCATCAGCTTCTCGATGGCCATGAGATAGCCCATGTTGTTCGACGGGCCGGCGGTGTAGTCCATGCGGTCGGTGAGCGTGATGCCGCCGCGGTAGTCGTGGGTCTCGATGAGCTTCTCCACGCCGCGGTGCAGGAATCCCACGTCCGGCGTGCACTTGGTGACCGTTTCGCCGTCGACCTCGATGAGCAACCGCATCACGCCGTGTGTGCTGGGATGCTGCGGCCCCATGTTGAGCACCATCTGGTTTTCGCTGACCTGTTCGATATCGCCGAACATGCTGGCGGTGCCGGTTTCGACGCTCATGAGCCCGACGCTCCGGCCTCCGGCTCGTCCCAGAAGTCATCCGGGTCCAGCTGTCCGAACAGATCGTTGCGGTGGGCGTCCTCGGGGAAGGTCGGGCCCTCGACCGGATAGTCCTTGCGCAGCGGGTGGCCTTCGTAGCCCTCGGGCAGGAGCACGCGGCGCAGGTCCGGATGGCCCTCGAAGCGCACGCCGAACAGATCGTGCACCTCGCGCTCCAGCCAGCGCGCGGACTGGTAGGTGTGGGCCAGCGTGGCGACCGAGCCGCCGTCGCATACGCGCGTCTTTACCCGGAGGAACAGGTTGTTGCTGAGCGAGCGGTACTGGTAGACCAGCTCGAACTCGCGCCCGACATCGGCCGGCCAGTGCACCGCCGTCAGGTCGATCAGCTGCTCGAAGCCCAACTCGGCGTCATCGCGCAGCGCTTCGGCCAGCGTGTTGACGGCATCGGATGAAATCTCGACGACGGGGTCGCCCCGCACCACGCGGCCACCTTCGGATGCGTCTCCGGCAAGCTCGCGCACGCGGCTCACGATGCCTGCCGCCTCGATCGTCGGTGTCGGCGCCGTGCTGATCACGGGCTAGTTCTTCCAGTCCAGGGCGCCCTTGCGCCACGCGTAGACGTAGCCGACGCCGAGGATGCCGATGAACACCAACGCTTCAATGAACAAGAAGAGCTGTTCGTCGAGATTGCTGTAGAGCACCACCCACGGATAGAGGAACGCCAACTCGACGTCGAAGATCAGGAACAGCATGGCCACGATGTAGAAGCGGACGTTGTGGCGGCCGCGCGTGTCGCCGATGGGGGGCATGCCGGACTCGTAGGCCTCGCCCTTCACCGAGTCTTTGCGGCGCGGCTTGAGGG
Source organism: Chloroflexota bacterium (assembly GCA_026706485.1). Lineage (NCBI taxonomy): Bacteria > Bacillati > Chloroflexota > Chloroflexota bacterium. Next base: position 96,683 of record JAPOYR010000010.1, on the reverse strand, counting down.
CCATCGTCCCGACGAAACTGCCGATGGTGAAGAGAAGCGCGAGCGCGATGAGAATGACAACGGCGATCCAGGACGGCATTAGGACGCGCTGCTACCCCTCGTCGGTTGACAGTTAGTGACGGACTTCACAAGCCGCGCTCATGATACGCATCACGCCCCGCCCGCGCCATGCCGTCCGTCGGTAAGCGCGTGGGTGAGGGACTCCACTTCCATTGAGAGGTCGACGTTCGAGAGTCGGACGCCGGGTGGGACGCGCAACTGCGCCGGCGCGAAGTTGAGAATGGCGTGCACATTCGCGGCCACGACTTGGTCAACGACGGCCTGCGCGGCCTCGGCGGGCACCGCCACCAGCGCGATCGCGAGTCCGAGCCGACGCGCCTCGCTCGCGAAGCTGGACACGTCGACCACTTGGACGCCTTCAACCACGACGCCAATCTTGGCCGGGTCGGCGTCGAATGCGGCGGCGATTGTGTATTCGGGTCCGCGAAAGCCGCGATAGGCCAGCAACGCCTGGCCCAGATTGCCCACCCCAATCAATCCCAGCGGCCACGAGCGGTCGATTCCTAGGATTCGGGCGAGCTGGCTCCGCAGAGCGTTGACGGAGTAGCCGACGCCTCGCGTACCGAACGATCCGAAATAGGCCAGGTCGCGGCGCACCTGCGGCGCCGTGGACCCGGCGAGATCGCTGAGCACCTTGGAGGACACGTGCGGCACGCCCTGCTCCACGAGCGCGCCGAGCGCGCGGTAGTAGGCCGAAAGGCGCCGCACCGTGGTTGGGGGAATGCGTTGGGATGAACGGCGATCAGCCATGCAATGGCGCCAGGGTTTCGCGGTCGGCACGTCGAGCGCGAGACGGCCGCAATCTAGCATGCTCGATCTTGCCAGGCTCACGGCGGATACCATGGGACCGGCTCACGCGCGGGAACGGAGCTTGTCGAGATGACTGCAGACCACAACTTTGGCATTCCAGGAGATCCGTTTCCGGTTGGGGTGGAGTACTACCGCGCGCCGATCCCCAAGCTTGACGTCTGGGACGAGGACTTCGCGCGATTGCGCGCGGCGGGTTTCCGCATTGTCCGCAGCTTCTCCTACTGGAACCACATGGAGCCGCGACCGGGCCAGTATGAGTTGGAGGACTTTGACCGGCTGTTCGATCTGGCGGCGAAGCACGAACTCAAGGTCTGGCTCGACATCACGTTGGCTACGCACGGGGCCTGCCCCGAATGGCTGACCCGCGAGCATCCCGACATGCGGATCGTCACCAACAGCGGGGAACCGGTAGCGCCGACTGCGGGCGCGGCCGCGCCGCAGGGCTCGCAGATTCACTGCTACGACCACCCGGCCTGGCGCGACTACGGGGGCGCGCTGCTTCGCCACGTGGTGACGCGTTACCGGGAGCGGCCCAGCTTGCTGATATGGGGCCTTTGGGACGGTGTCGGCCTAGCGTCGGCACGCGGCTATCCCTGCTACTGCCCGCACACGCTGGCGCGGTACGAGGCCTGGCTGCGCGAGCGCTTCACGCTGGACGAGCTCAACGAGCGCCTGCTGCGCCGCTACCGCCGCTGGGAGGACGTGGAGCCGCCGCGGTCGAATGGGAACGTGGTGGAGATGCTGCTGTACCGGCGCTTCCACTACGAAAACCTGGCCGGCCACCTGCAATGGATGGTCGACGAGACCAAGCAGATCGATCCCGACCATGAGACCCGCTCCCACGGCGGTTGGTCCCCTCGCCCCTGGGACGAGGACTGCGCGGCCATCGCCGACAGTTGGGGCATGTCCATGCCCTCGAACAACCTGCTGACCTCCAGAGACCCGAACCAGGTATCGGGGCGAGCGTTCGGGTTCGATTGGTCGCGCAGCGCGGGGAAGTACGGGCGCTGGTGGAACGAGGAAATCTACGCCGGCATGTCACGCGGCGGGGTGGCGTGGAAGAAGCAATCGGACCCGCGCGAGCTGACTATGCTGCTCTGGATGACCTTGGCGCACGGTGCTTCGGGGGCCATGTTCTGGCAGTACCGGCCGGAGTACCTCAGCTTCGAATCGCCGGGCTACAACCTGGTGGCGTTGGACGGGGAGCCCACGCCGCGATTTGCGGCTGCGACAAGGGCCATCCGGCAGATCGACGGCCTGCGCGAGCACCTGCCGTTGGAGTGTCCGCGCGCCGCGGTCGGGATCGTCTATCACCCCGAATCGCAGGAGCTGTTCGGCTACAACGACGAGGACGACCGCTTCCTGGCCGACCTGCGGGGTGTGTACCGCACGCTGTGGGCGCACGGCGTGCCGGCTGACGTGGTGACCCCGAGCATGGACTGGACGGGCTACCGGTTGCTGTTCCTGCCCAACGTGACGCTGATGACCGACGGCGTGCGGGAGCGGATCGAGCGCACCCTAGAGCAGTGCCCGGAGACGCGGCTAGTGGCGGAGGGCAGCTTTGGCCTCTACACGGGCGACGGGCAGTCCAGCTACGGTCCGCCAGAGGGCTTTGCCGAGCGGCTGGGGGTGCGGGTGGCGGACTTTTCGGCAGTGACTGAATACGACATCGAGCAGGGAGGCAACGTGGTGCAGACGCCCCACGGCCGGCACGCGATCACGAGCCCCTGCGGCTATGCCGTGCTGGAGCCGCGGGGGGAGACGCGCGCCATTGCTTCCCTGGATGGGGGCACCGTCGCGGTGCAGACCGCTGACGGGCGGTTCACGTGGTATGGGCTGACCCTGTCGGCGGGCTTCGGTGATGTGGGCCAGCGGGATGTGGTGCTGGGGGCGGTGGGCGAGGCCGGCATCGAAGCGCCGGTGGCGCTGGAAGGCGACCGAGTGGTGCCGGTGGTGCGGCGTTCGCAGCAGGGGGGATGGCTGGTGTTCGTGTTCAATCTGAAGCGGGCCGCGGCGCAGGTGAATCTGCGACCGCGCTGGCGGACGACCATGGCGCGCGATCTCCTGGCGCAGGCCGATCTTGCATTGAAGGACAACGCGTTCCAGCTCGAGATCGACCAGTGGGAAGTCGCCGTCGTCCACTGCTCAGAGGCTTGAGCGGTGCGAGGAAACCTTATCCGGCTTGTCATGTTGGATCGGAGAGACATGGCGGGCGGCAGTCCGTTGGCCTTGAGCGGAGGCCGGCACGCGGATGAAGGGACCGAGCCAGATGTCTGACCAGGAGCTCTTCGGCATTCCCGGCGTCCCGTTTCCGGTTGGGGTGGGGTACTACCGCGCCCCGATGCCCAAGCTCGAACTCTGGGACGACGACTTCGCGCGTTTGAACGCCGCGGGCTTCCGCATCGTCCGCAGCTTCACCTATTGGAACCACATGGAGCCGCGACCGGGCCAGTATGAGCTGGAGGACATTGACCGGCTGTTCGATCTGGCGGCCGAACACGATATCCAGATTTGGCTCGACATCATTCTGGCTACGCACGGTGCCTGCCCCGAGTGGCTGACACGCGAACATCCCGACATGCGGGTGGTCACCTACCGCGGGGAACGGGTGTCGCCGACCGCGGGCGCGGCCACGCCGCAAGGCTCCCAGATGCACTGCTACGACCACCCGGTCTGGCGTGAATACGCGGGCGCGCTGCTGCGCCATGTGGTGACGCGCTACCGGGAGCGGCCGAGCCTGCTGATCTGGGGGATCTGGGACGGGATCAACCTCACGTCGGCATTCTGCCGCGACAGCGACGGATATCCCTGCTACTGCCCGCACACGCTGGCGCGGTACGAGGCCTGGCTGCGGGAGCGCTTCACGTTGGAAGAGCTGAACAAGCGCCTGTTGCGCCGCTACCGCCGCTGGGAGGACGTGGAGCCGCCGCGGTCGAATGACAACGTGGTGGAGATGCTGCTGTACCGGCGATTCCACTACGAGAACCTGGCCGGTCACCTGCAATGGATGATTGACGAAACCAAGCGGCTTGATCCGGTCCACGAAACCCGCTCCCACGGCGCTTGGTTTCCGCGGCCGTGGGACGAGAGTTGCGCGGCCATTGCGGACAGCTGGGGCATGTCCATGCCCTCGAACAACCTGCTGACCTCCAGAGATCCGTACCAGCTCGCGGATCGCGCGTTCGGGTTCGACTGGTCGCGCAGCGCGGGGAAGCGGGGGCGCTGGTGGAACGAGGAGATCTACTCGGGCATGTCGCGAGGCGGGGTGACGTGGAAGAAGCAATCCGACCCGCGCGAGCTGACCACCCTGGTCTGGATGACCCTGGCGCACGGCGCCTCGGGGGCCATGTTCTGGCAGCACCGGCCGGAATACCTGAGCTTCGAGTCGCCGGGCTACAACCTGGTGGCGCTGGACGGGGAGCCCACGCCGCGATTCACTGCCGTGACGCGGGCCATTGGGCAAATCGGCGGCCTGAGCGATCACCTGCCGCTGGAGTGTCCGCGCGCCGCGGTCGGGATCGTCTATCACCCCGAATCGCAGGAGCTGTTCGGCTACAACAACGAGGACGAGCGCTACCTGGCCGACGTGCGGGGCGTGTACCGCACGCTATGGACGCACGGCGTCCCGGCCGACGTGGTCACCCCGAGCATGGACTGGTCGGGCTATCGGCTGCTGTTCCTGCCCAACGTGACGCTGATGACGGACGAGGTGCGCGAGCGCATCGAGCGCACGCTGGAGCACTGCCCGGACACCCGGCTGGTGGCGGAAGGCAGCTTCGGGATCTACCAGGGCGACGGGCAGTCCAGCTACGGCCCGCCAGATGGCCTGGCAGAGCGGCTGGGCGTGCGGGTGGCCGATTTCTCGGCGGTGACCGACTACGACATCGAGGAGAAGCGCAACCTGCTGAGCAGCCCTCAGGGCGCGCATGAGGTCACCAGCCCCTGCGGCTATGCCGTGTTGGAGCCGGTGGGGGATACCCGCACCATCGCCACCCTCGATGGAGCCAGCGTCGGGGTGCGGACAGTCGACGGCCGCTTCACGTGGTACGGATTGACCCTCTCGGCGGGCTTCGGCGACATCGGGCAGCCGGAAGTGGTGCAGGGCCTGCTGGATGAGACCGGCATCGAGGCGCCCGTGGTGATCGAGGGCGACCCGGTGGTGCCGGTGGTGCGGCGTTCGCGGCAGGGCGGTTGGCTGGTATTCGTCTTCAACCTGGAGCGGGCCACGGCGCAGGTGCAATTGCGCCCGCGCTGGCCGATCACCGCGGCACGCGACCTTCTCCGCGAGGCCGATCTCGCCGTTGAGGACAACGCCATCGGGCTCACCATTGACCAGTGGGAGGTTGCCGTCGTCCACTGCCCGGCGGTGTGATCAAGACCGGGATTCGGCCGACGACCTAGTGCCGACGGGATACCCCTGCTCCGGCACGCCTCGGCATGGGTCACAATGCGCACCGGGCGACAGCCTGACCATCGAGCTGCGTGGCCGAGGGCGCCAAGAACTTGCGGAGGAGACGCGTGCGGGTTGGCGTGGACGTGGGCGGCACGTTTACCGATTTCGTCGTCATCGCCGACGGCGCGATGCGCGTATTCAAGGTCCCCAGTACGCCGAGCGCACCCGAGCAGGCGGTGGTGGACGGCCTGCACGTCGGCGGCATCGGGTCGGCCGACGCCATCGTGCACGGGTCGACCGTGGCTACCAACGCCTTGCTCGAGCGCCGCGGCGCCCGTTCCGTGTTGGTGACGACGGAGGGCTTTCGCGACGTGCTCGAGATCGGTCGCCAGAATCGTCCGGCGCTCTATGAGCTGGAGCCCGAGCGGCCAGCGCCACTGATTCCGCGGGACCGCCGGCTCGAGGTGACCGAGCGCGTGGGCGCGGACGGCAGCGTCGTCACCCCAATCGACCAGGCATCACTCGACCGGTTGGAGGCCCGCGTGCGGCGGTTGAATCCGGCATCCGCCGCCGTTTGCCTGCTCTTCAGCTTTCTGCAGCCCGACCATGAGCGCGCGGTGCGTGAGGCGCTGCGCCGGGCGGGCGTGGAGGCCGTCTCCCTCTCGTCCGACGTTCTGCCGGAATACCGCGAATTCGAGCGCACCAGCACGACGGTGGTCGACGCCTACGTGGCGCCGGTCGTTGCCAGCTACCTGCGCCGGCTCGAACCGGCCATGCCCGGCCCCCTGTGGGTGGTCCAGTCCAACGGTGGCGTGCTGCGCTCGGTGGAGGCGGCTGAGGCGCCGGTGCGCACGGTGCTCAGCGGTCCCGCCGCCGGCGTCGTGGGCGCGCAGCACGTCGCGCGCGCCTCCGGCATCAGCAACATCGCCACGCTCGATATGGGCGGCACGTCGACCGACGTGGCCGTCTGCCCCGGAGAGCCGCTGCGCACGACCCATGCCGAAGTCGCCGGCCTGCCCGTGGCCATTCCCATGACGGACATTCACACGGTCGGCGCCGGCGGCGGCTCGATTGCCCAGCTCGACGAGGCCGGCGCCCTGCGGGTCGGTCCTCGGAGTTCGGGCGCCATGCCGGGCCCCGCCGCCTATGGCCGGGGCGGCGTGGAGCCCACCGTGACCGACGCGAACCTGGTCCTGGGCCGGCTTGCCCCGGATGCGGCCCTTGGAGATCGCGTTCACCTCGACGCCGCGCAGGCCCGCCGCGCGGTCGGACGGCTCGTTGCCAACGACGAGCATTCCGATGCCGCGCTGCGCCGGGCGGCCCTCGCGGTCATCGCGGTGGCGAATGCCCACATGGATCGCGCGCTGCGCGTGATCACGCTGGAGCGCGGCTTCGACCCACGCGACTTCACCTTGCTTCCGTTTGGCGGGGCGGGTCCGATGCACTGCTGCGAGCTGGCGGAACGGCTCGAGATCGAGCAGGTGCTCGTGCCGCCGCATCCCGGCGTGCTGTCCGCGCTCGGCGCCCTCACCGGCGCCCACACGCGCGAGTACACCGCCACCGTGCTCGACGAGGCGCACGCGCTGACCCCGGATCGGTTACGAGAACTCTTCGACCCGCTCGAGCAGACGGCGCGCGACGACCTAGCCCCGGCACGCGAGCCGCGGCTGCAGCGGCTGCTCGATGTTCGGTATGTGGGGCAGTCCTTCGAGTTAAGCGTGCCGCTGGGGGATGGCGGAGTGCCTGAGGCCGTGCGCCAGTTCCACAAGCGACATCAGCAGCGCTATGCCCACAGCCGGCCGGACGCGCCGGTCGAGATTGTGGTGGCGCGGCTCGTCGCCTCGGTGCCGCAGCCGTCGATTGCGCCGTCGGCGCCCTCGGCAACCGGTGCCCCGAAGACTGGGACGACGCAAGCCACCCTGGCCGACGGCGCGGTGCGCGATGTGCCGCTGCTGTCGCGCCACGACCTGGGCGTCGGCTTCGAGCTTGAAGGTCCGGCCGTGGTCACCCAGTCCGACGCGACCACCTGGGTGGCGCCCCGCTGGCGCGCGACCGTGGACCCACAGGGGGCGATGATCCTGCGGCGTTTGCCGTAGCCCGCCACGTGGCGCTTGGTGAGATCGGTCACTTTGGTGGGCAAGCGGCGCCCATATCGTTGACTTCCGGTATGCCCGTCATCGAAGTCCAAGATCTCCGCAAGGCCTACGACGACGTCAAGGCCGTCGACGGCGTCTCATTCACGGTCGAGATCGGTGAGGTCTTCGGCATGCTCGGGCCGAACGGCGCGGGCAAGACCACGACGGTCGAGATCATGGAAGGGCTGCGCCCGCGCGATTCCGGAGCGGTGCAGGTGCTGGGTCTGGACCCGGGACGCGATGCCGGCGACCTCAAGCGCAAGATTGGCGTCCAACTGCAGCAGGTGTCGCTCTACCCGCGGTTGCGCGTGGCCGAGGTGATCGAGCTCTTCGCCTCGTTCTACGGACGGGCGGGCGTAGCCGACCATCTTCTGGCGCTCCTGGGCCTGGAGGAGCGGCGCCGCGCGTTCGTCAAGGACCTGTCCGGCGGACAACAGCAGCGGCTATCGGTAGCGCTCGCGATGGTCAACGACCCGCCGATCATCTTTCTCGACGAGCCGACCACCGGCATGGACCCACAGGCCCGGCGGAGCCTGTGGGAAACCATCGAGCAGTTCAAGGCCGAAGGCCGCACGGTGCTGCTGACCACGCACTACATGGAGGAGGCCGAGCGCCTCTGCGATCGCGTGGCCGTGATGGACCACGGCCGCATCATCGCCATGGAAACGCCCGAAGCTCTCGTGCGGACGCATTTCGCCGAGGACGCGATCGAGTTCAGCCAGCGCGACGGTCTGACCGAAGCCGACATCGAGTCGCTCCCCGCGGTGGTGAACGCGTCCATCCAGGGCGACCGCGTGAGCATGTTCAGCGACGACGTGCCGGCGTCGATGGCGGCGCTGCTGCACCTTGGTCGGGAGCGTGGCGAGCCGATTCAGAACCTGCGGCTGCGCCGGGCCACGCTTGAAGACGTGTTCCTCAAGCTCACCGGACGGACGTTGCGAGATTGAGAGCCCTCGCTCAGCTCACGCTGGCTAACACGCGCGAGTTCGCGCGGGATCGGGCCGCCCTCTTCTGGACGTTCGCGTTTCCGCTGCTCTTCGTCTTGATCTTCGGCCTGGTATTCGGCCGCGACACCGCCACGCGATACGAAATCGGCCTGGTCAATGGGGATCAATCGCCGCAGGCCGGCGTGCTCGTCGACACGCTGAGGGCGATGGACGCGTTCGACTTGTCGCGGGGCAGCTTGACCGACGAAATTGCCAGCTTGGAGGACGGTGATCGCCGCGCGGTGATCGCGATCCCGAGTGGATGGGGCGCGTCGATTGACGCCGGTTCCCCAATGTCGGTTGACATCCACTATGACGAGACGCGGCAGAGCAGCCAGCAGGTCGTGGTGCCGGTGATTCTGCAAGCGTTCGAGGTGGTGGATCGCACGCTCACGCGGAGCCAGCCGGTCGTGCGCCCGGCGTTTCAGACCCTTCGGAGCGAGCGGCTGTCGACCATCGACTTCATCGTGCCCGGCATCGTGGCTTTCAGCGTGATGAACGCGGGCGTGTTCGGCGCGGTGAATATTGTGTCGCTGCGCGAGCGGCGCGTGCTGCGCCGGCTGCAAGCGACGCCCGTGTCCCGGCTCACGCTTGTGAGCGCCGATTTGATCCTGCGCATGGTCCTGGTGCTGGCGCAGTCCGCCATTCTCATCATCGTCGGGCGCTTGGTGTTCGACATTCGGCTCAACAGCGACCCCGGGTCGCTGGCTGCGCTGGCGGGCGTGGTGGTGCTTGGAGGCCTCGCCTTCCTCGCCATTGGGTTCTTCCTCGGTTCGTTCACCAAGACCGAGCAGGGATTCTTTCCGGTGGCGCAGGTTGTGACGTTTCCGATGATGTTCATCTCAGGCGTCTTCTTCCCACTGGAGTTCATGCCGGATTGGCTGCGGCCGGTGATCAACGTGCTCCCGCTGACGCATCTGGCCGAGGCCACGCGCCAGTTGATGATCGGCGGCGCGACCAGCATTCCCATGGGAATCTCCGTGGCGGCCATGGCGGCCTACCTGGTCGTGTTCGTGGCGCTGGCGGTGCGCCTGTTTCGCTGGGAGTAGCGCCTACGCGTTAAGGGCGCGGTGCAGCGTCCGCACCTCGCGCACCAGGGCCGGCGGGTCCAGGCCGACCGTTTCGATCATGTGCAGCGTGCCCGGATTGCGACCCACGGTGCGCATCAGCATGGCGAGATCCAGCCCGTCCTCGAGCGTGCGGTGCAACGGCACGCTGGGACGCGTGCCCGGCGCGGTGTTGTGCCAGCGAATCTCCGCGATTTGATCCACGAAGCGGCGCAGGTAGTCCATGCGGGCCTCGAACGCCAGGTGGTTCGCATCCACGGAATGGAACGCGAATCCCGTATGCAGGGCGAAGCGAAAGTGGCGCGCGCTGTCGAGCGCGTTGAGCACGCTGTCGATGCGCCCCAGCACTGCCTCGCCGCTCGCGTTCGCGATGGCGATCGGGAGTCCCGGGAACAGGTTGTGCAGCGTGCGCATGCTTTCCCGCAGCGCGTCCAGGTGCGCGGCCTCGTGGGTGACCCGGCGACCCGGGTGCACCACGTACATCTCCATGGCGTGCCGGTGCTCGAAAAACTCGACGATCTGCACGATTTGCCGCAGCGCCACGCTGCGCGAGTAGCTGGTCACGTCGGTGATGGCCGAGCGCTCCGACATCGCGGCGTCGGCGAACAGGTTGAGATGGAACCGAAGCGGAGCGTCGTCGAGGATCTCGATGGCCTGCGGGTCGAAGATGGTCGTCAAGCCCAAATCGTGCATGTGGGTCGAAAGCCCAAGCTCGACGACGTCGAACTCCAGGTGCACCGCGACCTCGACGACGTGCCGCAAGCGTTGATGGAAGCGGCGCCGGCTCTCGGGCGCAATGCGCGGATTGAATCCCAGGCGCAAAGGCTTCACGCCGGCTCTCCACTGGGATGAGTTCGGATAAGAGCGGGTCGCATTCGTGATGGCGCTGCCGCTATGTCGACGGTCGGGATCACGGGCTCGCGAGCGTCGGCGCCACGTCCCAGAGTCCGGTGCTGAAGTAGCGATCGCCGGCATCGGGAAACAACGTCACCACCACGGCGTCCGGGTCGTCCGCGAGCACGGTTTCGACCGCATACATGTAGGCGCCGGCCGATTGCCCGACGAAGAGTCCCTCGGCCGCCAGTTGCACGGAAAACTCGCGAGCCTTGTCCACGTCGATATCGACCCAGGTGTCGATCAGCGTGGCGTCGAGGATTGCCGGTACGAGGTGGTCGGGCCCCATGGGTTTCAAGCCCTCGATACCCGGAAACTCCGGTGGAGTGGCGCACACGATCCGCACGTCGGGGGATACCTCGTCGAATCGGCGCGCGACGCCGGTGATCGTGCCGCCGGTGCCGACGCCCGCGACGAAATGCGTGATGTCGGGCGGGGCCTGGGCCAGGATCTCGCTCGCCGTGCCGTCGTAATGCGCCTGCCAGTTCGATTCGTTGCTGTACTGGTCGGCGAAGTAGTAGCGCTCGGGGGCCGCTTCATGGCGGCGCTGGACCTCACGCATGGCCTCGTCGTAGCCCAGGATGGCGTCGGTGAAGCGAATGCGCGCGCCATGCGCCGTGATGCGCTGCACGCGCTCCCGGCTGGCGTTGTCGGGCATCACGATCTCGACGTCGTGCCCCAGGAGCCCGCCGATCATCGCGTAGGCGATGCCCGCGTTGCCCGACGACGAGTCGAGGATGGTTTGACCGGGGCGAAGGTCGCCGCGCGCCTGCGCGTCGGCCAGCATGCGCGCGACGGGGCGATCCTTGATCGACCCGCCCGGATTGAAGGCCTCCACCTTGGCAAAGACCCTTGCTCTCGGATAGCGATCCCGGAAGAGGCGGGTTTCAACCAGCGGCGTGCGGCCAATGAGCTGCAGAGTGGGATGCCGGTCGATCACCGGGTCTACTGCCATCCGGGCTCCACCTCAAGCACTTTCTGGCCGCCGAGATACGGCTGGAGAACCTCCGGCACGCGGACTGTGCCGTCCGCCTGCTGGTAGTTCTCCAGAATGGCCACCATCGTACGGGCCATACCAAGCCCGGACCCATTGAGCGTATGCACGAATTCCGTGTGGCTGCCACCGGGCTTCCGGGTCCGGATGCCGGCGCGACGTGCCTGAAACGCCTCGCAATTCGAAATCGACGAGACCTCCAGCCAGGCGTTCACGCCCGGCGCCCAGGCCTCCAGGTCGTAGGTCTTGGCGGAGGTGAATCCAAGATCGCCGGTGCACAGTTCCAGCGTGCGATAGGGCAGTCCCAGCGCCTCGATGGCCGCCTCGGCGTGCCGGCGCATCGTCTCCAACTCTTCGTACGACTGCTCGGCCAGGGAAAAGGCGTACAGCTCGACCTTGTCAAACTGATGCAAGCGTTGGAGGCCCCGCGTGTCGATGCCCGCGGCGCCCGCCTCGCGGCGAAACGCCGGCGTGTAGGCCACGTAGCGGAGTGGCAGTGTGCCGCCGTCCAAGACTTCGTCGCGGTGCATGGCCGTGAGCGGCACCTCGGCCGTCGGATTGAGCCAAAGGTCGTCGGCGGGCAACCCATAGGAATCGTCGGCGAACTTCGGCAGCTTGCCCGAGTCGGCCATGCCCCGGCTTGTGACAAGTGCCGGAGGCAAAACTTCGAGGTAGCCATGCTCGCGTACCTGAAAGTCAATGGCCCAGGCGACCAGGGCGCGCTGCAGGCGCGCCCCGCCGGCCCGAAATAGCCAGAAGCCCGATCCGGCGATCTTTGCCGCCCGCGGAAAGTCGAGCACGCCCAGCGTCTCGCCGATCTCCCAGTGCGGACGCGGCTCGAAGTCGAAGGCGGGCGGAGTGCCGTGCTCTGCGACCACGGGGTTGTCGTTGGCGTCTTGCCCGGCCGGAGCGGACGCATGCGGCAACGCGGGGAATTCCCCTAGGAGGCGATCGAGGTCACTTTCGATCTGTCCCAACTTCGGCTCGGACGCATCGAGGTCCTTCGACAACGCCCGCGTTTGGGCAATCAGCGCCTCACGCTCGGAAGCATCCGACGCGGTGCCGATGGCTCGGGAGACGCGTTTGCGCTCGGCTCGCCAGCCTTCCACGTCAACCAGCAGCGCGCGCCGTTTCCGGTCCAGCTCCAGCAGTCCATCCAGTGGCGCGTCGTCGCCCCGGGCGCTCAGCCCGGCGCGCACCAAGTCCGCGTTCTCACGAATGAATCGCAGGGGAAGCATGTGGGGGCAACGTATCGAATCGCAACGGCCGACGCACCGCGGGCCGAGTTCTTCTGTCCCCGATTCTACGCAGGCGTTCGCAGTTGGGGGAACAGGATGACGTCGCGGATGTTGGGCGCGTCCGTGAGCACCATCGTCAACCGGTCGATGCCGAGACCCAGGCCGCCCGCCGGCGGCATGCCGTGCTCCAGCGCGCGAATGAAATCCTCGTCAACCGGATGCGCCTCAGCATCGTCGTCCGCCTGCTCGCTCAGGCGGCGGCGCTGATCGATGGGATCGTTCAGCTCGGTATAGCCATTGCCCAACTCCATGCCCAGCACGAATGGCTCGAACCGCTCGACATAACGCGGGTCGTCTGGGGCGCGCTTGGCCAGGGGCGTCGTCTCGGCCGGGTAGCGGGTGAGAAAGGTCGGTTGCACGAACGCGGGCTCCACGCAGGTCTTGGTGATTTCATCGAGCATGCGGGCGCGTGCCGCGCCGGCCTCGAGTGCCACGCCGCGGCCGACCGCCGCCTCGCGGATTTGCTCATCGCTCAACTGCTCGTCGTCGAGGTCGATTCCCACGGCCTCGAGCATCGCGTCGCGGTAGGTCACCTGCCGCCATGGCGGCGTGAAGTCGAGCGTCGTCTCGCCGTAGGCGACGCGTGTGTCCCCCGCGACTGCCCGTGCCGCCTCCACCACCAGCGCCTCGGTGAGCCGGAGCATGTCGCCGAGGTCGGCGAAGGCCTGATAGGCCTCGAGCATGGTGAACTCGGGGCAGTGGGTACGGTCAATGCCCTCGTTGCGATAGTCCTTGCAGATCTCATACACGCGTTCGTAGCCGGCGACCAGCAGGCGCTTGAGATACAGCTCGTCGGCGATGCGCAGGTAGAAGTCGCGTCCCAGGGCCTCGTAGTGGGTGGTGAAGGGCACGGCGCTGCCGCCGCCGTAGAGGGGCTGCAGCGAGGGGGTTTCCACCTCCATGTACCCCTGCGCGTCGAGCACGCGGCGGATTGTGCTGACGATCCTGGTCCGCGCCTCGAAGCGCTCGCGCACGTCTTGATTGGCGATGACGTCGAGATAGCGCTGGCGGTACCGCGCTTCCGGGTCCTGCAGGCCGCGCCACTTCTCAGGCAGGGGCCGGAGGGCTTTCACGGCCACCGTCAGGCGCTGCACGCGCACCGACGGCTCGCCGGCACGCGTGCGAAACACCGGCCCGCCCGCCGACACGATGTCGCCCACGTCGATCACGTCCAGGACGTGCCGATAGGCATCCGCGCCAAGCTCGCTGGCGTTCAGAAAGAGTTGGATCTCACCCGAGCCGTCGCGCACTGCCGCGAAGCTCGTCTTGCCCATCCGCCGCAGTGACATCACGCGTCCGGCGACGTCGACCTCGGGGCCGTTCGGATCGTCGACCAGCGAGCGCGCGTCTGCCGCCCGGTGCGAGCGGGGCACGCGGGAGGGAAACACGGGATCGCCCGCGGCGGCCATGCGGTTCAGCTTGGCGAGCCGCGCCTCGTAGAGACGGTCGCCCGGCGCTGGCTCCGCGATCAGGTGATTCCTGTGATCTCGTAGGCGCGCGTGCCTGCGGGCGTCTCCACGGTCACATGCTCGCCGACCTTGCGCCCCACGAGCGCCAGGCCCAGCGGCGATTCGTTCGAAATCTTGCCGGTGGCGAGGTCGATTTCCTCGGTCCCGACAATGGTGAACTCACGCTGGCTCTCGCCGTCGTCGCGGACGCTGACGGTGGCGCCGATGCTGACGGTGTCGGACGAATGCTCGCTGACGATGATGGCGTCGCGCAGCAGCCGCTCGAGCATCATGATGCGGCCTTCGGTGAACGCTTGGTCGTTCTTGACCTCGTCCGGCTCGTTGCCCTCGCTCAGCTCGCCGAACTCTTTGGCCTCGTGGATGCGCCGGATGATCTCCGGGCGTTTCACCGTCTTCAGCTCGTGAAGCTCGGCCTCGAGGCGCAGACGCCCTTCCTCGGTCAAGAACTTGGTCGCCATAGGCTTCGTTCGCCTCCCCCAAAGCCGCAGCCGGGCTGGCATGGTGCGCTGCGCGGTGACGGTGTCGATTATAGGCGAGCGGGCCGATCGAGGTTGGCTAGGCGGTGCCGGCCTCCGTGGCCGTAAAACGGAAGCGGGTTTCCATGAGTTGGGCCGGCGCTTCGGGGTCGTCCTGGTCGAGGCTCCAGGTGTGTTCATCGACGTCGATGGTGGGGCAGGACGCGCCGGCCTCGGCGGCGGCCTCCGCGGCGAGGCGGGGGCCGACGGCAAGCGCATGCTCGCGGGCCTGGGACTCGGAGGCGAACATCGCGCGACCCGCAGGGCTGTGGACGGCGTAGTCGATGACTCCACCGCGGCGCAGATATTGCGGTCGCAGCAGCACCTCGATTTCCTGCACGATGCGGGTGGACGCGGCGCCAACCGCGCTCGCGACGGCCGCGTGATCGGGAACGATGACCTCGGTGCGGAGACGGCTCGCCACCTGGGGCAACCATGCCGCCCCCGCGGCGCCGAGGGCAATCAGCGGCAGCGTGAGACCCAAACCAACGTCCAGCGGCCCGACGCGGCTGGACGGCGACGCGCTCGCATCGAGCAAGTAGGCGCCGAGCTTCTCGTCCGATTCGGCGAGATCGGGCCGCCCCGCGGCAATGGCGCGGCGCAGGGTGGCGACACACAGCGCGCGAATCACGGCCTCGTGGACGCGCGCCACAAACGCGTCGTACTCGGTGCGGCTCTCGCGTGCGGCAATGCGGTTGGCGAGGGCCGCTGCGTCGACATCGAACTCGGTGTAGTCGCCGCGCACGTGCAGCAGGTCGGTGGGGGTGAGCCCGATCCGGGTGACCAGCCGGCGCGCAACCAGGCCGTCGATGGGGACCAGGCGGGCGTCGGCGACGCCGGCCTGCCTGGCAAGCGTGAGCACGTCGATTGGACCGTGTTCGAGCGCCTCCAGCACGCGCTGCTCGCCGGTCGATACCACTTCGTCGGCGCGAGGTCGGCCCAGGGCGAAGAACTCCCATACCGGGACCAGCCGATGCGAGAGGCGTTGCGCGTCAAGCTCGGCCAGGCGGTCGCGGATCTCGGGCGACTCGCGGGCGGCGCGCGACAGCGGCACGACGCGCTCGGGTCCGATGACGAGGTCGAGTGGGTCCGCTCGTACGCGGCTGTCACCGCCGATCGCTGCCGAGCGCACGGCGGCCGCGCGCACGGCCGTCCGCCAGCCGGCGAGAGATGCGCCCCGCTTGCTCAGGTTCGGGCGTCCGCCGTCGAGAATTCCAACGTCGGTGGACGTGCCGCCCATGTCGACCACGACCGCCTGGTCGATGCCGGCCAGCCTGGCGCCTCCGACGGCGCTGGCCGCGGGTCCCGAGAACAGGGTGTCAATGGGCCGTTCGCGGGCCAGGTCCAGCGCCATCAGCGTCGCGTCGCCGCGGACGACCATTGGCGCCGGGCTCACGCCGCGCCGCCGGACTGCATGCTCCAGCGTGTCGAGCAGCTCGCTGGTCACGGCCAGCAACTTGGCGTTGAGCGTGGCCGTCGTGGCGCGGCGAATGGAGTTGATCTGCGAACTCAGGGCGCCGCCGGCCACCACCGGCAGGCTGGTGAGCTCGCTGACCAAACGCACCGCGCGCCGCTCATGATCCGGATTGCGCGGCGCGAGGTAGCTCGAAACGGCCAGCGCGTCGACCTCGGGCGCCAGGCGCTTCACCGCGTCGCACAGCCCATTCTCGTCGAGCGGCGTCACCTCCTCGCCGAAGATGTCGTGGCGTCCTCCCACGTGCGCAACCGCGGAGGCGCGAACGTGGCGGTCCAGGCGGTAGTGCCGCATGACGCCGGGGTCGTATCCGATGAGGATGCAGCCGACGCGGCTTCCCAACCCCTCCAGGGCGGCATTGGTCGCCAGCGTGGTGGACAGGGCCGCTCGATGCACGTGCGGCCAGACATCGGCGGGCAACCCATCTAGCGCGGCCTCGATGCCGACGGCCAGATTCTCGTGGGTGGTGAGCGCCTTGTGCGCGGCTGTGACCGTCCCGGAGTCCGCGTCGAGCAGGACGGCGTCGGTGAACGTGCCGCCCGTGTCCACTCCCAGGATCAGGCTCATCGACGCGTGACGGAGCGGCGCATGCGGCGGCCTCGTGCCCGCGCGGTGTACTTCAGGTGTCGTTCCGGTGCGCGAGCGCGCCGGCTAGCGCGGCGCGTGGTAGTTGGGCGCCTCTTTGATGAGCACGACATCGTGCGGGTGCCCCTCATCGACGCTGGCACGGGAAGCACGAACGAATCGGCCCTTCGTCTGGAGCTCGCGGATGTCGGCCGCGCCGACATATCCCATCGCCGACCGGAGGCCGCCGACAAGCTGACTGATCATGTTCACCGTGGGACCGCGATAGGGCGTCTGGGCTTCCACGCCCTCGGCCACCAGCTTGGCGGCATCCTGCACCTGGTGCTGACCGTAGCGGTCGCGTGAAGCGCCCGCGCGCTCCATCATGGCGCCGATCGAGCCCATGCCGCGGTATTCCTTGAATCGCTCGCCCTGTCGGTAGACGATCTCGCCCGGGCTGTTGTCCGTGCCGGCGAACATGTTGCCGATCATGACCGCGGCCGCGCCGGCGCCGATCGCCTTGGCGATGTCACCCGAATAGCGCACGCCGCCATCGGCGATGAGCGGCACGCCGTGCTCGCTGCACGGACCGAGGCAGTCGGAAATGGCGGTGAGTTGAGGCACGCCCACGCCGGCCACCACGCGCGTGGTGCAGATGGCCGCGGGGCCGATGCCGACCTTGACGCAGTCGGCGCCCGCTTGGATCAGCGCGCTGGCGCCCGCCGCGGTTGCCACGTTGCCGGCGATCACGTCCACGTCGAGCGACTCCTTGACGCGGCGAACCGTGTCGATAACCGCGCTGTGGTGGCCGTGGGCGGAGTCCACCACCACGGCGTCGGCTCCTGCCGAAACCAGCTCGCGGGCGCGTGGCAGCCCTTCGTTGTGGGTGCCAATGGCGCCGGCCACAACCAATCGTCCTGACGCGTCATAAACGGCGCCGGGAAACTCCTCGCGCTTGGCGATGTCCTTGACCGTGATGAGGCCGCGCAGTTGGCCGCTGTCGTCCACAACCGGGAGCTTCTCGATGCGGTGCAGATGCAGCAGCTCCTCGGCCTGCTCGAGCGTGGTTCCAACCGGTGCGGTGACCAGGCGCTCCGTCGTCATCAAATCGGCGACCTGCATCGCGTCATCGCGGCAAAAGCGCAGGTCGCGGTTGGTGAGGATGCCGACCAGCTGCCCGCGGGAGTCGGTGATCGGCACGCCCGAAATGCGGTATCGCGCCATGACCTCATTGGCCTCGCCCACAGTGGCCGTTGGAGGCAGGGTGATGGGGTCGACGATCATTCCGGACTGCGAGCGCTTGACCTTGTCGACTTCGAGCGCCTGATCCTCGAGTCCCAGGTTGCGGTGGATCACGCCAATCCCGCCGGCCCGCGCCAGCGTGATGGCCATGCGGGCTTCGGTGACGGTGTCCATCGCCGCCGAAACCAAGGGAACATTGAGCGTGATTCGCGGGGTGATGCGCGTGCGCGTCGACACATCGGTGGGAAGGACCTCGGATCGTCCCGGGACCAGGAGAACGTCGTCAAAGGTCAAGCCTTCGACGATCGTCCGGTTGCCCACCGAGTGCAGCTCTTCGGTCCGCAGCGGATCTGACTCAACGCTCACGCCGTAACCTCCCTGTCCGGAGCCTCCCCGGAACGCAAAGCACCCCGATCGACGGCCGATCGGGGTGCGGTACCAGCGACATTCAGCCGCGTCAGGCGCACGGGCAAACGTGCGCTCGATCCCAACGCGGCACAAGACCACTCAACATTGAGGCATTGTACATCGCACCGATGCCGCGCCCAACGGATTCGGGACCGGAAGGTCGTTATAGAATTCGACATCGCATGGTGGGCGTAGCTCAATTAGGTTAGAGCGTCTGGTTGTGGCCCAGAAGGCTGGGGGTTCAAGTCCCCTCGCTCACCCCAGGCTGTCCGGCCGCTGTATGCCGCCGGGAACTCGCTTCAGCCCGCCGCCTGCCTCCCGCTGGTAGATTCCGCCGAGGTGTCTCTGTCCAACACGGATCGTGACGTAGGCGACGGCAGGCGGCCGGTCGCGCCGTCTCCGGCCGAAGAACCGGGCCCAAGCGCGGCAGGCACGCTGGTCATTGTCGTCGCGGCGATCCTGGTGGTGGCAGCGGTGGTGTTCATCGTCGTGGCCGACAACGTGCTTCGCGCTCGCGGTGAGATGCCGGACGTTCTACGGCCAACCGCTGCGGCGCCGGCGCGCACGCCGACCGTGTCCGGCCCCAGACTCTCGGTGGTGACTCCGCCCGCCGCCAACATCAACCTGCCGCTGCCCGAACTGAGGGTGACCACGGTGCCGACGCCCACGGTCGTGCCGGTGCGTACCGAGCGACCCGCCCGCTATATCGGGTACATCGTCGAGCCCGGCGACACGCTGGCCGGCATCGCCAGTCGCTTCGGGTTTTCGTTCGAAGAGATTGCCGCGGTCAACGGGATCGACGAGCCGTGGACTATCCAGATTGGCGAGACGATTCTGATTCCGCGTCGCTGACGTCGTCGGCGGCCTTGGCATCGGCCACTTCGGGCGCCGCTTCTTCGGCATCGTCGGCGCCGGCGGCATCGCCTTCGGCATCCGAGGCCGACGCCTCCGTCGTCGCGGGCTCGGCGTCGGGGGCTTCGGCCGTTCGCTTCTCGGCAGTCGGCGCATCCTGCTCTGGCTCGGCGTCGCCTGTTGCTGCGGCCGTCGGCTCCGCCGCGGCGGCTGGCGGCTCTACGGCCGGCCCATCGCCTTCGGAGACTTCGGCGTCGGGTGCAGCTGCCGCCGCCGTTCCGGATACATCCTGCGTGTCCGCTTCGGAAGCCTCGGCGTCGGGTGCGGCTGTGGCCGCTTCGTCAGTGACGGCTTGAGCCGGAGGAGGCTCATCGCTCGGCGGCTCGCCCGGATCGAGGGCAACCACGCGAACCGGCCAGGCTTCGACGCCCTCAATACGCATGGGCAGCGCCATCACCGCGAAGCGTTCGTCGCTGAGCTGATCGGTGTTCGTGGCGCCGCGCACGACCGGAATCTCATTGGCGAATAGCGACGTGAGCACGGTGCGCTCTTCGTTCCACGACGGGGACGAGCCGATGGCAATGCGCTCATCGAGCACCAGCATTTTGACGCCCTTGTCCCAGAGCCATTGCGAGGCAAACACCGAGAGCCGGGCGCCGCCCGAGGCCTCGGGCGGCAGCGCCAGGACGGCAATGTCGTCGCGGCGCAGGCGATCTCCCGCCGCTTCGTCCAAGTCCATCTGGGTGATCTCGGTCGCGCCGTTCGACGCCGCCAGCCGCACCACCACGCCCTCGCCGAAGAATCGGTCAATCGGGGCCTCGGACAGCGAATAGCCCGACGCCAGATAGCGCCGCGACGTGACGACGTGCGTGCCGACCGTGGTTTCCATGTCAACCCGATGA
The DNA here is from genome assembly GCA_026706485.1 of Chloroflexota bacterium. NCBI lineage: Bacteria > Bacillati > Chloroflexota > Chloroflexota bacterium. The sequence continues at coordinate 76,620 of JAPOYR010000010.1, read as the reverse complement.
AACACGCCGTGGCCGCTGCGCGGCCGCTCGTATTCGCGGACGCTGAATGACCCAGCGGCTCCGTCGGGAGCCAGTGGCTGGGTGAGGTCGACGATCCTGCGAGCCATCGATGCCAAGCCTGAGAAGGGCGACTAGCGTGCTTGATGGTCGCCGGTGGTCTTGGCCGCGTCAATACGTTTCGCTTCGGCTCGGACCGCGATCACCCCAGCGATAGGTGGCCGATCAACGAGGGCGACATGCGGCGACTCGGGCCCAAGCACTCAACCGGTCTGCCGCCCGTATGATGTTTGCGGAGTTGTGTCGGCCTGAGCCTTAGCGAGATTCGCATGAACAATCAGAGGCTTGACCACGACACCCTCGACGACATCGTGCGGCGTGTGGTCGAGGTTGCTCGGCCTGAGAAGGTCATTCTGTTTGGTTCGGCGGCCCGCGGTGAGATGGGGCGCAACAGCGATGTGGATTTGCTGGTGGTCAAGGATGCCGATGACGAGCGCGACCTCGCTGCGCGCATCTACCGAAACCTGCGCGGAGTTCGGGTTGCCGTTGATGCGACAGTCGTCGCGCCGGCGCATGTCGAGCGCTACAAGGACAGCCATGCGCTGATAATCAAGCCTGCCCTACGGGAGGGCACCGTGGTCTATGAAGCCGCGTAGGCGTTACCCGCCCGACGATCCTCGGGAATGGCTGAACCGCGCCCGAAGCAATCTCTCCAAAGCCGCGAATAGTGCATCGGGCATCTACCTCGAAGATCTGTGCTTCGATGCCCAGCAGGCGGCGGAGAAAGCAGTAAAAGCCCTGTTACTCGCGCGGGGCGTCGATTTTCCCTACGTGCATGACATCAGTCTCTTGCTGACCTTGCTCGAGGATGCCGGCGAAGATGTGCCGGAAGCGATCCGGCAAGCCGAGAAGCTGAACCCATTCGCAACGGCTACCCGGTATCCCAGCATCGCCCAGCCTGTTTCTGATCAGGAGTATGTGGAAGCGCTGGGAATTGCAGAAGCGGTAGTTCGCTGGGCCGAGGCCTGCCTCTAATCTGTACGGAGTGCGGGTTTCCGGACCTGACCTCGGGCCAGCCTGCAATCGTCTCGCGCTCGGTGACGCGTGCGGGCAGTGTCGGCGGGGCAGGCTTCGACGCCTCGCCTGTTTCGGGCGCCGAAGTCGCTAGGGCGGAACCTCAACCGCCTGCCCCCACACCGGTTCGGCAAGCTCGATTCCCAGGGCCGGCACGTGCTTGCGGTAGAAGTCCAAGCCCGCCGATTCCAGGTGGATCGGCATCAAGCGGCGCGGCTGGGCGATTTCGATGAACTCGAGCAGGTCGGGTCCCGAGGCATGCCCCGAGGCGTGAAAGCGCTCCTGGCTGGGATCGTCGCCGAGTCGGCCCAGCATCTCCATCTGCAACAGGTCCACCCACTGCCGCAGCCGGTTGATGTCCATGACCTGCTCCTCGTTGTACGGCTCGCTGGTGGAGTAGATCCAGGTGCCGCCGCCGGCATCGACGTCTAGCAGCCGCAGCACGTCGTAGAAGCTCAACGCCAAGACGAACTCGCCGGGCGAGCGGGCGATTTCGTCTGGATCGACCATGGCGTTGCCGTAGGTCTCGGCCACCAGCTGCCCCCAGGCCCTGCGACTCTCGCGCCGCTCGCGATAGACCAGGGGGCCCCGCGCGGGATCAGGCAGCGGCGTTGTGGGATCGGCGGTGGCGAGCGCGTGCAGCAGAAACGCGTCCTTCTCCAGCACCACGAGCTGCCGTCCGGCGTGTCGCGCCGCATCGAGAAACGTGTCGAGCCGCTCGAAGTTGCGCGGGCTGAAATCGCCCACCACCAGCCCTTCAGCTTTGCCGACAGCCTCATGCACGCTTTGTCGAACCCCTTCTTCGGTGGCCGCGGGACCTTCGGACGAGGCTTGGGTTCCCTCACAGATCAGCAGCGCCAGGTCGAGATCTCGCAGTTCGCGGGCGAACTGCCGGGTGAGATCGCCGCCGTGACCGTGCATGCGAATGTCACCCGAATACGCGATCCAGCCGACCGACGTCTCAATGGCGAATCCATTCCCGCCGGGTATCGAATGGTCCACCGGAAAGGCGCGGACGCGATGACCGTCGATTGCTCCGCTGAACGGCGCCGTGCCGCGCAGCGTCCAACCTGCCGTCTGCTTGTTGAAGTGGGGCGTCATCCAGAAGCTTTCGGCCGCGTCAGTCCAGGCGTCCCCATCGACCAGGGACCAGGATCGCTGGTCGCCGGACGCCTGCTCGGTCTTGAGCACCGTGCCGTCGGGGATTCGGGGTCGGACGATGACGGTTTCGTTTTCCAGGCCGGGCTGGCCGCAGTCCTGCATCCCTTTGACGATCAGCGCGGTGGTCGAACTGCTGACGATGGGTATGTCGGTATTCAGAAACGACAGGTGCCCGTGATGGTCCTGGTGCGCGTGCGACAGCAGCACCGCGCGCGGTCGCACGTCATTCCGGTAGCCGGCCTGTTTCCTTGCGCGGGTCCAGAAGGTCCTGACCTCCGGCAGCAGCTCGAGATCCGGCCGATACAAGCCCTCGAGCGGCGGAAGCAACCCTGTTCGCAGGAAGTCGAACGCGCCGGTCGTGGTGCGCGGGGTGAGGAACTCCTCGAAGTAGCGCGCGTGGGCGCCGAACGACTTGCCAAAGTCGAGCAGCACCTGCCAGTCGTCGTCCTCCAGCAGCAGCTTGTTGCCGCCGATCTCGCCGATGCCGCCCCAGCCGGTGACCCGTACGGACATGGGGCTATGCCTTGCGCCCGACGCGCGCGCCACACATGGCGCGAAGCTAGCCGCCGCCTTCGCCAAGCACGGCCCGGTTCTGAACGGATCGCGGCGGATTGCCCCGCAACACGTGGGCCACGTCGTTCATGGCCGCCTCGGGACCGAAGGCGTGCATCTCATCGGACTCGCCGGCGTGATGCGGCGTGGTGACGACGTTGGGCATCGAGAGCAGCGGGTTGTCGTGGGTCGCGGGCTCGACCTCGAACACGTCCAGCCCGGCGCCGGCAATTGTTCCCGCTCGGAGCGCGGCCACAAGCGCCGCCTCGTCCACGATCGGCCCCCGCGCGGTGTTGATCAGAAACGCGCTCGACTTCATCTTCGACAGGGCGTCAGCGTCGAACAGGTGGTGAGTGTTCGGATTGAGCGGTGCGTGGATCGAGAGATAGTCGGAACGGCGCAGCAGGTCGTCGAATTCGACGGGCTCGACATTCATGTCGTGCATGACGCTGGGGTCGATGTAGGGATCGTGCGCGATGACCGACATGCCCAGCACCTGGCACCGCAGGGCCATGGCCTGCGCGATGTTGCCGAATGCAAGCAGGCCCAGGGTGAGCCCGCGCAGCCGGGGCCACGGCTCCGCAGCGTCGCAGATGTCGTAGCGCGAGAGCGGCAGGCGCTCGTGGATCTGCCGGTAGGCAAAGCCGAGCCGGCGGTAGCAGGCCAGCAGCAGCATCAGCGCGTGGTCGGCCACTTCGTCGATGCAGAGGTCGGGAACGTTGCCAACCGGCACGCCGTGCCGTGTGGCCGCTTCCAAGTCCACCGTGTCCACGCCGTCCGACCAGCAGCACACGGCGTGCAAGCTCGCGCCGGCGGCGAAGTCCTCGTCAACCATTTCGTGTCCCTGCACCACGACGACGGTCGCCTCCGGCAGGGCGGCGCGGCGAACCGCGGCATCGTGCAGGTCGGCGTGCCGAATGGTTCCGCCTGCCTCCTCGACGACTTGGCGATGCTGCAAGAGCATCTGGTGCTGCGGCTCGGGAAGTAGGACAACGCGCTCGGTGGTCATGACGGGCTCCGGCCTGCGATGGGCGCCGCTAGCGTACGCCACCGGCGAAGAACGCCGCGGTTGAGATCAGCCGCTGTCGACGGGCTGGTCGACGTCGAGCAGGTGGACCCAGGTATGGCCGGGCCGCAGCTCCAACGGGGTGCCGCGCGCGGTCTTGAAACGCGTGACGGCCTTGGCATTGGGCCGTTCCCACGTGCCCTGGATTCGCAAGCCATCGCGAAACACGGTCACCGGGCCCGAGCCGGTGGTGGGGATCGCCAGCGAGAGATTGCCGAGCGAGTCCTCGATAAAGGCCGTGACCCGGATATCGACGTGCTGAATCACCACGTTGGCGACGGTGATGGGGGCATCGTTTGCCGCGTCGATGTCCGGAGCACCGGCCAGCGAGCGTCGCCACTGTCCGATGGCCGGGTCATAGCTGTAGTGCACTTGAAAATAGGTTTGCGGGCCCGGCGGAATGGTGATGGACCGCACGGCGCCGAGACCTTGAGGATCCTCCGTGAACTCCAGACCTTCAATCCAGCGTCGGGTTGAATAGCGGCGGGCGCCGAAGTCGCGCAGGCTAGCCAGGCTCGCGTACACGTTGAACGGCGACGGGCGGCTCGTGAGACGCGTGTAGGGGCGGTCCCCGGCGAAGTAGAACTGGTCCATGTCGGCCGCGGCCGAAGCACGCAGGTCTTGCATCACCGGCTGGCTGGCGCCGACGTGGGCGAACAGCGCGTCGAATTGCTGGACGAGGTCGCGATCCACGAATCGCGAACTGCGAATCGGTCCGACAAGGTCGACCTCGCTATCCAGGAAAAACGCCGTGTAGCGGGTCACGGAGCCTTCGGTTTCGTGCTCGTAGACGATGTCCGCCTGGCTCAGACCGCTCTGGGGACGGGCCCCCGGGGCGTTGTCGATCTTGACCGCGACCACGCGACGGTCGAGCGCCTCCGCCGAGATTGGCAGGCCGGTCAACGGCGAACGGTGCGGAGACGGTGTGGGCGTCGGCGTTGCCTCGGGGGCTGGCGTCGCAACAGGCGTTGGGGTTGTGCGCGGCGTTGGCGTCGGAGCGGCGGTTGGCCGCCCGACGGCGACGGCCGTAGGCCGGGGAGCCGCCGTGACCGGCGGTGCCGTCGCGGGGGAGGCTGTGGGCGATGTCGGTGATCGAGCTGCCGCGGGCGCGGTGGCGCCCGTTGGCACAGCCGTGCGAATCGCTGCCGGAGCCGCTGTCACCGGTTGCGCCTGGGCCGTGGGCGGCGCGGCTCCCACCGTCGTCCGTGCCACCGTTGGCGCCGGCGTGTCCGTGGCTGACGTGAGGGACGCCGGCGGAGTCGCAGCTTCTGGTGAGGCCGGGGTTGACACCTGGGTGGCAGACGGCGCCGTCGGCTCCGCCGGGGCTGGGGCAATTGGCGTGGGGGTGGTTTGCGAGTCTGGAACGCCTTCGCCGCACGCCGCGGCAAGGGCCGCCGCCGCTACACCAACCGAGGCGCGCAGCACGGCGCGTCGTGAACTCCGTCGCTGGGTGCGGGACATTCGAGTTTGCTCAAACCCTCCCTGCACAGGGTTGCACGGCGTGCCTTCGCTCACGGCTGGGGAGCCGTCCGTGCCGGCCCGTGCGCCGAAGTCAAGGCAATCCGGCCGTCAGAAGTGACGGACGACGCCGGAATCGTGCCGTCGCCAAGAAATCACTCCGAGTTGCCCTATCGCGCTCGCCCCCGCGCGCCGCCAAGCGCCTCGCGCACGATGATGTCGTCGATCAGGCGTTCAACGGGCGCCCAGTCGTCGGTGTAGACCTCCGTGGACTCCGGTACGGGTCGCAGCCGCCACGGGCGCTTCGCGATCACTTCCATGACGGGATTGTCGGTCGCCAGCGCGGCGGCATGGAGCTCTTCGTCGGAAATCGGGCGCAAGGCGCCGTAGATCAGGCTGTTGTTGTAGCCCGTCGGAAGGTCGATCACGTAGATGTAGGGAAAGACGGCCCGCATCGTGGATGACAGGACTTCGACCAGGCGAAAGTCCTGGCCGGTGCGCCCGGCATTGAGCGCCAGTACGCCGTTTGGCCGCAGGCGGTCGCGGGCCTCCTGGAAGAATTCGCGGGTCACTAGGTGAAACGGGATGTAGGGCTGGCGGTAGGCATCCACGGCGATGACGTCGTAGCGGTCGTCTGAATGCTGGAGGAAGGTGCGGCCATCGGCGGCGATGGTTTTCAGATTCGGTTCGTTCATGTCGAAGTAGCGCTGGCCGAGCTCGATGACCTTGGGATCGAGCTCGACGCCGTCGATTTTCACGTCGTCGCCGTACACGGCGGTGTACTGCTTGGAGACCGTGCCCGCGCCAAGGCCGACGACCAGGAGGGAGTCCACGTCGGCCATCGCTTGTCCGCCAATCAGTGGCGCCAGCAGGAAGTAGTCCCACGGCCCGCCGGTGAGCAGATGCTCGGGGTGGTAGATGGAGTGAGTGCCAATGCCCTCATTGAGCACCAGGCGCAGCCCCCGCCCCGGATCGTCGATGACCTGGATGAACTGAATGGCGGAGTCGCCCTCCCACACCAAGCCGTCCACGGGCCGGACGGCGCCGGGCCGGATGACGAGCCACAGGATGATGATGATGACGGCAAAGGCGGCGTAGATGACCCGGCGCACGTTGCTTCGCGCGCCGAGTAGCGCCAGGCCGAGCAGCACCCAAGCGAAGATCAAGAAGGTCAGGCGTGTGCCAAAGGTCGGCACAAGGGTGAGCACGGGCAGAAAAGCCCCGACGATGCTGCCGATGGTGCTGAGCGCGTAGACCTGCCCGGCCCGGCGGCCAGCGTGCTGCACGTCTCGGGTGACCAGGCGAATCGCAAATGGGGACACCATGCCCAGCATGGTCAGCGGCACCGAAAACAGCAGCAGCACGCCGACCAGGGAGCCAAAAAACAGCCCCCCGCTCAAACTCGCGATGGCCTCGGACGAGATTTCGAGCACCGGGCCGGCGACAAAAGGAATCAGCCCCACGCCAAATGCCGCGATGGCGATGATGTGGAACAGGGTCGACTCACGCGGCCGGCGATCCGCCACCATGCCGCCGATCCAGTAGCCGATGGAGAGATACAGCAGCGTCAGCCCGATGACGACGGCCCAAATGATGGTGCTGGTGCCGAAGAACGGCGCCAGCAGGCGAGAGGCCGTGATCTCGACGGCCAGGATCGACATGCCGGAAAAGAACGTGGTCACCAGCACCAGCGCGATGCGCGACGAGTTGGACGGCGAGTCGCTTGGTGCGGGCGGCATGTGGTCGCCGGCGGACGTTGGGGCGTCGATCAGCGTTCTCCAGGTCTCCGCGGCAGATTGGCCCATGGGGCGAACGTCAGCATATCGCCAGCCGGGTCAATACCCTAGAACTTGTCCGTGCCATCGTGGGTCGGTTGCGCCAAACCGGGCCCCGCTCGCCGGGTCGAGCATGATGCCTTGGCTGCGGGCACGCGGGGTGAACGCGGGCGCCCAGGCGACGCCGTGACCACGCCGCTCCAGGGCGCTGGCGACGTCCAACTCGAACCGAGACTCAAGCGTCAACGTGTCCGTGTCGGCGTCGTGATACCAGCGTGGGGCGTCCATCGCGGCCTGCCAGTGCATCCCGTGGTCGATGACGTTGGTCAAGACTTGGAAGTTTGCCTGGGTCTGGAAATGGCCGCCCGGCGACCCGCCCAGCATCATCAACGCACCTTCGCGCTGGACCATGTAGGTGTTGAGCGTATGGATGGGCCGTTTGCCTCCGGCGAGGCAGTTGGGACTCGCCGGGTCGAGCGAAAACCCATTCATTCGATTGTTGAGCAGCACGCCGGTCCCCGGAACGATGAACGCCGAGCCCAATTGTTGAAAGACGCTCTGAATCAGTGTGATGGCGTTGCCGTCCTCGTCCACGACGGACACGGCCGTGGTGTCCTGTCCCACACCGCTCGGGTCATTCGACGCCGGACGCACTGATGCCCGCGCTGGGTTCAGCATCATCCGCCGCCGGGCGGCGAACTCCTTGGACACGAGCATGTCGACGGGGACGTCCACGTGCGCGGGGTCGCCGAGGTGCGCCAAGCGGTCGGCGAAGGCCAGTTTGTGCGCCTCGACCATGATGTGGAGGCTGTTCGCCGTGCCGAATCGCAGCGCCGCCACGTCAAATCCCTCGGCGATGTTGAGGTCGGCGAGCACGAGATAGCCCTGCGACGGCAGCGGCTGCTCGAGCACCGCATAGCCGCGATAGACCGTGCGCAGCGGCGGGAGGACTTCAACCGGCATGGCGGCCAGGTCTTCGACGGACCAATCTCCCCCGGATGCTTCGGATGCTTGCAGCAAGCGCTCGGCAAACAGCCCCTGGTAGAACCCGGCGGATCCATTGGCCGCGATCTCGCGGAGAGTCCGCGCCAGGTCCGGCTGCACCAGAGTCTCGCCGGGTCGCGGTGCGCGACCGCTGGGGCAAAGCACCGCGGCCGTGGCGGGGAATTGCTTGAGCGCCTCGAGCGACTGGCTGATCGCGCCGGCCAGCGCCATGTCGACGGGAAACCCGCCGCTGGCATACACGATGGCGGGCGCCAGCAGGCGCTCCAGCGGCGCCTGCCCATACCGCCGGTTGATCACCTCCCAGGCGGCGACGGCGCCCGGCAGCGTGGCGGACCGCAGCCCGTGGGTGGGAATGCCCTCGGCGTAGCCCGATGGATCAGCGGCTGTCGGCGCCGGCCCGCTGGCGTTGACGGCTTCGACGATGCCCGTGGCCGCCGGACGACAGAGCGCAAACACGTCGCCGCCGATTTGGTTGGAGCTGGGCTCGACCACCGCGATGACGGCGGCGGCCCCAATCGCGGCATCGAACGCGTTGCCGCCGTCCAGGAGCAGGCGAATCCCCGTGGCCGTTGCCAGAGGGTGGCCGGTCGACACCATCGTGTGCGCCGCCACCACCGGTCCTCGGCCGGTGCTCACAAACGCCCGGCTGCCCAAGCCGGCGGCAGCGGTCATGCCGCGACCTGACGGCGACGGTCGCCCGCGATGCCTAGCTCACCGTGTGCATGGGCATGATCACGTGGCTGTGGGTCTCGACCTCCTGGTCGCCGTCCACGGGACGAAATCGTCCGGGGCTGGTGGCGCCGGAGGTGCCCACCGAGATGCGCTCGGTGGCGATCGAGCCCAGGCACTCGGACAAGAAGCGGGGATTGAAGGCAATGAGCCCGCCGTCGCCGCTGACCTCGGCGTCGAGCTCGCCGGAGTTTTCGCCAAGCTCGGCCGAGTTCGACGTCAGCACCATGCGGCCGGATTCTCCTTCGGCGCCTGGCTGCACGTGCAGCTTGATGACATTTGCCCCGGAGCTTGCGAAGAGGGAAGCGATGCGGGTGGCCTGCGCAAAGGCTTGCGTGTCGACCACGACGCGCGTGTCGACTTCGCCTGGGATCAGCTGCGGGTAATTCGGAAACTGCCCGTCGATGAGCGTGGCGATGAAGGTAACTGTGCTCGTGCGGAACAAGACCTGCGACTGCGTTTCGCTGAGCCCGATGGTCACGGTGCCCGGATCGTCGGCCAGCATTCGCTGCAGCTCGACCATGGCTGGACGCGGCACGACGATCTGCACCGGCTCGGCCAGGCCAGTTTCCACGTCCTCGCGGCGCACGGCCAGTCGATAGCCGTCGGCGGCGGCCAGCTCGATGTGGTCCGGGCCGATGGTGATCGACACGCCGGCCAGCACCGGTCGGCTGTCGTCGGTTGCGGCCGCGGTCACCACCTGACCGATCACGTCGGCCAGGAGGTCGGTGGCCAGGTCGACCTCGCGCTCGTCGCCCGTCGTCGGGATGGGCGGAAAATCTTCGGCGCTCAGCCCCTTGATCTTGGCCTGGTACCGACCGGACGCGACGCTGAGGCTGTCGGTTTCATCGTCGGTGGCCACGGTCACCGGCCCCTCGGGAAGCTGGGCGACGAAATCGCTCAACAGCCGGGCGGGCACGGTGATGGCGCCCTCGTCTTCGACGCTCGCGCCCAGCCACACCGACATCGCGAGCTGCTGGTTCATGCCCGAAAGCCGCAGCCCGCCGTCTTCGGACTGCAATAGCACGTTGCTCAACACGGGCAGCGTGCTCCGGGTGGCGACGGCGCGGCTCACGAGCGCCAGGCCGCGGCTCAGGTTCTCTTGCAGGCAGGTCACACGCATCCGCATGTCCTCCCAATCATTTGCGGATTTTCATCACCGCACACGCCATCCATAGGGTGTGCATGGCCAGCGGATACTAGGGGTTGTGGGGTGAGGGCGTCAACGCGAATCTGGATGCTGCTAGGCTGACTCTGCGCCGGGCGATCCACCCGGCCTCCGCGCTGAAGGTGATAGTGGCGTGTCCTTGCGTGTAATCGTGGCAGAAGACGAGACCATCATCCGGATGGACCTCACCGAGCGCCTGCAGGCGTCCGGCTATCAGGTCGTCGGTGAGGCCGGTGACGGCGAGAGCGCGGTCAAAATGGCGCGCGAGCTGCGGCCCGACGTCGTCGTCATGGATATCCGCATGCCGGAGATGGACGGCATCGAGGCCGCGCGCCGCCTCACCGACGAGCGCATCGCCCCGGTCGTGCTGGTCACCTCGTACTCGGACCGACACCTCATCAGCCAGGCGCTCGAAGCCGGCGCCATCAACTACGTCCTCAAGCCGTTGCGCGACAACGAGCTCGAGGCGGCGCTGGAAGTGGCCATGTCGCGCTACCGCGAGTTCCTGGCCATCAGCGACGAGGTGGCCGATCTCAAGGATCAGCTCGAAACGCGCAAGGCGGTCGAGCGCGCCAAAGGTCTGCTGATGACGAAACTCGGCTTGGATGAGCCCGAGGCGTTTAGACGCATCCAAAAGCTCAGCATGGACCGTCGCAAGCCGATGCGCGAGGTCGCCGAAGCCATCATCTTGTCGGAAGAGATCTAGCAAGCAGCGGCGCGCGCACGGTGACGACGATTGACGCGCGGCCGCGTGGATCGCGCCTGGGCGTCATCGCGGCTGCGGGTCTGGCATTAGCCGGCCTGCTCACCATCTACAGCCGGCTGATCTTCGAGGGCCTGGTGCTCTCGGGATACGACACGCAGACCTATTTCTATCCCTACTGGGCCTACGCCGCGGCGTCGCTTGGCGAGGGCCGCCTTCCGCTCTGGAATCCGCACGTATTCATGGGCGTGCCGTTCCTGGCGAACACGCAGTCGGCGGTGCTCTATCCGCCCAACTGGCCCCTGTATCTGCTGGATCCGGCGCGTGCTCTCTCGACGGCGTTGATGCTGCACGTGGCGCTGGGAGCCGTCGGGATGTTGGCCCTTATTCGCGTGGGCCTGCGCCTCGGGTGGCCAGCCGCTGCGACCGGAGCCGCGGCCTTCGCGTTCAGCGGGTTCTTCGCCGGGCAGATGGAGCACATCAACCAGGTCAGCGTGGCTGCATGGATTCCGTTGCTGATTCTGGCCATCGAACTGGGCGTGGCGGGGGGCAAGCGCTGGTGGGCGGTGGCGCCGCTGATCGTGGCGTTGATGATGCTGGCCGGTCACCCGCAGACGGCCTATATGGGCTTGATGCTGGGTTTGGCCTGGGCGCTCGTGGCCGGGTTCCGGCGTGTGGGGAATGCGTCCTCGCGGCAGCGAGCGCATGGGGCGCTGATCGGGCTGTCAATGTGGCTCATCGGCGTCGTGGGCGGCGCCGGGCTTGCCGCGGCCCAGATCGTGCCGGCCCTCGATCTTTCGCGTGAGGGCATCCGTTCCGGCGGGCTGATGTTTCACGAGGCGGTCTCCTTTTCGCTGCCGACTGGAGAGGCGCTGCCCGGCCTGCTCCCAACGTTTCTGCATCTGCCGTCGAGCACGGAGTTCGTGGCCTACGTCGGCGTCGTGGGCGTTGTGCTGGCGGCGCTTGGCGCGGTGCATCGCTGGCGCGAGCCGCGCGTTGTCTTTCTAGTCCTGGCGGCGTTGGTGGCGATCCTGCTGGCCTTGGGACCGGCAACGCCGTTGTTCGGGTTGGCGCATCGGGTGGTGCCTGGTGTCGCGCTCTTCCGCGTGCCGGCGCGCTGGCTCCTCGTCGCCGTATTCGCGCTGGCGTTGCTGGCGGCCTACGGCGCCGACGCGCTGATGGCGGCATCGGACCGGCCGCGGCGCGAGCGCCTCCGGCGGCTCGGCGCCTGGCTCGCGGTGCTCGCGGGATTGGGCGGGTTGTCGCTCGGAGTTGCTATCGCCGAGCCGCCCCTGCGCGACGGTCTTGCCTGGACGTGGGGGCTCGTCGCCGCGGTCGCGGTCGTCTTCGTGACGCTCGCCATGCTGGCGCCCCGCCCCGCAGTCGCCTGGGTGGCGCCCCTCATCGTCGTCGCGGAGCTTGCCGCAGCGGCCGGCCCCGCGGCCATCAGGGAAGCGATTCCCATTGACGCCTACGAAGCAAAGGGCCAGTCACTGCCGCGCTTGAACGAGATTGCCGGTTCGGGAAGGGTCCTCTCGATGGCCGATCCCTCCTACGAGATCAACGATCCCGACCGTGCGGCGCTTGCCAGCGCGTGGTTCGATCAGCTCGGCGAGGTGCCGTGGCGAGAGTTCAAGGTGGCCTGGAAGAACCGGGACATCTTGAATCCGAATCTCACCATGGCCTACGGGCTGGACACGCCCGACGGCTACGACGGCGGCCTCTTGCCGCTCTCCACCCACGTGGCGCTGCGCGAGACGGTGATTCCCGGCTCGGCGGCCCATCCCGACGCGCTGTTGCTGAATCAGCTCAAGACCGTGCCGTCGAATCACGCCTTGGACATGCTGAGTGTTGACGTGGTGATAGACGATCGCTTCGACGCCTTCGAGACCGATGTCGCCGCGTTCGATCTGCGGCTGGTCGCGAGACTCAGGGAGCCGCTCCACATCGACGCCCTCGATGTTGCCGGCGTGACGGGCGTCGCCATTCTCGCGTCTGGGGCTCCTGGCGACACCGGCCCCGAGGCCGGCCGCATCGTGCTGACCGACGCGGGCGGCGGTGAGGTCGAGTGGCCGCTGCAGCGCGACGCCGGCGACCCGACGTTTGTCGGACTGGCGAATGCGTCGCCTACGCCGTCGCGGGACGGCTTGCCGCCGCACACGGTGCTGTCGAGCGCGCGATTGGAAACCTCCATGCACGTCACGGACATCACCATTGAGCCGCTCGGCGGAGTGCTCGACGTCCGCGGACTCTCGCTGCTGCTGGACGACGGGTCGTCGGTGGGCGTGCTCCTGCGCCCCGGACGCGGAATGCTCGTGGAGCTGGCCGGAGACGTGACCATCACGCGGCGCGCGCGGGAGGCCCAGCGCATTTGGATGCCGGTGCGCGTGGGATTGGCGGGAACCGTTGCCAGCGCCAGCCGGGCGCTGTCGTACCCGGGGTTTGTCCCAACCGAGGAGGCGTGGCTGACCACGTCGACACGTGACCCTGAGCTTTCTAACCCGATTCGCCGTGCCCTGGAGGACATGGGAATCATGCAACGCCGTGAGCCGGTGGGTCTCGTCCTTCCCGACGACGTGGCGCGCCTCAGGCGTGAGTTTGGAACGCGCGACGCCTGGATCAGGTTCGACGCCCCGGCGACGGCCGTGATGATCGAGGACACCCCGGAGCGCGTCACCATCGAGGTCGTCTCCGAGGGCCCGCGCATGCTGGTGCTCAACGACACGTTGTACCCGGGTTGGGAGGCATATATCGACGGCGGACGCACCACGATCTGGCAGGCGAATCTGGCGCAACGGGCTGTGCTGATTCCCTCCGCCGGGCGGCATACGGTCACGTTTGAGTTCTCATCGCACCCGCTGCGCGTCGGCGCCATCGTCAGCGGCGTCGCCGGTGCTCTCTGGGTGCTGGGGGTGCTGGCGCTGCTGGCCTGGCGACGCGCGGCCTAGCGTGAACCTGGTCTACGTCGCGCCCTTTGGGTTCGCGCCGAAGAACACGACCGCGCGCCGCGTGATGCCGATGGCGCGCGCCATGGCTGCGCGCGGGCACCAGGTGCGGGTGGTGGTTCCTCCCTACGATGATCCGGCCAGCTACGGGCGGCGGTGGAGCGATGCCGGCGTCGAGGTCCACGCACTCCCCCGACCGCGCGGCGCGGCCCTGCCGCTGGTCGGGGCTCCGTGGACGCAGGTGGCGCTGGCCAGAAGCGCCGTGCACCGGCTCGCGCAGTGGCGACCGGACATCGTCCACCTGTTCAAGCCCAAGGCGGTGTCGGGGCTGGTGCAAGCCTTGCTCTGGCGCAAGCGCGACCGGCCGGGGCTGGTGCTGGACTGTGACGATTGGGAAGGCAAGGCCGGGTGGAGCGTCAACGAGCCCTACTCCTGGTGGCAGCGCGAGATATTCGAGCGGCAGGAGACCTGGGGCCTCGGGGCCTGCGACGCGCGCACCGCCGCCAGCGCGGAACTGGCGTGGCGGCGCGGCGCTGAACCGGTCAAGCGCATCGTGAACGGCTATGAGGCCGCCACCTATCGGGCGTGGGGCGAGACTCCGCAACCGTCGTCGACCCCGCCGCGCCCCCACGCGGTGATCTATACGCGCTTCTACGACGCGTCCCCCGACGATTGGGTGCGGCTCGTGGTCGGCACGCTGACACGTGTGCCCAATCTCACATTGTCCATTGTGGGCGCCGGGCCTCACTCGCCGCTGCCGCACCTGCTGCCAGTCCTCGAAGCGCAGAGCTTGTCCGACCGCGTCCGGCCTTGCGGATGGATCGACTTCGCGCAGCTTGGAGCGTTCTTCGCGGACTGTGATGTCGCGCTCATGCCGATGGCGGACACCGTGGCCAACCGCTCGAAGTGCTCGGTGCGATACATGGACTTGATGGTGGCCGGTGTGCCGATCGTGGCCTCACCGGTCGGGGAAGCCACGACCTACGTGCGCGACGGCGAAACCGGATATCTGGCGCGTGACGCGTCGATGGAGGCTCTCACGGCCGCGGCTGTGAGCGCGTTGCAAGATCCCAATCGGGGCCGGGTGGCGGAGCAAGCTCGCACCTATGCGATGGGCGAGCTTGCATGGAAGCGGCTCACTGCCCCGCTCAGTGCGTTGTACGAGGGCGTGCTGGCGGACCTGGCGAGGGCTCGCGGTTAGCTAGCTGGCCGATCCGGTCGGGGTTGGCGTGGCTGCCGGCACGGCGCCGCCCGGACCGGGTATGGCGGTCGTCGCCGGTGCGGCGCTTGGGGCATCGAGCGGTGAGATGCGCACGTCCACGACCGCCGGCGTGTGCCGCACCATGCGCAGGGTATCCGGCGCGGGATTCGTGATCACCGGTCGGATCTGGTGGAGGCCCGGCGCGCGATTGCTCAAATCGACCTCCGCCAGGATGTCGCCGCCGCGCAAGCCTTGTAGTACCTCGGCGGGACCCGACATCACAATCTGCAGGAACGGTTGGTCGGCGATCGCCTGGAGGCCGGTGCCGAGATTCGTCAGGACCACCGCCACCTGAATGGTGGTGGTTTCGTCGAGCGGTTCGACGACCACCGCAACTTGCGCGAATGGCTGATCGCTGCGAATCGTGATGCCCTCGGGCGCCTCGAACCCAACGTCGCGCTCGATGTCGCCGCGGGCATCCGCAATGTCGATGGGCAATGTTTCCACGGCGTCCACGCGTTCGAGCGCCCCGGGCTCGCCTTCGATCTCGACGCTGGTCGGGACGACGCCAATCCGCGCAATGAAGAATGATGGCGCCACCGTCCCTTCGATTCGCGGAACCACCGGCACGCGCTTGCGGCTGGTAATCCGGTTGACGGGCACGTTCACCAGCACGGTGGGTGGATCGACGCGCACGTCCTCCACCTCCATTCCCTGCCGATCCACGGGGATCAAGATGCCCTCGACCCGGACATCGCGCGTGGCGTCTTCCAGGCTGAGCGCGGCCTGAACGCGGGCGACTTGGTCAACGACCGACGAGGCGCCGCTGACGGTGGCGTCGGCGGGTTCGGCGGTGATTCCAGACAGATCCGCCCGATATCCCGTGGCAACGTCGCTCTCGATTCGGGCATTGACTCGCAGGTTGCGCTCGACGACGGGATCGAGCTCAACCGCAATGTTTGCCGGCGTGATGAGCACGATTTCAACCTGCGAATCCGACACCACCACGTCCACGTCGACCTGATGCCGTCCGGCGCCAAGCCCGCCGAGATCGACTCTGGCCACGAAGTGATCGGCGGTGAGGCTGGCGAGATTGACCTTTGGTCCCATTACGCTCACGCGCACCGGCGCGATTTCCTCCACGAGGACAAGGCTGCGCGTATCGAGGCCGACCGGCTCCACAATCAAGCGGCCGGGGAACGGCTCGGTCGCCTCGGGGTTTTCCTCGATGGTGAGTCCGACCCACACCAGCGCCGACAGCGCGAGCGCCACAAGGAACCGGACCCCGAGGCTGTGGCGCGCGAATCGCAGGGCGCGGGCTGTCCAGAGCGCCTGAGGACTGAGGCGTCGCACCTAGCGGCGTGAAATCCAGGCCGGCAGGTTTTGCAGCGCCGCCCCGCGGGTCTGCACGCGGAAGGCCGTTTCCAGGCGGCGTCGCAGTTGGTCCGGCGTCAGGTGCCGCTCGAGCCGGCCATCAGAGGCAAATGAGATGCCGCCGCTTTCTTCCGAGGTCATCACCGCGATCGCGTCCGACACCTCGGTGATGCCCAAGCCCGCGCGATGGCGCGTTCCCACGTGGTCTTGCGGGCCCAGCGCGTCGCTCAGCGGCAGCATGACGTGCGCCGCCGTCACCATGCGTCCGCGCACGAGCAGCGCGCCGTCATGCAGCTCCGAGCCCGGATGGAACGCGGTCAGCAACAGATCTTGCGAAAGCTGAGCTTCGAGGCGAGTGCCGGTGGCGGCGTACTCCTCGAGCCCGCCCGTTCGCTGGATCACGATGATTGATCCCCATATCCGTCCCGAGAGTGCCGTGACCGCTGTGACGACCTCCCCGATCATCACCTCGGTATCTTCGGGAGACGTGGTCCCGAACGGTCGCGCCACCAACGTGCCGGTGCGACCCACGCGCTCAAGCAACCGGCGGATTTCCGGTTGGAACACCACCACCACCGCGAACGACAGCAGGATCAGGCCGTTTTCCACGATCCAGTTGATCAACGGCAATTGCAGCACGCGCCCAATCACCAGAATCGCCACCAGGACTACCAAGGCGCCGCGAACCAGGATGTCTGCCTGCGTGCCGCGAATCAGCGTCAGAACGCCGTGAAAGAGGAGCGCGACGAGGATGATCTGCGCGGCAGCGCCCCAACTGAACTCTTTGACGAGGTACTCGAGCTGTTCCACTGCTCGCTTTGCCACCGTGGCGCCTGGCCCAAGTGTAGCGCGGAATCAGGCCCGGCTATTGCGGCAGAGCTTCCAGGGCGGCCTCGCCGCCAATGAGCAGCACGAGCAACGCCTTCTGTGCGTGCAGTCGATTCTCGGCTTGATCAAAGACGACGGACTGTGGACCGTCCATCACGTCGTCGGTGACTTCCTGCCCGCGATGGGCCGGCAGGCAGTGCATGAACACGGCGTGCGGCTGCGCGGCGGCCATCAGGTCGGCATTCACTTGAAACGGTCCGAACGCCGCGAGGCGCTCGGCGCGTTCGTCCTCCAGGCCCATGCTCACCCACGAGTCGGTATAGACCGCGTCGGCGTCCCGCACGGCCGCCTCGGCGCTTGAGACGACTTCGATGCTGGCGCCCGAAGCCCGAGCCAGCCCGCGCGCCTGCTCGACGATGGCCGGGTCGGGCTCATAGCCGCGGGGCGTCCCGACGCGCACGTGCAGCCCGGTCAATGCGCCGCCCAGAAGCAGGGAATGACACACATTGAAGCCATCGCCCACATACGCCAGGGTGCGGCCGGAAAGCGAGCCCACGTGCTCGCGGAGCGTCAGCAAGTCGGCCAGCACCTGACATGGATGAAAGCGGTCGCTGAGACCATTGATCACGGGTACGCGCGCATGTTCGGCCAGCTCTTCGAGCACGTGCTGGTCGTAGACCCGCGCCATGACGCCGTCAACCCAGCGCTCCAGGTTTCGCGCGATGTCGGGCGCAGACTCCCTCACGCCCATCTGCGTGTGCTCGGCCATCAGGTCAACGGCCTGTCCCCCGAGATGAACCATGCCCACGACGAACGTAGTGCGGGTGCGCAGGGAGGCTTTCTCGAAGAGCATCCCAAGCGTTCGGCCGGGGAGCAGCGTGTGGGGGACGCCGTTGGCTTGGGCGAGTTTCAGCCGCGCGGCCGCGTCCAGAATGGTCGCGACGTCGCCACTGCCGAGGTCCGCCAGGGAAAGCAGGTCGCGTCCCTGGAGCCCGCGAACGGCGGGCGCGCCGCTAGTAGATGGCACCGAAGTCCACGTCGGAGTAGTAGCTGGCCAGGATCTGCTCGCCATTGGCGCCAGTCTCGGCCATGGCGTTCGCGCTGCGCAACGGCAGGCCGATTCCGTGTCCCAAGAGCGTCTGCCCGACGCTGTAGGGATCGGGCACGCCGACGGCCCAAGGCTTGAAGGCGCCACCCCACGTCTCGTGCCAACTCCGGGTATGCCCGTCCGCGCGTGAAAAGTAAACAGCCATGATCGTCTCGCTGTCGTAGGTCATCACCTGCCCGCGAGTATCGGCTACCGCCTGGCGCAGGCGAGTTCCCGAAAACTCGCGCGCCATGCCGTGATAGACCTGATGCCGCGTGTACATGGTCGGCGTGTGACGCGTGGAGCCGGCCGCATCGAACACCAGGTTGCTGGCCCGGCGTTCCGATCGAGTCGCCATGGCGTAGCTGCGAAAGGCGATGGCGGAAGCCCGCAGGGCCTCCCAGGGAATGTGATCGCCTTGCTCGGCAATGCCCGACAGGTAGTCGTCCAGCGGCAAAATGTTGACCAGCCAGGCGGCGGAATAGCGCGGCAGCCAGATGAACTCAAACGAGCCCCGGTAGGTCGTCCATGGGGCCGCCTCCATCAGACGCAGCATCGACCCCTCGAGCGGAAAGATCTTGACGCGACCGACGGTGGTTTCGCGCTCATTGTCCGGGAGCTGCAAGACGTGCTGCTCGCCGGCGATGTCGCGATGAATCACCACTGACTCACCGCCGGCGAGACTCGCCATCTCATCGCCACCCTCGTCGAAGATGCGTAGACCGTTGGTGGAGGTGACGGTGGCGGCAGTGACTCCGGGGTTGTCATCGCTGATGTCGAGCAGGCCGATGCGCATTTCCGGCTCCGCCAGTCGCGCGGGCGTGTCCACCGTGGGCGTTGCCACGCCCTTGGCCGAAAACCACTCGCCGTTCTGCTGCAGGTCGGGCTGGACGCGGTATTGCCCCGGAGCGGCGGGCAGAGAAATCAGCGTATTCACCTCGACCTGCTCGCCGCCGGCGACGTCGCTTGGCAACGCAATCGAAGTGGGGGGCTCGCGGTCGCGTGGCGGATGACGATCGGCCCATCGAAACCCCACGGTCACGGCCTGGTCGCCGCCAGATGCCCAAGTGTCCGTGCCCGAATTCGTGATGACCAGGCGTAGCGGAGTCGATCCGCTCGGCACTGTTGCGGGCGGCGCGTTCACTTCGTAGGTCGCGGCCAGATCGTCTTGCGCCTGGCTCAGCCACGTGCGGCCCAGATCGGCAATCTGGATTTCGGGCGTGCGGTTGGCGTCGTACGTGAGCTTGCCGCGCTGAAACCACTGCGCCGTGACTCCGTCGTCAACCACCTCCTCGGAAACCGGATAGCCAAACAGATCGACGCCTCCCCTGTCGCGCCAAAAGCTGAGAAAGCCCAGCCTGAGGGACTGGCGCGTCTCCGGCACGTAGATTATTTGGCTGCTGTCGCGGAACGGTTGCGCCTGCCCGAAGTAGCGGTTTCCCGAAACCTTCACGCCGAGCAATCCCGGCTGCACTTCGTAGTCGGTCCCGCTGTGCTCGGGCCAGTATTCGAGCAGAAAGTTCTCGAAGAGCTGCACCTGGCGCCCGTCCAGCTCATAGCGCGCGGTGAGGGGCTCGCCGAAGACGTCGACGCCGCCCATGCGGTCATAAAAGTCCTGGAACAGCGAATCGACCGCGATTGCCGCTTGCTGAGCGAACGCCCCGGCATTCCACGGCGCCATGCCCGCCGCCGCGGCCGTTACCGCGGTATACAGCACGGCCCGACGAGAGACACGCATTCGAGCGATAGATCGAGTGCAGCTCATAGAAGGGGGCGCACATCACGTGGCCGCGCGTGCAGCGCTGGCGTGCGAATTGTGAAGCGTGATGGACAATAGGAAGGTATCACAGCAGGGCTCGGCAGGGCCGGTGCTTGTGGGAAACGTTGCGTCGAAACCAACCGTTGCGCCACATCGATGTGACGGAAGCCACGACCGATTGACACGTCCAGCACTCCGGCGCACCTATCCTGACGGGTGATGACCACACCCACGCGCGATCGCATCTATCTGGACCACGCGGCTACCACGCCGCTCGATCCGGCTGTCCGCCGGGCCATGGTCGAAGTCTTGGACGGACCCTTCGGCAACCCCTCGAGCGTGCACGCGTCGGGCCGTCTCGCGCGCGCCGCGCTCGACCGCGCACGGCGACAGGTGGCGGACGCTCTCGGTGCGCAGCCGCACGAGATCGTCTTCACCTCCGGCGGCACCGAGGCCAGCAACCTGGCCATCGCGGGGCTAGCTCGCCGGAGCGGCCGCAGGCACACGGCGGTGAGCGCCATCGAGCATCACGCCGTGCTGCGCGCGGCCTGGACGCTGCGTGACCGTGGGCTCCCCGTTTCCGAGGTTCCAGTGGACGCCCACGGCCGTGTGACGCCGGACATGCTGGCGGAACACCTGCGGCCCGACACCGCGCTGGTCAGCATCGCTCTGGCCAACAACGAGATTGGCACGGTGCAAGACATCGCGGCGCTCGCCCGGACGGCGCGCGCGGCCGGTGCGCTGTTTCACACCGACGCCGTTCAGGCGGTAGGGCAACTCGACATAAATGTTGATCGACTGGGTGTCGATCTGCTATCACTGTCTGGCCACAAGATTTACGGGCCTAAGGGCATCGGCGCGCTCTACGTGCGAGATGGCGTGAAGTTGGAACCGCTAGTTTGGGGTGGTGCGCAGGAGATGGGTCGTCGGGCGGGAACGGAAAACATTCCGGCAGCCGTCGGCTTGGCGCACGCGGTCACCGCGGCCTGCGCGTCGTGGCGCGCCACGAATGCGCGGCTGGCCGAGTTGTCGGGAGAATTGATCGACGCCGTTCTGAGAAAGGTGCCGCACGCACAAGTGACTGGGCACCCGACAGCTCGGTTGCCGTCCATTGCCAGCTTCGTGTTTGCCGACGTGGACGCCGAGCCCCTGTTGATCAATCTCGACCTGGACGGCATCGACGCCTCATCGGGGGCCGCGTGCGAGGCCGGCTCCCTGGAACCATCCCACGTCATCGAGGCGCTCGGGCTGCCGCCCGCCTACCGCCGGGGACCGCTGCGGCTTAGCCTTGGCCGGGATACGACCCGTGCGCACGTGCTGCAGGCCGCGAATGTGATTGCCCGGCACGCGAATCGTCTGCACGCCGCGCCTCAGCCAGCCGCGGCACGCCTGGGGGCACGCTAGCGTGGAAGTCTTTCTGCTCATCCCGCCGCACGTGTATTTGGGTCTCGTGCTGGCCACGATCGTGGCGTTTCTCTTCCACGCGTTCGTTGGACGCCGGCAGCGGTCGGGAATCTTGTACTGGCCGTTCGGGGTTGGCGGATTCGCCGCCGGCGCGCTCATGGCGGCGCCGCTGGGCGCGACCTATCTCATGATCGGCGGACTGCCGGTGCTTGCGGCGCTGCTCGGATGCATTCTCGGCGTCGCCATTGCGCACGTTCTGTTGTCGTAGCCCGTTGGAGTCGTTGACCTAACATAATGGTCATGGTAGGTTCCGGCGAGGAGGTTTCCCCGGGCTGATGCTTGGACGCCTCGTCAAGTTTGCCCTTGGCTTGGCGGTTGGAATCTTCCTCGGACTGGCGCTGCGCTCGACTCGATCGTCGGGCGCGGCGGAGGATGCTTAACCGTCCGCAGGGAGTGACGAGCACCACACGAGGCCGAACCGGCTAGAGAGCCGGATCTGACGCGAACTTAAGGGACTGCTGGGGAGGCAATCTCCGGCGGTCTTTTGCTATGTCCCATGAGTGAGGAGACTGCCTGAGCCATGCAGACCGACAAGATTCGCGAGATGTTTCTCGCGTTCTTCGCCGACCGCGGGCACGTCGTGCTTCCAGGCTCGTCCCTGATTCCCACGGGCGATCCGAGCGTCCTGCTCACGACAGCGGGTATGCAGCAGTTCAAAGCCTATTTCAGCGGCGAACGCCCGGCGCCCTATCCACGTGTGGCCACGGTGCAGAAGTCCTTCCGCACCACCGACTTCGATGAGGTCGGCGACCTGAGCCACCTGACCTTCTTCGAAATGCTGGGCAATTTTAGCTTCAACGACTACTTCAAAGAGGAAGCGATCGCGTACGCCCGCGAATTGGTGCTGGAGGTCGCCGGCATCGATCCGGCCCATCTCTGGGTGACGGTCTTCGAGGGCCGCGAGGGCGTGCCCCGCGACGACGAATCGGCCGAAATCTGGACGGATGCCGGTCATCCGCGCGAGCGCATCGCCTTCTTGGGCGATGACAACTTTTGGGACCCGACCGGCGATAGCGGGCCCTGTGGTCCCTGCACCGAAATCTTCGTCAACCTTCAACCCGACGAGCCAGACGTAGGTCCGGCGGTGGCGCCGGACCGCTACCTCGAAATCTGGAACCTCGTATTCAACCAGTATCTCCAGGACACGGAAGGTGCGCTCAGCCCCTCGAATCCCGGCGTGGACACGGGCGCCGGGCTCGAACGTTGGGCCTGGGTGCTCCAGGGCGTGCCGTCTACCTATGACACCGACGTGTGGAGGCCGATGCTCAGCCTTGTGAGCGGGCGCGCCGGTCGCGCCTATGCACCCGATGACGCGGCCGGGCGCTCTATGCGCATCGTGGCGCAGCATTCGCGCGCGGCGGCGTTTCTGATTGCCGACGGGGTGATGCCCGGCAATGAAGGCCGGGGCTATGTGTTGCGGCGCAGCCTGCGCCATGCCGTGCGCCACGCCGACCTGCTGCGAATGGGTGATGACGCGCTGTCGCCCCTTGCCGACCTAACCGTCGAGATTTTCGGCGAGGCGTATCCGGAGCTGGAGCGACGGTACACGTTCATTTGCGACGCCATCCGTGATGAGGAAGCCCGCTTCCGCCGAACGCTGGTGACGGGGATGGCCCTGCTCGACGAGATGCTGACCGACATTCCCCGCGGCGGCACCCTGCCGGGCGCCCGCGCGTTTCTTCTCTACGACACCTACGGGTTCCCGCGCGACGTCACCCACGAGGTGGCGGAAGCGCGCGGCGTCGCCCTGGATGATGAGGGTTTCGCGGCGGCGCTGGCCGAGCAGCGTGAGCGTAGCCGCGCGGCACAGCGTGGCGATCGCAGCGCGCGTCTTCCCGCTGGATTCGGCGAAACGGCATTTCTCGGGTACGGCGGGCAAGTTGCGGGCGAAGGCACCGTCGTCGCCGTCGACATCGACGGCACCCTGCACGAGTCGGTGAATGCGCCGGGCCGGGCCATGGTCGTGCTCGACCAAACGCCCTTCTACGCCGAGGCCGGCGGCCAGGTCGGCGACACCGGCGCTCTCCGACGCGACGGACTCGTGGCGCGGGTTCGAGATACGCAGAGTGCGCCCGAGGGAACCCACGTCCATCTGGTTGACGTCACGGAAGGCGTTCTGCGGGTCGGCGACGTCGTGCGGGCGGAGGTCGATGGCTCGCGTCGGCAAGACATCATGCGCAATCACTCGGCGACCCACCTGTTGCACGCGGCGCTCCGCCACACGCTGGGCGCCCACGTGCAGCAGGCGGGATCGCTGGTAGCTCCCGATCGCCTTCGCTTTGACTTCACGCATCCCAACCCGGTTGATCGGGCGCAGCTGCGCGCCATCCAACAGTGGGTCAATGGCCGCGTGCTCGAAGACTTGCCGGTCGCGACTGAAACGGCGGAGGTGCGGGAGGCGGTCGAACGGGGCGCCATGGCGCTCTTCGGCGAAAAGTATGGCGAGGTCGTGCGGGTGGTTGCCATGGGCGACCAATCGTTGGAGCTCTGCGGGGGCACGCACTGCACCGCGACGAGCCAGATCGGCATGTTCGCCATCGCCAGCGAAGGCGGCATCGCCGCCGGCGTGCGCCGCATCGAGGCGCTGACCGGCCACGGAGCCGCCGAGTTCGTCGAGCGCCAGCAGGACATCCTCAACGAGGTGGCCGAGGAAGCCGGCGTATCGCCGGGCGAGTCGGCGGAACGCATCCGTCGACTCAAGACTGAGCTTGCCCAGGCCCGTCGTCAGGTCGCCGCTGCCGAACGCGCGGAGGCGCGACGGTCCGCGGCGGCGCTGCTGGCGGGTCGCGAGCAGGTGGATGGCCTCACGCTGGTCGCCGGGCGCGTCAGCGTCGCCAACCGTGACGCGCTGCGGCAGGTCACCGAGTCGTTGCGCGACCAGCTCGAGGAGCCTTGGGTCATTCTCCTGGCCACGAGCGTCACGGCGAAGCCCGCCTTCGTGGCGGCCGCTTCGGCTCAGGCCGTGGATGCGGGCGTGCATGCCGGCGACCTGGCTCGAACCGTCGCCAAGCTCACGGGCGGAAGCGGCGGCGGGCGGCCGGAACTCGCGATGTCGGGCGGCACGGACGCCGCAAAGATCGACGAGGCATTGGACGCCGGGCGCAGCTATGTGGCCGCCATTCGGAGGCCGTCATGAGTATTCGCCAGGGCCCCACGCTCGAGCGGCTCCCGCCGCGCCCACGGCGCCGCCCGCGGCGTCAGGCGCATTCGCGCCGCCGTGCGCCGACGATGCGCGAACCCGTGTTCGAGCGCCTCGACGAGCTCGACGGCGCGCGGCCGGTGCGCACGTATCGCCACTGGGAGCGCAACGACCATCCCCTGCGTCTGCTGGCGCCCGCGGCCGCGGCGGTGGTTGGCGTCGCCGCGGTTTGGATCGTCATGGCCTTTTGGATCTGGCCCTCGTCGACCGTTGTGGTGTCTCCGCTGGCGACGCACGTGCCGATCACCGTTGACGTGCGCATCGATCCCGAGCTGTCCGAGGTTGACGTCGAGGCGCGCGCCATTCCCGGCACGATCGTGTCCGCCGTCAGCGACGGCTCCATGTCCATGCCCACCACCGGCAGGCGCCGGGAGCCCGTGGAGTTCGCTCGTGGGCGCATCACCTTGAGGAATCGCACCCGCGAAGCCGTTGTCGCTCCTCGCAATACTCGAGTTCGAACCCAGCAGGGCACGAGCTTTCTCACGGACGCCGAAGTGCTCGTGCCGCCGACGGTGGAAATCGTCGGCCAGACGGTTCCCGGTGAGGCGACCGTGAGCGTGACGGCGGAAAACCCCGGCACGACGGGCAACGTGCGCGCGCTGGCGATTGTGGCCGTCGATGGACTGGAGGCGGAGACGCTTGATGTCTTCAATTCGCAGCCGATTTCGGGGGCGGCGGAGCGGGAGATCGCGCTGGTTTCCCAGCGGGACATCGACGAACTCGACCGTGTCTTGGTGGAGCGGCTGCAAAGCGCGGCGGTGGAGGAGCTTCGACGCGACCGCCCCGAGCAACACACGCTCGTTGTATGGTCGCCGGAAGCCGGCAATCCCGAGGTGGTGCGGAAGGACTTCAGCGCCGACGTGGATCAGCTCGCGGCGGTGCTGCAGTTGGACCTGGAAGTGCGCGCGAGCGGGACGCTTTTCGCCAACGATGACTTGGAGCGGATTATTGTCAACGGCCTCGCGAGCGGTGGCGCGGATGTCGAATTCGACGAGATCCATGTCCTGCGAACCGAAATCCTCGACGAGTCATTTGGCTGGCTGCACATGCGCATCGAGGCGGTTGGCGAATCGGTGGCGAAACTCGATACCAACGCCATTCGCGGCACGTTGGCCGGCACGAGCCTCGACGACGGGGCGGTGGCTCTGAATCGGCAGTCGCAGATTGCCGCCTGGCGGATGTCGCATGATCCACCTGACACCGAAAACTTCCCACGTTGGGGCTGGCGCATCGATGTCCAGGTCACGGAGCCGACGGCCATCCCGGCGGGCTGAGCCTGCCGAGCCGCCGCCACCGCGCAACCGGCGCATCATTGGCCTTGACCTGGGATCGCGCCGCATAGGCGTGGCGATTTCCGACGCGGCGGGTGGATTCGTGGCCCATCGGCGTGTCATCGAGCGGCGGGATCTGGCGCGCGATCGGGCCGCCGTGACGACAATCACGGATGACTATCCCAACGCTACGATTCTGGTCGGTCTGCCGTTATCGTTGGATGGAAGCGATGGGCCTCAGGCGGCGCGGACGCGCCGGTGGGCCCGCCAACTGCTTGCGGATCAGTGGGACTCGGTCGTGCTGCGCGACGAGCGGCTCACCACGGCCGCCGCGCGGGAGCGGTCGGGCGAGCGTCCCATCGATGCCGTGGCCGCCGAGGTGCTGGTGCAGGACTTTCTCAATGATCGGGGAGCCTGGTGAGAGCCATTGGGCTGCTCATTCAGGCGTTTGTCGTCGTGCTGCTGTCGATTGGCGCGGTGGCTTATTTGGGCTTCAACGTCGTGAGCCGGTTCGCGGAGTCGCCGGCCCCGGTGGCGGCGCAAACGGTGCAGTTCACCATTCCGCCGGGGGCCACGACCAGCGACATCGGCCGCGCGCTGCAGCGCGACGGCCTGATCCGCAGCGATCTGCTGTTTCGTCTCCTGGTCGATCGGCGGGGCCTCGATGGGCGCTTGCGACAGGGCGTATATCTCCTGCGGCAGGACATGTCGTTGGACGAGATTCTGACCTTGTTCGAGGCCGGGCAGCCCGCGGAGCAGACGGTGACGTTTCCGGAAGGCTTTCGCATTGAGGAAATGGCGGATCGGCTCGACGAGCAAACCCACATTGCCGGCCAGGATTTCTTGGGGATCGCGCGCAACCAGGTTGCCGAGCTTGCGAACGAGTTTCCCTTCCTGCGCGGCATCCCACCCGGAGTGTCGCTCGAAGGCTATCTGTTTCCCGATACCTACCAGATCAACGCCGGGACCACTGCCGGCGATTTGGTCCGCACCATGCTGCGGCGCTTCGATGACATCGTGACCGTCGACATGCGATCGTCGGCGGCGGCCCGCGGCTGGGATTTGCACGCCCTCATCACCGTCGCGTCGGTCGTGGAGCGCGAGGCGCGAATCGATGAGGAGTACGCGTTGGTGGCCGGCGTCTTCGCCAATCGACTGGCGACGGGGATCCCGCTCCAGGCGGACCCCACGGTGCAATACGCCCTGGGACGCACCGAAGGTGGGCGCGGATGGTGGAAACCCGACCTCACCACCGCCGATTTTCGCGTGGACTCGCTGTACAACACCTACCTCCACTCCGGGCTGATGCCGGGGCCGATTGCCAACCCCGGACTCAAGTCGATTGCCGCCACCGCCAACCCGGCCGAAACGCCGTATATCTTCTTCGTCGCCAAGGGCGATGGATCGCATGCGTTTTCCGTGACGCTCGAGGAACACGAGCGCAACATCGCCCAGTATCGAGCTCTGCCGTGAGCGGAGGTGAACCGGTGGATGGAGACCGAGCGGCGAGGGTGCAGTCGCGACTCGCCGGCTTGGACGTGGACGTGCTGCTCGTTCACGGCGCCGCCAATCGTCGTTATCTCAGCGGATTCACCGGCAGCGCCGGCGTCTTGCTTATCGGCGCGGATCATCGTGTGCTCGTGACCGACTTTCGCTACACGGTGCAGGCGCGCGACCAAGCCCCGGCGTTCAGCGTGGTCGAAGCGGCCGAGCCTCTCGAGGGCCTGGCGGACGCCGTGGCGGCCTCCGGCGCGACGCGCGTCGGCTTCGAGCCCGAGCACGTCACCTATGCCGGGTTTCAGAAGCTGGAGGCGCGACTCGCCGAGCTCACGCCTCCGGTGCGCCTCGTGCCCGTTGAGGCTGTCGCGGAGCAGCTTCGCGTGATCAAGGATGCGGGTGAACTCGACGTGATTCGCGAAGCCGTGCGCATCGCCGACGAGGTGATGGCGCGGGCCGCGGCGTGGATCGAGCCGGGCGTGACCGAACGCGCGCTGGCGAATCGACTCGAGGCCGCCATGCGCGACCTCGGCGCCCAGGGCCCGGCCTTCGACACGATCGTTGCCGCCGGGCCGAACGCGGCCATGGCCCACCACCAGCCGGGGAACCACCCCATCGCCGCAGGTGAGCCCGTGATTGTCGACCTTGGAGCGCGACTCAGGGGCTACTGCTCGGACATCACGCGAACGTTCATCGCCGGCCCGGCGGACGAGACGTTTCGGCGAATCTACGATCTTGTGCTGGAGGCGCAGCTGGCCGCGGAAGCCGGAATCCGTGCCGGCATGTCGGGACGGGACGCCGACGCGTTGGCCCGGGACCCGATCGCGGCGGCGGGCCACGGCGGTGACTTCGGCCATGGCACGGGGCACGGCGTGGGCCTGGAGATTCACGAGTCCCCGCGACTCTCGACGCGATCGGACGATACGCTGGCGACCGGCATGGTCACGTCGGTGGAACCGGGTATCTATCTGCCGGAGTGGGGTGGTGTGAGGATTGAGGATCTCGTGCTCGTGCAAGACGACGGTGTCGAAGTGCTGACGCAGACGGCAAAATGACCACCGCTGCGAGAGTCGTGGAGCCGTCCGATGGTTGACCCTGGCGAGTTGCGTCGCGGCAATGTCGTGCGGATCGACGGGAAGCTCTTGGAGGTCGTCGAGCACCAGCATCAGAAGATCGGCCGCGGCAGCGCGCAGACCAAGCTCAGGCTGCGCGACATCGTCAACCAGACGACCTCCGATCGCGTGTTTCAAGCGAGTCAGCGCTTCGAGCGCGTGCGGCTGGATGTTGATCCGGCACAGTTCCTGTACCGGAGTTCCGACGCCTTTCACTTCATGAACATGGAGACGTACGAGGAGGTCGCGCTCAGCGCCGCCGAGGTCGGATCCGCCGCGGACTATCTGGTCGACGGATTGGAGCTCGAGCTGACGACGTTCGAAGGCCGCACCATCGGGCTCGAGCTGCCGGTGGCTGTTGATATGGCGGTTGCGCACACGGAGCCTGGCGTCCGCGGGGACACCGCGACGGCGGCGTCGAAGCCGGCCACCATGAGCACTGGCCTGCAAATTGATGTGCCGCTCTTCATCAGCACCGGCGACGTCATTCGCGTGGATACCCGTACCGGCGAATACAGCACGCGCGTCGGGCAGGCGTGACCAGGACTGAGTGAGGATTGCCTTGACTGACGAGTGGGATCGCGCGCTCTCCGAAGTGCTCCCCGATCTTGTGGAAACCGCTCGCAATGAGCGGCTCGAGGAGATCGAAGTCGCCGACGAACACCACACGATTCGCCTGCGGCTCGCGGAGCCAGCCGCTGATGTCTCAGCCGTCGTCGAGTCCACGGATGTCGAGGCTGCCGAGCCGCCGGTTGCCCGAGCCGTGCACGTCGGCATCTTCCATCGGCGGACCGAAGACGGCGCCGATCCGATCGCTGAGCCGGGCGACGCGCTGGAAGAAGGAGCCCCGCTTGGCTTCGTGGACGTGCTCGGCGTGTCCCACGAGGTGCCGGCGCCGTTTGACGGAACGCTCGAGGCATTTCTGGTCCCCGACGGCCAGCCGGTCGAATACGGTCAGCCCATCGCCCGTTTGACGCCAGCCGAGTAGCGCTCCTACCTCGGAGGTCCGGTTGTCGGCGGCTCCGGACTGTCGAGTTCTGTGCGCGGTCGTCCGTTCCGTAGTCGCCGGCGGACCTCGCATCCCGCGTGACCGAAGGAATTTCGAGGCGCCGCGTCGAACTTCGGCAACGAATTGGCACGTCCACGAGCTTCGCATCGTCAAGAATCTCTGAGTGGTAAAGTCAAACTCGGGACGGACCCATGAATTCGACAGGTATTCGGGTGTGCGTCGGCAGTGGCCGGGCGTGCCGGGTCCGGGTGCGACTCTAGTCGCGGGAGGGGAGGAACC
Organism: Chloroflexota bacterium; assembly: GCA_026706485.1. Classification (NCBI taxonomy): domain Bacteria; kingdom Bacillati; phylum Chloroflexota; species Chloroflexota bacterium. The sequence goes on along the minus strand of JAPOYR010000010.1, from coordinate 46,907 downwards.
CATGGCGAAATCTTTAAGCAGGCGTGACGTGATGCGCCTCGGAGCGCTTGGTCTCGCAGGTGGCGTCGGCGCCGCGGCGCTGGCCGCGTGCGGCGAGGGCGAGGTCGAGATCCGCACGGTTGAGGTAGAGAAGATCGTCACCGTCACCGAGATCAAAGAAGTCCCGGTCGAAACGGTGGTCGAAAAGGAAGTCGTCAAGGAAGTCGAAGTCCAGAAGGTCGTGACTCAAGAGGTTGAGAGGGTCGTCGAGCGGGAGAAGATCGTCGAGAAGGTCGTAGAGGTGCCGCAGGAGACGCAGGTCGCCGGCGTCTTCGAAATCGGCCCCGTCAAGGCGGTGCGATTCGGCAACTACCGCGACCTCACGCCCTACAACCCGCAGTACGGTGGCAAGATCACCCACGCGGCGCCGGGCGCGATCAACAACCTCGACCCGCTGCACTTTCCTGACGCGTGGTCGCTCATGGGCGGCGGTCAGCCGCTCTTCGACGCGCTGATCGCCCATGGTCCAGGCGGGCAGCTGGCGCCGTGGCTGGCGACGGACTGGACAGTCTCGGACGACTTGCTGACCTACACCTTCCAGCTTCGCAACGACGTGCAGTTCCACGACGGGACGCCGTTCAACGCCGAGGCCGCCAAGTTCAACTTCGAGCTGTGGATGGACCCGGACATGAACCCCGGCTGGAACGCCAACATTGGCAACCAGCTGGCCAGCGTGTCGGCGCCGGGTGACTTTACGCTCGAGATGACGCTCAACGAGGTCAACGTCTTCTTCCTGGACCTCCTGGCCGGCGGCTCCGCCGTGTTTGCATCGCCGAAAGCCGTGGCGGAATACGGTGAAGACCTCACGCGAAACCCCGTAAGTACCGGACCGTACAAGTTCAAGGAGTGGAAAGAGAACATTTCCCTCACCATGGTCCGGAACGACGACTACAACTGGGGTCCGCCGTGGGCGCTCAACCAAGGTCCGGCCTTTGCCGATGAGTGGACGTCGTTCGAGCTGACCGACGTGTCGGCCAAGGTGGCGGCTTACGAGGCTGAAGAGCTGAGCTGGATGCACCACTACAGCCTCACCGAGCTGCAGCCCTTCTTCGGGAGTCCGGCGCACCAGGTCTTCATCGGGCTTGGTCCGGGACAGCCGTGGTACTTGCAGACCAACACCATTAACTTCCCGACTGATGACTTGGCGGTTCGCAAGGCGCTGATCCACGCCACCGACCGCGGCACGGTGACGCGCAGCGTCACGCTGGGCTTCGGCGCGCTGGCGGGCAGCCTGCTCACGCCGGGAACCGTCGGCTATAACCCGGACCTGGATGGCTACTACGACTTCAACATCGAGAAGGCCAACCAGATCCTCGATGAGGCCGGCTACGCGCGCGGGGATGGCGGCTTCCGCTACGACTCCGGTGGTCAACTCTTGGAAGTCTCATTCCCCGACACGCCGAATCCGTTCTCGCAGCCCTACAAGCTCAACATCGAGAACGCGATCGGCATTTCGGTGGCCACGCCCAACATGGAGTGGGGCACCGCCGTCGAGCAATACCTGCAAAAGATGCACACCCACAAGTGGCAGGGCGGCGTGGGGCTTGAGGGCGGCTTGGTGCTTGACACGGTCTATCACTCGCGAAACTTCGGGGTGCCGGGCAACCGGGCCTACACCTGGCTCGTCGACGAGGAGATCGACAGCTTGCTCGACGCTGTGCGCACCGAGCCCGACCAGGCCAAGCGCGCGCAGATGACGAATCGTGTGCACACGATTCTGATGGAGCAGGCCGTCGGTATTCCGCTGGTCGAGTGGGGTTCGCTATTCCCGGCCAACACGGCCAAGGTCGGCGGACGCGTGTTCCACACGATCCTGACCTCGCCGTACCCCTTCGACCTCTACTCGACCGAGGGCTAGGAGCGAGGCCATAAGGAGGGCGTGATCGCCGGACGCTGATCTGGCGCAGGAATGGGCAAATACATTGCAATCCGGGTGCTGGCCGCGGTGCCGGTGCTCATCGGAGTATTGGTAATCGTATTTGTCCTCCTGCGCCTGATCCCCGGCGATCCGGTGTCGCTGCTGCTCGAGTCGCGCGGCGAATCGTCGATCTTCACCAGCCGCATTCCGCTCGAAGCGGTCGAGCAGCTCCGAGATTCCTACCACCTCAACGACCCCATTCCGGTGCAGTTCGCGCTGTATGCCCGGGATGTGGTGGTGGGTGATTTCGGCCGCTCGTTCCAGACGAATCAGCAGGTCGGGGACCTCATCAAGGAGCTATTCCCCGAGACGTTGAAGCTCACGATGGCCGGGATGGGCGTCGCCCTGCTGGTGGGGCTGGTCTCGGGAATAGTGTCGGCGATCCGACACCACACCTGGGTTGATTATTCGGGACAGGTCGTGGCCGTGTTTGGCGTCTCGGTGCCGGACTTCTTTTTCGGTCTCGTCCTGATTTACATATTCAGCGTCAATCTTCGTTGGCTGCCGGCCTTGGGGCAGGATAGGCCCGAAGGGATGATCATGCCGGCGATCACGCTCGGCGTCAGCGCCGCCGCGATCATTGCCCGGATGACTCGCTCGTCCATGCTCGACGTCATGAGCCGCGACTTTGTGCGGACGGCTCGCGCCAAGGGGCTGCGTGAATCGGCGGTCGTGATCCGGCATGCACTCAAGAACAGCCTGATTCCGGTCATCACCATCGTCGGCTTGCAGTTCGGGAGCCTACTGACGGGTGCAATCGTCGTCGAGGTCGTGTTCACCCGCCAGGGCCTCGGCTTCGAGTTGGTGGAGGCTGTGCAGCGCCGGAACTATCCGGTGGTGCAAGCGCTGGTCATGTTGGCGTCGCTGGTCTATGTCGCCGTCAACATCATCGTCGACGTGCTCTATACCTATATCGATCCGCGCGTGCGGCTTCAGACGTAGCGTGAGGCGAAAACAGGGCGCCGCGCGGCGCGACGTTGATCGGGCAGCGTGCCCAGCCGTTCCCGGCTCGATGGCGTCGACGGGCGTGCGAGGAGTTTGCAGCCGTGGCGACGGCTGACACCCCGACCGTCAAAGAAGCCCTTGAGGGCGGCGATCCGGGGGCCGCGCGCAGCGAGTGGGGCCTCGCGTGGCGGCGATTCATTCGCAACAAGGCGGCCATCGCCGGCGGCGTGGTGCTCATCGCCATTGCCATCGTCGCGATCCTGGCCGATATCATCGCGCCCCATTCGCTGAACTACTACAACCCGGAGCTGTTCAATTCCCCGCCGGGTGAGGGCGGGCACCTCCTGGGCACGGACCGAGTGGGACGCGACGTGTTCACTCGCGTGGTGCACGCGCCGCGCATCTCGCTGCGCATTGGATTCCTGGCGGTAGCCATAGCCGCCTCCGGCGGCACGCTGGTGGGCTTGGTCGCCGGATTCGTGGGCGGCAAGGTCGACTGGGCGATCAGTCGCGTGCTGGACGTGATGCTGGCGTTTCCCGGCATCCTGCTGGCCATCGTCATCGTCTCCACGCTGGGGCCCGGCCTCAACAACGCGCTGATCGCGTTGGGGATCGCGGCCATTCCCTACTACGCGCGGGTCGTGCGCGGCGCCACGCTTTCCGCGCGCGAGCTGGTGTATGTGCGCGCGGCGCGAGCCGTGGGTATGCGCGAGGCGCGCATCATGCTGCGCCACGTGCTCCCCAACGTGGTGAGCCCCATCATCATCATGGCCACGCTTGGCCTGGCGTCGGCGATTATCGCCGCCGCCGGGTTGAGCTTTCTCGGCCTCGGCGCCGAGCCGCCGACGCCCGAATGGGGTCTGGAGCTCGCCGAGGGTCGCCGCTACCTCCGCACGGCGCCGTGGGTGCCGATGCCCCACGGCATTGCGATATTCATCACCGTCATGTCGCTGAATCTGCTGGGCGACGGACTCCGAGAGGCCCTCGACCCACAGGCCAGCGCCTGGACCAACTGATCGACCGGCGCCCGTCCCCGTCGCCGCGACGCCTCGGGTTGGCTACGGGTTGGCGATGAACGCGACGCCGAATGCGCCGCGGCCCGTGTGCGTGGCGATCACCGGTCCCATCTCGATTCCCGGCAGCAGTGCCGCCGACACGTCGAACTCGCGTTGGATGTCGGCTTCCAGCGCGGCGTACATGTCGTCAGCCCCCACGTGCATCACCGAGATGGCCTGCAGGCCGTTTGGCGCACGTTCCCGCACGTAGTCCACCAGCGCGCGTCGAGCCTTGGTGAAGGACCGCACCCGGATGACGGGTTGCACCTCTCCGTCCTCCACGTGCAGCACCGGCTTGAAGCTCAGGATGGAACCCACAAAGGCCTGAGCTCCGCCAATGCGGCCGCCCCGGCGCAGGTACTCCAACGTGGGGACCACGAACGCCACATGCGTGCGCGCGCCCAGTTCGTTCACAAGCTCCACCACCGCCTCGGCGCTGGCGCCGCTGTTGGCGGCCTGCGCCGCCTCCACCGCCAGCAAGCCGACGCCAATCGGCGGTAGATCGTTGCGGACCAAGTGCACATCCACGTCGGGCAGCTGATCTGAAGCCAAGCGTGCCGATTCGAGCGTGCCGCTCAGCTTGGCCGATAGATGGATGGACACAATGGCGCTGCCGTCCGCCCCACAGCGTTCATAGATATCCATGACGGCGGCCGGCGCCGGCTGCGAGGTGGTTGGATGCTCGGGCCGGCTCTCCAGCATGGTGAAGAATTCGGTCGGCGTGATGTCGACGCCGTCGGTGAAGTCATCGGTGCCGAAGTGCACGTGCAGCGGCACCACTTCGATGCCGTGCTCGTCGAGGAGGCTCCGCGGCAAATACGCCGTGCTGTCGGTCACGATCTTGACTGCCATGCGAATACTCCAGTCCAACCTCAGCGCTTGGCCTTGGTTCCGCCGCCGGGTGCATTGTTGCCACCGGGCCAAGCGCTATCCAGCCGCCGGGGAAATAGTACTCCGTCCGAACAAGCGACTCGTCAGGGCAGTGACCCGTGTGGGCGAGCCTGAGGCAGTTCGGATTAGTCGCTCGGGGGTATGTATCGGTTGGCCAACTCGACATAATCTTCGCGCGGCGGACTGAAGATGTCGAGAACCAGTGCGGGGCCCTTCACCGTGCGCGCGCGGTGCAGCACGCCGCCGGGGATGATGAACATGTCCCCAGGGCGGCAAAGCCGGGTCTCGTCGCCGATGGTCAGCTCCATCTCGCCTTCGAGCAGCATGCCGGCCTGCTCGTGCGGATGCTGATGCAACGGCACCACGCTGCCTTCGTCCAGCTCCAGGCGCGACAGCATCACCCGCTCGCCATACGGTGTGCGCGCCCGTGCGCCCGGGGCAAGCTCGATTTCGGGATGATCGGCGGGGTCAACGAATGGCATGGGTGAACTCCGGGGCGAAGGACCGCCCGAACTGCACGCCGCGAGGGCGTCGACGGTCGCACGCTGGCGTGCGAACGGTACTCTACAAGCGATTGGTCCGTCTTAGCGGGGTGAGCGGTGGTTGTCGGAGATCTCATAGGCAAGCGCATGGCGCTGGCCGCGTCCGGCGGGCTGGACAGTTGCACCATCACGCGTTGGTTGGTCGAGGAGGGAGTGGGAGTCGTTTCCCTCACGGCCGATCTGGGCCAGCCGGATGAGGCGAACATCGACGACATCCCCGAGCGCATGCGAGCCGCGGGCGCCGAGGACGCGGTTCTGGTCGATGCCCGCGACGCGTTGGCCCGGGCCGGTCTGGAGGTCATCCAAACGCAAGCCAAGTACGAAGGTGGCTATTGGAACACGACCGGCATCGCGCGGCATGTCACGGTGCAGGCCCTGCTGCCCGAGGTCCAGCGGCGCGATATCACCGTGTTCGGCCACGGCGCCACCGGCCGCGGCAATGACCAGGTGCGGTTTCAGCTGGTCACCAACATGCTCGCGCCCGGGATTCAGGTCTATGCCCCGTGGCGCGACACGGAGTTCCTGGAGCAGTTTCCGGGTCGTCGGGAGATGATCGTCTACTGCGAGCGGGAGGAAATCCCGATCCGCGCGACGCTCGACAAGCCCTACTCAACCGACGCGAATCTCCTTGGCCTGACTCACGAGGCCGGCCAGCTTGAGGAGTTGGAAACCCCAGCCCAATTCGTGCGCCCGGAGATGGGCGTCTTTCCCCACGAAGCACCGGAGGATGGTGAGCGAGTCGCGATTCGCTTCGAGCAGGGCGTTCCCACGGCTATCGACGGTCGGCCGGTGACGCCGCGTGAAGCCATCGAGCAGGCCAATGCCATCGGCGGCCGCCATGGCGTGGGCATAGGTCTGCATGTGGTGGAGAACCGCTTCGTCGGCATCAAGTCACGCGGCGTCTATGAGGCGCCGGCGATGGAGCTGCTCGGCACGTGTTACGCCTATCTCCAGCAGCTCATCCTGGACCGGCGCGCGCGGTCCGTCTTCGACCAGGCGTCGGCGCAGCTTGCGCGACAGGTGTACGAGGGCTACTGGTTCGACCTCGCCAGCAGCGCCATGCGTCGATCCGTGGAGACGTTCACGAAGCTGACGACGGGCACGATCGTCGTCGACGTCTATCGGGGCCACGTCGCCTACGCCAGCGCGCACGATGTGCCGCACTCGCTCTACAGCGACGCCTCGAGCATGGAAGGCGTGGGCGATTTCGATCACCGCGACTCGGAAGGTTTTCTCGGCGTGCTGGGCGTGAGCGCTCGCGCGCTGAGCACCCAGGGCCACATCGACTCGGACGAATGAGGCCGGTGAGACGCACGTGAGCAACGTCTGCCTCCCTCAGAGGAAACCGTGGCCGTAGCGCACGCCGCGACGGCGTTGGACGCGGCTCGGCGCGCGCCGTCGGCGGGGTTGCTGGCCATCGCTTGCGCCCTGCTGCTTGGCCTCCAGGCGATTCGAGTCTTCACGACTCACACGGTTTGGCTGATCGGGGAGACGTCCAGCCGAGAGGTTCTGGCAATCGTGGTGCTCGGCGGCTTTGCCGCCGCCATCCTGGCCTGGCCGCTCGTCCGCGTTATCGGCGTGCAAGCGGCGAGCCTATGGTCGCTGCGATTGCTGGCGGCCGGGGCGGCGGTGGGACAGATCTCCGCCGTTCCAGGACTCGACTTCGCGGCGGGCCTCGCCGGCACGATTGCGCTCGGCTGGTTCCTGGCGATGCTGCCCGCGCTGGGATTGGCGGCGCCCATGGCTCTTGCCCTGGCGCTGGCGCTCGATCTGACCGTTCGCATCGGTTTCATCACCGTGGACGCGCCGTTTGCGCACCACCCGGCCGCGTCGGCGGTGGTAGCCATCGCCGTCGCCATCGTTGCGCTTGGCGCCCCGGCGGTTGCTCGTCAAGCAACGCGACTGCCAGCGTGGCGCGATGCCTGGCCGCTCATTGGTCTCGGTCCCGGGCTGGTGGTCTTTCTGATCCTCAGTGGAAACCTGGGCCAGGTCATCGTGAGCGCGGATCTTGATTTCCGCGCTGCGGGACTTGCTCTGGCTGCCGGCGCCGCCGTGGGCATCGTTTGGACCTCGGCGCTGATTCGAGCCGGGCCGGCTCGCGCACGAGTTCTGCTTGGCGTGGCTGCCGTCGTGCTCATCGCGGGTTTTGTTCTCCTTGACGCCGGGACGGTGGCGGGGCTGGGAGCCGCGGCCGTCGGCGCCGCGCTGCCGGTGGTGCTGGTTCCCCTCGTGCCGCGGACGGACGGCTCCGACCGTGTGGCGCCCAGCGTGGTATCGATGACCATTGGACTTCTTCTGCTGGTGATGCTGCTGTTCGTGTTCTATTCCTTCTACGGACCTGGGTGGGTGATGTGGGCCGCGGTCATTGCCACGGTCCTCCTGGGAGTCGGCGGCTCGTTGCGGCGGTCGCCGGACGTGGAGGACGAGAGACGGGCGCGCCGGCGCCGCTGGCCGGCCCCGCTGGTTGCCGCCGGCTTGGTGTTGCTGCCGGCAGCGGCGGTCGCCGGCACGGCAGCGCCGCCGGACACTGGAAACGCCGATTCCGACGGTCTTCGCGTGGTCACGTACAACATCCGCCAGGGATTTGGCGTGGAAGGCCGCTTCGATCTCGAGGCCGTGGCGCAAACGCTGGAGGAAAACCCGGCCGACGTGATCGCGCTGCAAGAGGTGGGTCGGGGCTGGGTGATTTCCGGCTCCGCGGACACGCTCACCTGGCTGTCGCAGCGGCTTGACATGCCCTACGTGTATGGCGCGGGTGCGGGCGATCTCTGGGGCAACGCCACCCTCACCCGGCTGCCAATACGCGGTACCGTCCATCATTTCGACAATCCGGGACGGATTCCACGCGGCGCCGTGGAATCTGAGATTGACGCCTCCGGCCAGACGTACACCGTCATCAACTCGCACTTGGATCACGCGATAGACGGCGGCCCGACGCGCGAGGCGCAGGCTCGGACGCTGCTCGACATCTGGGGCGGCCGGACGCATACGGTGCTGGCGGGGGATTTGAACGCGGAGGCGGACGCACGGTCGATGCAGTTGCTCTGGCAGGTTGGATTCCTCGACCCTGACGCCGGCGGACCGCCAACGTTTCCCGCGGACGCTGAGCGCATCGACTATGTGCTGCACACCCCCGACCTTGCGGTGGTTGAGGTCCGCCGGCCGATCACCGCTGCCTCCGACCACGAGCCGGTGTGGGTGAAGCTGACGTCGCACACCCTGGCGGACGTCGCTTCTCGCTAGCGCAAGCCCCTTCACGCAGCGTGGCCATTCCATGCGCTTCGGCGATCACACCTACGAAGAGATCCGGGAGCTCGCGCGTGGGGGCTGCCTGGCAATTCTTCCAACCGGTTGCACCGAGCAGCAGGGGCCGCATCTCCCCGTGGACTTCGATACCTGGTTTGCCGAAGAGCTTTGCGAGGCGGCGTCTGAACGAGCCTCAAGCAGCTTTCGTGTCAATTCGCTGGTACTGCCAGCCATTCCCTTTGGGCCGACGCCGGAGCATCGAAACTACGGCGCGGGCTATATCGATATTCCGCGCAAGCTGCACGGCGACATCGTTCGTGCCGCACTGGAATCCCTCGCCGAGCAGGGGTTTGGGCGAATCGTCGTTTGGCACGGGTGCGGCGGCCACGACCTGGGTGACACAGTCCGGGAGTTCAACCGGCTGCACCGGAGCGAATCGGCGGCGTTCTTGCCCCGGCATCCGTTCAATGACATTTGGCGCCGCATTGGCGATCCAACGGTGTCCGGTGGTCACGCCGACAGCTTCTCGACCTCGATTGCGCTCCATCTGCGCCCGGCATCCGTCCGCCGGGACAAGATTATCGATCCCGCTCATGGGCCGGTTGACTGGCAGGATCCGGACTTAGACTTCGCGCACTATTCGTCCACGGGGGTGATTGGCGACCCAACCCATGCCAGCGCCGAGCTGGGCGCCCGGCTATGGGAGGCCGCTGTCGATAGTGTCGCCGACACCCTGCGGAACATCGCGTTGTCATCCCCGGCGCTCGGTGACTCGTAGGGCTTCATGCCCCCGCGATTTGCGCGGATCAGCCCGCCACAGCCTGAGTCTCTAAGGGGCTGAGAGCGTGCCGGTGCCTCGCCACAGCTGCGGCTTAGCCGGGGCGTGATGGGCGAGACTTAAGTCGAGAGTCGACCAGCGTCATTCGGGCAATGTTCTGCGTCGTGGGCAGGCCTGTAGCCGCGGCTCACTTCCACCTAGCCTCGCCAGGTGCCGAGCGCTTTCGCGCTCGATCAGGGCTCGCAGCCCTTCGTGGACCAGCGCCGAAATTCCGTCGATGCCGGTGAGGCGTTGCGCGTCTCGCAACAGGCGCTCGTCGAGATTCAGCGTCGTTCTCACGTGAAACTCCAACTCCGAATCGAGTCCTGCACCATGCTATTCGCCAATTGATGTCCACGTTGGCACGCCCGGCGTCAGGTCGTCATCGGCCCGCGCGAGGCGCAGGCGCGGTACTTTAGTACCTAAGCTAACGGGCCCCTATTCGAAGGGAATCGGAGCGAGCGCGTGGGGATGCTCGTCGCGGTGCGTCAAGGCGGTCGAACAAGAAAGTTCTTTGCAGGCATGGAACGTTTCGGCCCGAACGCGCGTAGTGTCTAGTGGAATACCTTCGGAGCACCGGCCATGAGGGCGGCACATGACCGATGAGCAAGCGGTCCTGCGTTGCCAGGACGGCGAGCGGGAAGCCTTCCGCCATCTGGTCGAGCGGTATCAGGATGTTCTCTACGGCACGGCGGTCCTGATGACCGGGGACCGGGCGCAGGCCGAGGAGCACGTGCAGGAGGCCTTTCTCGCCGCCTGGCGAGGCATGCCGGGCTTCCACAGCGAGCGCCCGGTGAAGCCCTGGCTCATGCGAATCCTCGTGAACACCGTCATGTCTCAGCGCAGACGGCGTGTGGTTTCCACGGTTTCCCTCGAATACGAGAGTGAGGCCGAAGACGCCGCGCGACCGGCCGAGGAGATCGAGGCGCAGCACGATCGCTTGGTGATCCGTCAAGCGCTGGCCGGACTGAATCCGGAGCAGCGGCAGGTGGTGGTGCTGCGCTTTTTCGCCGGCCTCACGGTTCCCCAGCTAGCCGAAGCCATTGGCGTGCGCGAGGGAACCGTCAAATCGCGACTGCACCGCGCACTGGGACAGCTCCGAGATCAACTGACGACGGGCGATGCCAGAGAGGCGTACGGCGATGGCCAGTAACCACCCCTCGAATCAAGACGTGGAAGGCACGCTGCGCCGGCACTTCGCGGCGGAAGCCGACGACCTTCGCGCTCCAACGGACCTTTGGGAATCGCTGGAACACCGTCTCGAACCGCACCCGGCGCCGAATCCCGTCACGCGCATTCGCCGCAAGATCCTGGCGGCCGCCAAGCAAAACTGGCTGCCGGTCATGGTTGCGGGAGGCGCCGTCGCCGTTGCCGCCTCGGCGGTCTTGGTGGCCGGCAATCTTGGGCAGGGGATGCAGGCTACGGAGGTTGTCGAAAAGACCGTGGTAGTTACCGAAGTCAGGGAGGTGATCAAGGAGGTTCCGGTCGAGTCGGTTGTGACTAAGGAAGTCATCAAGGAGGTGCCGGTCGAGACCGTCGTGACGCGAGAGGTAATCAAGGAAGTCCCGGTCGAGACCATTAGGGAAGTCGCGGTCGAGAAAGTCGTGACGCAGGAGGTGATCAAAGAAGTCGAGGTCATCAAGGAGGTCGCGGTCGAGAAAGTCGTCGAAAAGGAAGTTGTGGTTGAGAAAGTCGTCACCCAGCCAAGGGCAGAAGCGATGATGCCGGCCCCGACAGCCGCCGCAACGGCAGCGCCGCCGGCTGCCGCTGAGGCTGCTCCCGCGCCCACCGCACGGCCGGCCGACACGACCTTCCAAGACTACGGGCGCCAGCCGTTCGTCGCCACCGTCGACGACGCGGTGTCGACCTTCAGCCTGGATACCGACCGCACGTCGTACCACTTGGCGCTCACTTGGGCGCAACAGGGCTACGACATCGAGCCGGACTCGGTGCGGGCCGAAGAATGGATCAACGCCTTCAACTACCAATACGCCCCGCCGCCGGACGACTGGGGCTTTGCGATCACCAGCGACCTGGTGGCGCACCCGCTAGACGAGCGCCGGCACCTGGTCCGGATTGGGTTCCAGGCGGCGGAAGTCGCCGACGACCGCCCGCTCAACGTCACGCTGGTGCTCGACGCCTCGGGCTCGATGGGTGACGGCAACCGGGTGGACATCGCGCGCGCGGCGGCAGAGACCATCCGGCAAAGCCTGCGCCCGCAGGACCGAGTGGCGGTGGTGCACTTCACCACGGATGTGATTCATCACCTCACCGTGGAGCACTCGGCGCCGGACGCCTACTCGGTGGAGTCCTCGATTGCGCAGTTGGCGCCGCACGGCAGCACCAACGTGCAGGCGGGACTCAACCTGGGCGTGCAGCTGGCCAACCGAGCGCGGTTGGAGCGACCCGAAGCCAACAACTACGTCATCCTGATGTCGGACGGCGTGGCCAACGTGGACGCCACCAACCCGTTCGCGATCCTGGAGTCGGCCTACGACCGGGACGCCAGCAACCCGCTGCGGCTGATCACCATCGGCGTGGGCATCAACAACTACAACGACGTGTTGCTGGAGCAGCTGGCGCAGCACGGCAACGGCTGGTACCGCTATCTCAACGATCCGAACCAGGCACGGGCGACTTTCAGCCGGGCGAACTGGCTGGCGCTGTCGACGCCCTTCGCCGACCAGACCCGGGCCCAGGTGACCTGGGACCCGGACGTGGTCAAGTCCTGGCGGATCATTGGCTACGAGAACCGGGTGACCTCGGACGCGAGCTTCGCGGAGGACCGCAAGGAGTTTGCGGAGCTGCCGTCGGGCGCAGCCACGACCGTGTTCTACGAAATTGAGCTGCATGACGGCGTGCGCGGTGGCGACGACCTCAAACTCGGGCGGGTGGAGTTGCGCTGGGTGGTGCCCGACACGGGCCAGTCGCGCAGCCAGCAGGTCGAGGTGATGGGTCGGAGCAACCTGAGCTTTGGCAGCGCTGAGGCGGACCCGCTGCTGCGGCTGGGAGCCATCGTGGCGCTTTCCGCCGACCGCTACGGCAGCCTGCCGCGGGGCGCGGACGAGGGTGCCGCGGGCGTGTCTACCGACCTGGCCATCCTGCAAGAGGAGCTGGGGGCGCTGGCCGGGCAGCTGGGCGGCTTGGACGCCTACCGCGACTTCCGCTTCCTCCTGGAGCGCATGGCGGAGCGGGCCTTCGCGGAGGCCCCGCCGGAATCCCCCTCCGGCTACAGCCGCTAGCCCAATCGGCGCCTGCCGGCCGCCCCGACCGGCGGGCGCCAGGGATTGCCGGAAGCGCGGTGCGACCCGATGGCGATGCGCTGGCCCAGAAGCGACAGACCCTCAACGAGCAGGCTATTCTGAAGCCCGCTCGTCGGGTGGGACTAATCTGCACCTGGACCGGATGCCTCGGTTGGCATCCGACCCAGCAATTGGGCTGGCGAAGTTTGCAACGTTGCCGAGCCGCCCCAGGGGGCATTGATGGCTGAAGCGCAGCCCAACGACAACATCCGCTACGAGCCGGACGAGCGTCCCCCATGGTTGCTAGCCGGCGGCGCCGGTTTTCAGGCCGCCATGATCATGCTGGCGCCGGTCATCCTGACCGTCGTCATTGTGGTCCAGATCGCCGGCCAGTCCGCCGGTTACTTGTCGTGGGCGGTATTCGCGGCGCTCCTGATTAGCGGCTTCACCACAATCCTCCAGGCTGTCCGCGTCGGGCGAATCGGGGCGGGACACGTGCTATTCATGGGGACGTCGGGAGCCTTCATCGCGGTCTGCGTTGCGGCGCTGGTGGAGGGCGGTCCATCGACGATGGCGAGCTTGGTCGTCGTCTCGGCGCTGTTTCAGTTCCTGTTGGCCGCACGTCTCCAGCTGTTCAGGCGGATCTTCACACCGGTCGTCAGTGGCACGGTGATCATGCTGATCGCGGTGACGGTGATGCCGCTTGTATTCGACGCGCTGACGCAGGTTCCTGAAGACACGTCACCGGTGGCGGCGCCGATTGCCGCGGTGATCACTTTGGCGACGGTCGCGGCGCTGGTGCTGCGCGCTGCACCCAAATGGCGGCTGTGGTCGCCGCTCATCGGCATCGTGGCGGGCTGTGTCGTCGCCGCGCCGTTCGGCCTCTATGACGCCCAGCCCATTCTTGATGCGCCCTGGGTTGGAATCCCACTGGATGGTTGGCCGGGATTCGATCTGACGCCAGGCGTTGAGTTTTGGGCGCTTCTGCCGGCGTTCATCGTGGTCACCATCGTCGGTGCGATTGAGACCATTGGCGACAGCGTGGCCATCCAGCAGGTTTCCCGCCGCAAGCCCCGGGCAACCGATTTTCGATTGGTGCAGGGCGCGCTCAATGCCGACGGCATGGGCAATCTACTCTCCGGCCTCGCCGGGACGTTGCCCAACACCACCTATTCGAGCAGCGTGCCGCTCTCCGGGGTCACGGGAATCGCCGCTCGCCGCGTGGGGGGCGCGATCGGCGTCATCTTCATCATATTGGCGTTCTTTCCCAAGGTTGCGGCCTTGTTGATCGCCATTCCGGGTCCGGTGGCGGCGGCCTACATCACCGTGCTCATTGGCGTGCTCTTTGTGCAGGGGATGAAGATCATCGTCCAGGACGGGGTCGACCACCGCACCGCCGCCATTGCCGGATTGTCGTTCTGGATCGGCGTGGGATTCCAGAACCAGGTGATCTTCGCCGATCAACTGGGTGACGGCTTCATCGGCGTATTTCTCGGCAACGGCATGACGTCGGGCGCGCTCGCCGCCATCATCATGATGCTGTTCATGGAGTTGACCAGCCCGCGGCGCCGGCGGCTGAAGGCAGCCCTGGACATCGCCGCCCTTCCGCGAATCGAAGAGTTTCTGCGCGCCTACGCGTCCAAGCATGGCTGGAACGAGGCGTCGGCGGACCGGCTGGCCTCGGCCGGTGAAGAGACGCTGGCGATCTTGCTGCAGGGAAGCCAGGACGCCGCTGCCGGCGTGGAGCGCCAACTGACCGTGTCGGCGCGCTCGGAGGGCCAGTCGGTGGACGTGGAATTCTTGACGGCGTTGGAGGGCGAGAATATGGAAGACCGCTTGGCCTACCTGAGCGAATTGCCTCCGGTGCCCGATGAACGCGAGGTATCGTTTCGCCTGCTGTGGCACTACGCCTCGTCGGTGCAGCACCAGAAGTATCACGGCGTCGACATCATCACCGTGCGCGTCGGGCGGACGAACTAACCCTGCGGCAGGGACACTTGCGGCCTTGCAATTCAATGCGAATGTGCTCGATTGGTTCGTGGGACGAGGCTTGGCTGGGACAGAGCGGATGGCGAACGGAGCGCTGAAATGACCGAGACCGGCTACACAATGGGCTACAGCGAAGAGTTTCGGCAGATGCTCAATCGACGGAGCGCGGAATCCCATGCCGCGCACCTGATGCCGCTGCTAAAGCCCGGCATGCGTGTGCTCGACTTTGGCTGCGGCCCCGGCACCATATCCGTCGGACTGGCCAGCGCCGTGGATCCGGGTGAGGTCCACGGCATCGACATCGAGGAATCGCAGATCGAGCTGGCGCGAGCGGCCGCCAAAGCCGGCGGCCACCGCAACGCGACCTTCCACGTCGGCGACGTAACCGAGCTGCCGTTCGACGACAAATCATTCGATGTCGCCCACTGCCACGCCGTGCTCATGCACGTTCCGGACACAACCGGAACGCTGTCCGAGGTGAAGCGGGTTCTGAAGCCGGGCGGCATCATCGCCAGCCGTGAATTCATCCTTGGTTCGTCGTTCCTGGAACCCGACACCGAATACACGGCGGACGCGTGGGCCACGTTTGGCAAGCTGCTCGAGGCGAACGGCGGCCATCCCCAGATGGGCAAGGAGTTGAAGACCAAGCTCATCGAGGCGGGGTTTTCCGACATCAACGCGACGGCTTCCTTCGATATCTTCAGCGCGCCCGCGGACATCGCGTTTCTTCACGCCTTCATTGGCGACTGGTTCTACTCGGCGGACGTGATCGCGGCGGCGACGAAGCACGGGCTGGCCACGCAGGAGCAGTTCGATCACTGGCGTCTCGAGCACGACGAATGGATGAAACACGTCGGCGCGGTTGGGGCCCTGGCGTTTGGCGAGGCGACTGCCGTCAAGCCCTGAACGAGTCGACGCGCATCGCTTCCGTCGGACAGTTGCCGTGTGGGCGGTGCGCGGGCGACTGCCGGCGATCCGGCCGCGAGCCCTCGCGCGCGAGCGCCGTGCCGCGACCCTGGATCGTCGTGCCTGACAGGGCGTGACGGGTGCGGCATCCTTGCCGGCAGACGTTTCCAGTTGGCTGAAGCCGTGCCGCGTATTGCCCGACAGATCGAGTTTCCCTCACCGAGTGAGGTGAGGATTGCCGAGACGCCGGTCGCCGAGCCCGCGTCCTCGCAGCTCTTGGTGGAGGCCACCCGCACGCTGATCAGCGCCGGCACCGAGCAGAATCTTCTCGAAGGCGACCACCGGGCCGCGGGCCTGACCGAGGCGCCGGACGCCTTGCGGCCAGGCTATTCGTGGGTCGGACGCGTGGTTGAGGCCGGCGACGAGGCGGACGGATTCGCCGCGGGCGATCGAATCGTGGCCTCGCTGCAGCACGTGAGCGCCGCATTGGTACCGCCGACCGACCGCGCCATGACCAGGCTCGAGAGGCCGCAGTTGCTGCCCGACGCGGTTTCCGATGACGCCGCCACGTTCGTATCGCTGGCCGATGTCGCTCTGCATGCCGTGCGACGTGCGCAGCCGTCCATTGGTGATGCCGTCGCCGTGTTTGGGGTCGGGGTGGTTGGTCAGCTGATCGTGCAGTTTGCACGCATGGCCGGGGCCTACCCGGTGGTTGCCGTGGACCTCGACGACCGACGCCTGGAGATCGCGCTCGCCAGCGGCGCGACGCACGTGGTGAACGCCGGCCGCGAAGACGCGCCGGCGGCCATCCGGGACGTGTCATACGGCAACGGCGCGCGCGCCGTGTTCATGGCGACGCGCACGCCGCTCGTGCTGCCCGATTGCATTCGCGCCGCCGACAACGGCGGCGTGATCGCGGTCACCGGGAGCGCTCCCGGCCCCGTCGGAATCGAGCTGCAGGTTGACCTGTTGCGGCGCGAGCTCACGATCTTCGGCACGTATCAGGCCTTCTACCCCCACGAGCCGTATCACCGGTTCCAGTGGCCGCGCCCACGCAATCGGGAATACGTGATCGAGTTGATGGCCCGCGGCGAATTGCGCGTCGATCATCTGATTTCACATCGAGTGCCATTTACCGGCGCTGCGGAAATGTATGGCCTGATCGAGCAAGGACCGACTGGCTGGCTGGCGATCGTCCTCGATTGGACGGATGCGTCGTGACCGGAGGTGACATGACGACACGGTTCTACTTTCGCAGCACCTGAGACTCCTGTCGCAAGGCCCGTGCGGCCTTGGATGAAGCAGGGGTGGTCTACGAGCCGCATGACTATGCCCGGCGGCCGCTGACTGTCGAGGAACTTGACGATATCGTCGGCAGCGGATCGGCGGCCGCATTCGTCAATCCGCGCAGTCCGGCGTTCCGAAAGCTCGGCATTTCGCACCAGGATCTCGACGACGCGTCGGCAACCCGCATCATGCGTGAGAACAACGTGATGGTGCGGCGGCCGATCGTGGTCCATGGCGATGATCGGATTATCGGGCTCGACGCGGATGCCTTCGAACGCCTGGCGCGCGAACAGGCCGCCGGCGAGTAGGTCGGGGCGCGAGCGGACCGTTAGGGCGCGGACACCACCGAAACCGTTGTCGTGGTTTCCTTGGCCCCGCCCACGCGCCGCTCGGGAAAGTCGGCCTGGCGGACAACGGGAAGCGTCGTTTCCTGCCGCAGCGGCACGGGCTGCTTGACGAGGTCGCGGTCGCCTGTGGCGTTGCGCAGCAAGTGGGCGGACATGATGGTGAAGAGGCCGCCGCCCGAGGCGCGACCATCGTTCAACTCGAAGTACTTGCGCGACATCACGCTCATATTCTCCAGCTTCATGTCCTCGCCGGCCTCCGGCTCGTGGCGGAGCCGTCCCAGGAAGACCTCGCAAAACATGTTGGTGCCGCTGGCCAGTTGTGCCCGGCCATAGGCGCGGCAGACGAACGGGCGCACCGGATAGATTTCGCACCGGTTGTCGTCGCCGAGCATCGGGCAACGGGTGGACTCCGTGACGAAGCCGCGTCCGACGGCGCGCACGAAGACCCGCGCTGGCTTCGAACCCATGCCGAGCCAGCGCCCCAGCGGGTTCCCCGGCTGCTCGACCTGGGCGTGCACACGCCCCATGATTCGCTGGCGGTGCTCCTTGGATAGGTTTTGGCGCATCCAGTTGTGGATCAGTCGCCACTCCTGCTCACCCACCAGGACCTGATGCTTGCAGCACCGTGCGCATCCATCCTGGCAGGTGATGATGGGGTTTTCCTTGACCACCAGCTCCGACCAACCCTCGAGTGCGGCGTACATCTCCGGCAACGTGCGCGCGGATTTGACCATGCGCTCGTGAAAGTCGTGCAGGTCGACGGCCTGGGCCTTCGTGGGCTTGCGTGCCACAGCCGCTCATCAGGTCTTGCGGATGTCTAAGTATCGCGGCGCAAACCCGGCGCGACAACCGCGCCCGGCTCGGCTGCCTGCTCTGACCGACTAGTGCCCGCTGTCAAAGGCGTCCTCCGCGACGACCGGGAAGCAGGTCTCGGCGGCCAAGGGAAGGGGATCTGCCGCTAGGTCATCGTCGCCGGTGGCGTGACGCAGCACGTGCGCCGACATGAGGGTGAACTGGCCGGGCTGGTCGGTTGATGCCCCCCGGTTGAGGGCCAGGTAGGCCTGTGACGTCAGCGGCATGGGCGCGAGGTTGAGCGTGTGCTCCACCCCTGGCGTCTGGCGAATCCGGCCGGCGAAGATGTCGCACAGCATGAGGGAGCCGTTGGCTAGCGCCGACCGACCGTAGGCGCGGCAGACGAATGGGCGGGCTGGATAGATCGCGCAGCGATTGTCGTCGTCGAGCATTGGGCAGCGCGTGGCCTCGACGGCCGCGCCGCGGGCCACCGAGCGCATCAAGACGCGGGTGGACCGGCCGCGCATGCCAAGCCAGCGTGAAAGCGGATTGCCTGGCTGGACGAGCTGGTCCTGCGTACGGCGGACAATGCGCCGGCGATGCTCGGGCGTGAGATTGGCGTGCATCCAGCGCAAGATATGCGCCCATTCGGGCTCGCCCACCAGGACCTGGTGCTTGCAGCAGCGGGCGCACCCCTCCTGGCAGACCAGGATGGGGCTGGCTGCGACGATGGCGGCAGTCCACGACTCCATGGCGGCATAGAACTCGTCCAAGGTGCGGGCGCTGCGCACTATGCGGGCGTGAAACTGCCCGAGGCCGACGGTTCGTGGCTGTGGCACACCACCTACCTAAGTGTGCCGTCGTTGCGACTGGACGGCGGGGCCTTGCGGCGTTGGATTTCCCGGCAACGAGCTATCTTCCCACCAGGTTGCCCCGGCAGTATTGTCGCCGCTGACGAGCTTAACGACTGTGTTCGGGATGGGAACAGGTGTGGCCTCGTCGCTCGAGTCACCGGGAAACCGAACTCCGGAAGGGTACGCAAAGCTGCAGTGTTGCCGGCCTAACGAAAGTCTAAGCCCTCGACCGTTAGTACGGCTCTGCTCAACGGCTCTCACCGCTTACACATGCCGCCTATCAACCAGCTCATCTCGCTGGGGTCTTACCTGGTTGTTCCAGTGGGAGGCCTCATCTTGAGGTGGGCTTCGCACTTAGATGCTTTCAGCGCTTATCCCATCCGGACATAGCTACCGAGCAATGCCGCTGGCGCGACAACTCGTGCACTAGAGGTCCGTCCAACCGGCTCCTCTCGTACTTCGATCAGATCCTCTCAAGCCTCCTGCGCCCGCGGCGGATAGAGACCGAACTGTCTCACGACGTTCTGAACCCAGCTCGCGTGCCACTTTAATGGGCGAACAGCCCAACCCTTGGGACCTTCTTCAGCCCCAGGATGTGACGAGCCGACATCGAGGTGCCGAACTGCGCCGTCTATGTGAACTATTGGGCGCAACTAGCCTGTTATCCCCGGGGTAACTTTTATCCGCTGACCACGGCCCTTCCACTCGGAACCGCAGGGTCGCTAAGCCCGACTTTCGTCTCTGCTCGACGTGTATGTCTCGCAGTCAAGCTCCCTTGTACCTTTGCACTCTACGGCTGATTGCCATCCAGCCTGAGGGAACCTTTGGGCGCCTCCGTTACATTTTGGGAGGCGACCGCCCCAGTCAAACTGCCCACCTGAGACTGTCCTTGCGCCGGATAACGGTCGCAAGTTAGGGACGCAGCTGTACAAGGGTGGTATCCCAAGGGTGACTCCACCGAGGCTAGCGCCCCGGATTCACCGTCTCCCACCTATCCTTCACATGCACAGACGCGGCTCAATCCCAAGATGCAGTAAAGCTCCACGGGGTCTTTTTGTCCTGCCGCAGGTCGCCCGCATCTTCACGGGCAATGCAATTTCGCCGGGTAGTCTGCCGAGACAGTGCTCAAGTCGTTACGCCATTCGTGCGGGTCGGAACTTACCCGACAAGGAATTTCGCTACCTTAGGACCGTTAGAGTTACGGCCGCCGTTCACCGGGGCTTCGGTTCCGAGCGTGAACCCGTCGCCTTAACCTTCCGGCACTGGGCAGGTGTCAGCCCCTATACATCACCTTTCGGTTTCGCAGGGACCTGTGTTTTTGATAAACAGTCGATTGAGCCTGTGCACTGCGACCTCCTCGAGCTCAGGTGCGCGCAGCACCATCACTCTACCGAGGCACCCCTTCTCCCGAAGTTACGGGGCTAATTTGCCGAGTTCCTTAGCAGACCGTGTCCCGATCCCCTTCCGGTTTTCGCCGGTGCCCACCAGTGTCGGTTTGCGGTACGGACACCTCAAGTGCTCGCTACGAGGCTTTTCTAGCCAGGTCGGATCAATCGAGTTGCTCGCGGGTGACCTTGAGCTTCCCATCGCGTCTCGAAACTAGCGCCGTGGATTTGCCTGCGGCGCCTTCCTACACGCTTGGACGTACATAGCCATAAGTACGCTCGACCTACCGTCCCGGGTCCCCCCTTCGCTGATATCGCATTCGAGGTGGTACGGGAATATAAACCCGTTGCCCTTCGCCTACGCCCTTCGGCCTCGGCTTAGGCCCGACTAACCCTGAGCGGAGTATCCTTCCTCAGGAACCCTTGGGCTTTCGGGGTGCAGGATTCTCACCTGCATTGACGCTACTCATACCGGCATTCTCTCTTCTGCGCGCTCCAGCCGTGCTCACGCTCGACCTTCGCGGCCCGCAGAACGCTCCCCTACCGCCGGCGGCATAAGCCGCCGACCCGTGGCTTCGGTGTCTTGCTTGAGCCCCGTTACATTTTCGGCGCAGGGCCCCTGAACCAGTGAGCTGTTACGCATTCTTTAAATGATGGCTGCTTCTAAGCCAACATCCTGGCTGTCTGTGCGACCCCACATCCTTTCCCACTTAGCAAGAACTTAGGGACCTTAGCCGACGGTCTGGGCTGTTTCCCTTTTGACCATGGAGATTAGCCCCCACAGTCTGACTGCCGGGCCGATGTCGCAGCATTCGGAGTTTGATAGGACTTGGTACCCGTTAGGGTCCGTACCCAGTCAGTGCTCTACCTCCACGACACCATAGCCCGACGCTAGCCCTAAAGCTATTTCGGGGAGAACCAGCTATCTCCAGGTACGATTGGCATTTCACCTCTACCCCCAGCTCATCCCCCAGATTTGAGACTCTGGTGAGTTCGGGCCTCCACGGAATGTTACTTCCGCTTCACCCTGGCCAGGGGTAGCTCACCTGGTTTCGGGTCTACTCCGCATGACTCAGCGCCCTATTCAGACTCGGTTTCCCTACGGCTCCGGACCTGAGGCCCTTAACCTTGCCATGCAAAGTAACTCGCCGGTTCATACTCCAAAAGGCACGCCATCACGCATTCCGTGCTGACGAGGCACTTATCCGGTGGCTTGCTGCCCGTTTGGCCATCCGAAGATGGCCGCCGGGGCCTCGCCCCACCGGTCCGCGCCTCACACGGCATAGCGCTCTGACTGTCTGTAAGCGCTCGGTTTCAGGTTCTATTTCACTCCCCTCCCGGGGTTCTTTTCACCTTTCCCTCACGGTACTTGTTCGCTATCGGTCGCCAAGGGTATTTAGTCTTGGAAGGTGGTCCTCCCAGGTTCCCACAGGGTTTCACGTGTCCCGTGGTACTCAGGAAATCCGGCCCAGATCGTTCCGTTTTCGCCTACCGGACTCTCACCGTCTCTGGTGGGGCGTTCCAGCCCCTTCGGCTAACGGACGATTTGGTAACTGGGTGCCGTGCCCACACACGGCTCCGGCTCCTGCAACGCCCGGTCGGCAACGGCGTGGGCCTATCACACCGACCGGATTTGGACTGTTCCCGTTTCGCTCGCCACTACTTCGGGAATCTCGTTTGATTTTGCTTCCTCGGGGTACTTAGAGGTTTCAGTTCCCCCGGTGCCCTCGATGCGGCTACTACGGCCCGAAGGCCTTCATCGCATCGTGACGAGGTATTACCCCCGCCGGGTTTCCCCATTCGGGAATCCACGGATCAGCGCCTGCTCGCGGCTCCCCGTGGCTTATCGCAGCCTGCTACGCCCTTCGTCGGCCCTTGGCGCCAAGGCATCCGCCGAGCGCCCTTCGTAGCTTAGTAATCGTTAGACCGGCAAAACTGCAGCTTTGCGTGCTCTTCAGTTGTCAAGGTTCACCCGCGCACCGCCCGTCGGCGCCCGAGGCACAGTGACGCAAGGCATAGCTTGCGCCCAGAACGACTAGGATACGCACGCCGCATGGTGCCGTCAACGCCAATTGCGGCAAGGTCGTGTCCGTCCGACTCGCAAAGCGGCCCGCAGCTGCCGACCGCAGCGTGCCGGCGCGGGGTCCTTATGTACATGTTCGGGCGTTTTCTTCGGCTTCGAATCTTGGTGTGCCGCGCCAGCTCAAGTTGCGTGTGGACTTGACATAAATGCCGGGTCGATTGGTGGGGGCGTCTACAGCCCGACTTCTTCGAGGCTCGGCCGCGCGGACCTGGCGGCCGGTCCAGCGCCACCGTCGAAATAGACAGCCCATCTACAGGCTGCAACCATCGGACCCCGTGAGCGACGGGGGCGCACCGCCGTGAACGACCAGCCAGACTCCGCCGACGCCTCCCGGCCGGTCGTGACCCACGACGACATTGCCGACGGTCTGCGCGCGCTGGGGCTCGCCGGCGTCGAAATCGTCGTGGTCCACTCGTCGCTGAGCGCCTTTGGCTGGGTAGCGGGCGGCGCCGACACGGTGGTTGCCGCCGTGCGATCCGTGGTCCCCACGGTCATCGCGCCCGCATTTACCTATGTGGCCCGGTTGCCGTCGCCGCCGGACAACGACATTCCCTTCAACGCCGACACCCCCGCGGCGACCTGGCAGGAATTCAACGAGGCCGTGCGTCAAACGCCGGTTCAGCGCACGGATAGCCCGATCAATCGCAGCATGGGCGCCATCGCGACGGCGCTGGCCGCCGAGCCGGAAGCGACGCGGAGCCCAGCGCCGATTTGCAGTTTTTCAGGTGTCGGGCCGCGGGCGCGCGAGCTGCTGGCCCAAGGGAGCGCCGACCGACCGCTCGCCGTCCTCGAGGTTGCCGCGAAGCAGGGTGCGTGGATCCTTCTACTCGGCGTGGGGCACGAATCGAACACGACGATTCACGTGGCGGAAAACCTGGAGCACCGCGGCGGATTCACGCGGTTTGCACGTGTCGCCGACGATCCGCGTGGCTGGACGGCGGTGCGCGACGTTGGCGGCTCCTCATCAGGCTTCCCGACTATCGAGCCGCACCTACGGGGCATCCAGCGAGAAACGCGGATCGGCGACGCGCGGTGCCTGGCGATGCCCGCGGCAGACACCATCCGCGTGGCGCGAGAGCTCATTCGCAAAGACTCGACGGCCATGCTGGCGTCGGACTACGACACCCCCGGCACGACGGCGTTCGACGCGCTCGCCAAGCGTCAGGCGTATCTCCGGAGTCTGACGTCGCCCTAGGTCGTCGCGCCGACCGCGTGCGAGGGCGCGTCGCAGCGACGACCGGGCGTAAGATCGCGCTGCGCGGTGCGCATCAGGTGGTGGTCGCCGGGCGGACCGAGGCCACGTGGGAAGGAAGCGATTTCATGGTCATGGTGAAACGGCTGGTGGCGGTTGCGCTTGTGGCGATTACGTTCGTCGTCGGGCTGAACCTCATCCTCACGCCGGTCTACCACGACGGCGGCCCTACATATCCGGTGTGGCAGGTCGTCAACTGGTTCATGGCGGTCGCGGTGCCGATTGCCGTGGTGGTGAGCGTGCTGCGGAAGCGGACTGTAAGCGGCAGTGGCGGCGACACGGTCACCCGCGAGTATCTGTCGGCCACCGCGGTGCTGTATGGATCGATCGCCCTCGTCATCCTGTTCTACTGGGGCTGGCTGTGGACCTTCTGGCCGGAAAACGAGACTGGTCTGGCGGCGCAGTCCCACATCAATCATTTCCCCTGGGTCGACGTGCTCTTCACGTGGGTCGTGGGCAACACCGGCTTCTATCTTTGGAGCGGCGCCGCGGATAAGTGAGGCGCGGGTGGCGGGACGGTCGGTGTTGAACGGGCAGCATGTTTAGCCTGCCCGGCTTCACCATCGGCGACTCATGGTTTGTCGTCAGTGATGGCGTGGCCCACGGCTTTTTCTGCACCTCGCCGGAGCCGCGCCCTTCCTGGAACTGGGATATCGGCCACGCGGTCAGCCGCGACCTGGTGCACTGGGATTTCCTCGGTTTCGCCTTGGAGCGCGGCGGCGGTGAATCCTGGGACAGCCAGACCCTGTCCACCGGTTCAGTCCTCACCTGGAAGGGGCGCTACTGGATGGCATATAGCGCG
This sequence comes from Chloroflexota bacterium, assembly GCA_026706485.1. NCBI lineage: Bacteria > Bacillati > Chloroflexota > Chloroflexota bacterium. The sequence continues at coordinate 22,515 of JAPOYR010000010.1, read as the reverse complement.
CTGCGCCGAGGTGAGAACCCGCCCACGCGCAAGGTGCATCGCGTGGGACTGGCCGTGTCGGACGATTTGTATAGCTGGACCAAATGCGAGAGCAATCCGGTCAATGAACGCGATCCCGGGCTCTACGAGCGCCTCGGCCCCGTTCACCGGGCGTACGGCCAATGGCGCGATCCGTTCATCTTCGAGGTCGAGGGCCGCGTCCATCAGCTCGTGTGCGCCCGGAGCAAGCACCCGGATCGGAGCCGCCGGGGCGCGGTTGGATTGGCCACCAGCCGGGACATGCAGGCGTGGCAGGTGGAGCCGCCGTTGGACGTGGACCCCATCGCCACCGAGATCGAGGTTCCGCAGGTGTACCGCATCGACGGGCGGTACTACCTGTTGTTTTGCACCTCGGCCGACCGCATCGTCCCCTGGTTCAGGCGCCGGTTTCCCGGGCATCCCTTTCGGAGCGCCGACTTTTCGATGGTCGGCGCGTCGCCGCTGGGCCCGTTTCGCGTTCACGGCACCGGCGAGGTGCTGCCACCGGACGCGCCGGTGCAGCCCTACGCCAGCCGTCTCATCTGGTGGGAGGGCCGCTGGGTGATGCTCGGCACAGCCACCGTCGACAGCACGCGCTGCGTCTGCGACCCGATCCCGGTGGTTGCCACCGACACCGGCATCCGGGCCGCTTGACCGGCAGCACCCGCGCGCTCGAGCTCGGACCGAATTGGCGGATTGTTCTGTACATTGCCGGCCATGGCGGCGAGTCCACCGACCATCGAGGTTGGAGAGGGTAAGGGTCCTGTGGCGCAGACAACCGTTGACTACTTTGCCGATCGTGGCTTCACCAACGAGGCGATCTTTCGGACCGATATGGATCGGTGTGAGCCGTCGGACGCGTTAGGCGCAGACCCACAGCATCGCCGGTGGCGTGCAATGGCGTACGCGACTGACGACCTCTCCGGCACGATGCTCTTGGCCGGCCCGAACACGGCGGCGCCCACGGTGCGCTATCCGCTGGACGTGCAGGGTTGGCACGCGGTGTCAATCGGCGTCTTGCCGTCGCGACCCGGCGAGAGCGACGGTCACGCGGTGCGCGTGCGGCTCAGTGACGACGCGGTCGAAACGATGCTCAACTCCGCAAGCGCCACGTCGGCCCGCATCCACGACAAGGCGATCGTGGAGATGTTCTGGAAGGTGGCGGATCTGACCGGCCAGGACCTCCACATCGGCCAGGTTGCCTGGCAGGAGGCCCCGGGGGACGGCATTGGCGCGGTGCGCTGCATGCACGCGCGAATCGCCTACATCAAGGTCGTGCCGCTCACCGAGGCCGAGGTCGAAGCGACGCGCGCCGATAGGACGGACGTTCGGAACCGAACGCTCTTCGCGCACCAGGACGCGCACGGACCCCACTGGTTGTGGCGCATGACGACGGCGGACGAGGTCCGACGCGAGCTGGAGCCCTACCGCGATACCGACTTCTCGCGCATGTATTGGGAATGCGGCCAGGGCGACCTGATGTACAACCTCACCAACATCGGGCGGCGCTGCACGTTCGACGGGCTGGACGATTTCGACCGCGTCGGCGACCGCCTGCACGCGGAGAGCTGGCGGGCCTTTGCCGCGCAGGGCATCGATCCACTTCGAGTCGCGCTGGACTATTGCCATGAGATCGGCATGGAGTTCCATGCCAGTTGGCGGGTGGCCGGATTCCACTTTCCGCCGCCGCACGACCACTTCGACCACGGCGACGGCATCTACAAGCGGCATCCCGAGTGGCGCGGCGAGGACCGAAACGGCGTGCGCACGCCGCGCATGGCCTACAGCTTCCCCGAGGTTCGCGCCCATGCCGTGGACCTGCTCCGCGAAGTGGCGCAGCATCCGATCGACGGCGTTTGCCTGCTATACAACCGGCGCCCGCCGCTGGTTGAGTACGAGCGCCCGATCGTCGAGGGATTCACCCGGACGCATGGGGGCTTCCCACGACTCCTGCCGCCGGACGATCCCACCTGGCTGCGCTACCGGGCGCAAACGCTGACCCAGTTCATGCGCGAGGTCCGCGAGGCGATGGATGAGGAGGCGGAGAAGCAGGGCCGGTCGAGCCGAATTCAGGTTTCGGCCATCGTCGGCGCCACCGAGCAGGAGAACTTGCAGATCGCGATTGACCTGCGCGCTTGGGTGGACGAGGGCCTGGTCGACACGCTGATTCCGTACTCGTCGGAGCTGGGCATGGACAGCTCACTGGAGGCGTGGACCGATCCGGAAGCCGCCAGGTGGCTGCTGGACCTGACCGAGGGCACGCCCTGCACGGTTGCGCCCAACATCATGCCGCGGCACCTTTCGCCGGAGGAGTTTCGCCGCCGTGCCGACGGCCTCTATGGGACAGGCGTGCCACACCTGTTTTTTTGGGATTGCGCCGGTCCCGCGGGCCGAGCCAATTACCAAGACATGTGGACGGCGCTGCGGCGGCTGGGGCATCGCGAGGAGATTGCCGCCTGGCGGGAGGCCGGTGAGGCGGAGCTGGTCACGCCGACCCACAAGCTCAATCTCCTGGGCGACTGGGATCTGAGTTACCAAACGCCCGGGTAGGCCGCGTTAGGTTCGGTCTTCGAGTCGCAGCCAGCGCAGGTCGACGCAGCCCGCGGCGTCGGCCGTGGGATGCAGGACGCAGACGAGCTCCCGGCCGCCGGTGGCGGCAATGTCGGGATAGCCGCAGCGCACGCCGTCCGCTCTCGGAGGCGGGCCGGGCGACGGCGCGGCCAGCCATCCCAGGCGCCGCCAGGTCTCACCGTCGTCCGCGCTGACGCTGCACGCCACGCCCGATCGATTGCCGCGCTCGTCGCGATAGGCGCAGAGCACCGCGCCCGACCGGAGGCGGTGCAGCTTGATGTTGGCGCCGGCGAAATCGGCTGGGCGCGGCTCGCTCCAGGTTTGGCCGTCGTCGGCGGAGTGGGCGAACACGCTGTCGTGACCGCCGAACACCCGCGCCACGGCGAGGAAGCGCCCATCGACCAGCCGCACGATATCCATGTCGCCGAAGCCGAGCTTTGGGTGTTCGGCGACGACCACGGGTGGCGAAAAGGTTGCGCCGAGGTTGTCGGTGAAGGTTACGCCGGCACGCCAGCCGACATCGCGTCCGGTCGTGCCGATAACGGCGAGCATGTGGCGGCCGTCGGCCAGTCGATGCGGATTGCTGGCGCCGTAGAGCTCCGTCCACCCTGGGAACATGCGGACTTCAGGGCTGATGGATGACCAGGTTTCTCCACCGTCGGTCGATGTCCGTGTGGCCATGTGCCAGCCGGTGCACGGCTCGTCGCCAGGCAGGGTCGGATCGATCTGCAGCCGGCCCAGCGCCAGCAGCAACCTCGTGTCGCTGAACGGCATGAGCCCACCCATGTTGAGGCAGTCCCAGCCGGCTTTCGCGTGGATTGCTGCGGGGGTGGTCCAAGTCCTCCCGTTGTCGTCGGATCGCGAGACCATCAACACGCCGTTGTTGAGCCGGCGGGCTCCCTCGATGCGGCTGAAGCTGAGCACGAGCCGGCCGCCCGGCAAGCGCGCCAGGCTGGCCATGTGGTGGATGTGCGGCTCGTCGGAGGGAAACAGCTTGCGCGCGTCGTTGACGGCGATCGGCGCGTCTGTGGGAAGGTCGGGATCGCCGGGCGTCATCAAATCTGTTCCTCATGCGGCGTTCTGATCCGCGTAATGGGACTACGCCTACATGGGTCCGTGGCCGAACCATGGTATTTCGCTACGTAGACTTCAGATGCCGGCACGATAGGCGCGCCTGTGCTTGTGCGGATTTAGCTCGAGTGCCGCGCCGGCGCAGCTACGCGGCGGTAGTGGGCGAAATCGGCGCCCTCGTGCAACCTGGTGTCCAGCGCCGCGGTGGCCATCCTTGAATCGTCGATTGGCCCGAGGGGTGGATTCCCGCCTTCGCGGGAGTGACGAAGGATTGCGCAAGGGTCTCCCTTCGCGGGAATGACGGATCTAAGGTCGCCCGCTACCTACGCGGCGCGCCGCAAGCGCGCGCATGCGAAGATGGCGGGCGCCGCAGGGTTGAAGGCACTCGCCCCTATGGCCGCGCAAGAGTCGCAAATCGTCGTCGATGGCCTGTGGAAGGTCTTTGGCGCTCGGCCCGACCGCGTCTTTCAGCCTGAGCATGCCTCCAAGAGCCGCGCGGAGCTTCAGGACGAACTGGGGCTGGTCACCGGACTTCGAGACGTGTCATTCACGGTGGAGAAGGGTGCAGTCTTCGTGGTCATGGGGCTATCCGGCAGCGGCAAATCGACACTGGTGCGTTGCCTCATCCGGCTGATCGAAGCCACCAGGGGGCAAGTCTATTTCGACGGCGAGGACATTCTCGGCTATACCCAAGCCCAGCTCATCGAGTTTCGCCGGCGAAAGACGGCGATGGTGTTTCAGCATTACGGGCTGCTCCCGCACCGCAGCGTCATCGATAACGTCGCCGTCGGCCTTGAGATTCGCGGGATCGACAAGCCCACTCGCTATCGGATGGCGGCCGAGACTATCGAAACGGTGGGGCTGAAGGGATGGGAAAACTATCGCCCGCACGAAATGAGCGGTGGCATGCAACAGCGCGTGGGGCTGGCGAGGGCCCTGGCAGTCGATCCCGACGTGCTGCTGATGGACGAGCCGTTCAGCGGACTTGATCCCCTCATCCGCCGCGAAATGCAGGACGAGCTGGTTTCGCTGCAGACCGAATTGCACAAGACCATCGTGTTCATCACCCACGACCTCGACGAAGCCCTCAAGCTCGGTGACCGCGTCGCCATCATGCGCGACGGACAGATCGTTCAGCAGGGGTCGCCGGAGGAGATCGTCACCTTGCCCAGCGATGACTATGTGACCGACTTCGTGCAAGACGTCTCGCGGGCCAAGGTGGTGCAGGCTCGGGCAATCATGGGTGAGCCCGACGTGGTCATCTACGAGCGGCAGGGGCCCCGCGCGGCGCTGCACGCCATGCAGCAGCACAAGCTCGACGCCGTGTTCCTGATCAGTCGCTCGTTCACCCTGCGCGGCGTCCTCACCACGGAGCAGGCGACGGCCCTGGCCGCCCAAGGCGCCAGATCGCTCCATGGGGCGCCGGTCGATCAGGCCGTCACCACGTCGCCCGACGCGTTCATCGCCGACGTGATTCCAATCGCCGCCCACAGCAAACATGCCGTGGCCGTCGTCAGCGATAACGGCAGCCTGCTGGGCGAGATACGCCGGGCCGTGCTGTTAGAGACCGTGGCGCAGGCTGGCTAGAGAAACTCGCATGGATCGACCGAACTCCCGGCCCCCAGTCGACCCACCCAAATCCAGGCTCGCTCGCCTGGTTCGGGAGCCGCACCGTCAACTCGCCGGCGGGATTGGGGCGCTTCCGCGCTATGGCCGTTGGATTGCCGGCGCCGTGGTGGTCGCCATCGCCGTGGTTGTCTGCCTGGCCGTTTGGGGCACGGAGATGGACTTTCCGACCACCGTGTCCGAGTCCCAGGTCGAGACATCGGGCGGTGGCGTGACGACGATTGAACGCACCGTGCGGGAGGTTACCGGGACGGCCATTGATGACGCCGTCGACTGGCTCAATATTGAGGTCAGCTGGCTCTTCGACAGCCTCAGCTCGGCTGTCGATGTGGCCCTGGTGCGCATCGAGGATGTGTTGAGCTGGCTGCCGTGGCCCGCGGTCATTCTCGGTCTGGCCCTTGTGTCCTTCGCCGCCGGGCGCTGGCGTCTGCTGGGCTTCACCGTGCTGGCGCTGCTTTTCATCGGCTTTATGGACCTCTGGGAGAACACCATCGATACCGTGGCGCTAATGATCGTGGCGGTGGCGGTGGCGGTGCTCATCGGCCTGCCGGTGGGCGTGCTGGCGTCGCGCAGCCGGATCGCCGACAACATCTTGCGGCCCATCCTCGACGCCATGCAGACCATGCCCAGCTTCGTCTACCTGCTGCCGGGCATCCTGTTCTTTGGCCTGGGGAAACCCGCCGGAATCTTCGCCACCATTATCTATGCGGTTCCGCCGTTGATCCGGCTCACCAATCTGGGCATCCGCCAGGTGTCGCCGGAGACCATCGAAGCCGTCCGCTCGTTTGGCGCGTCTCCGCTGCAAATCCTGGCGAAGGTGCAGATTCCCATGGCGCTGCCCACCATCATGGCCGGCGTCAACCAAACCACCCTCATGGCCCTGGGTATGGTCACCATCGCCAGCATGGTGGCTGCCGGCGGCCTCGGCGACGACGTGCTGCGCGCGCTGCAAAAGAACCAGCCCGGCAATGGACTCATCGCGGGTCTCGCCATCGTATTTCTGGCCATCATTTTCGACCGATTCACCCAGGCCGTGTCCCGCGGCCGGCATGAGATTCGCCGCGCCGGATAGTCGTCGCGGTCCCACCGCCCGTCCCGCCCAACGGTGCTTCTTGCGCGTGCGATGCGGACCAATCACTGGGCGATTGGACCGTCAGGGTGGCGCGGGCGGCGCGATTCCTGGGCGCCCTGGTTGCCGGCGCTCGCGCATCGTTGCACCGCGAGCTAAGGTGCTACCGCGACGGTATTCGGTTTAACGGTTATGGGGAGGGCGTCAATCATGTTGACTCGCTACATGCGGCTCATGCTTGTACTCGCGGTGCTCGCGGTCATGGGGGTCGCTGCCTGCGGGGAGTCCGACGAGCCACAGCCGACGCTGGTGTTCAGCGATCTGAACTGGGACAGCGCGCAACTGCAAAACCGCATCGCGCAGTACATCGTCGAAAAAGGCTATGGCTATTCCACGGACGTTGTCTTCGGCAGCACGCTGCCGCTCTTCCAGGGCCTGCGGAACGGCGACAGCCACATCACGCTTGAAATCTGGCTACCCAACCAACAGGAGGCTTGGGACGAGGCGATTGCCAACGGCGAAGTCGTTTCCGTTGGTAAGAGTTTGGGCAACGACTGGCAGTCCGGGTTTGTGATCCCGGCCTATCTCCAGGAGCAATATCCCGAGCTCGATAACGTCGAAGACTTGAAGGACGAGCAGTTCAAGCAGATCTTCGCGACGGCGGCCAGCGGCGGCAAGGCGCGGCTGGTGTCGTGCGTCATTGGCTGGGCCTGCGAAGAGAACGTGGCGGCCCAGATCGAAGCCTACGGGCTTGCCGATCACGTGGAGGTCATCAACCCCGGCGACGGCGCCGCACTCAACGCCGATCTGTACGGCGCCTATGAGAAAGGCGAGCCATGGCTCGGGTACCAGTGGGGAACCAACGAACCGGCGTTGGTGCTGGACGTGGTTCGACTCGAAGAGCCGGCGTACAGCGACGAATGCTGGTTGACCACCAAGGCGTGCGGATTTGAAGACGCGACCATCCTGATCGCAGTGCACCCCGACCTGCTGACCACGGCGCCTGACGTCGTCCAGATGCTGCGGGCCTGGGACCTCAACATCGAGGTCTACAAGCCGATCGCTCAGTGGCTGCTCGACAATCCCGACGCCGGCACGAACGACGCCGCGATCTGGTGGCTGAAGAGCAACCCCGACATTTGGGGCGCGTGGGTGACGCCAGAGGCCGCCGAGGCCATTCAAGCAGCCCTTGACGCCGACGAGATTCCGGACGGCTGGCCCACGGCCTCCTAGTCGGACGTAGGCGGCGGCGGTTCTTCTAGGCCGTCGCCGCCTGCTCGACCCGGAACGAATAGAGCTGCGCGTCGCGCAGGATGAAGCGCAGCCGCCGGTGCGGCAGGCGGTGGGTATAGACCTCGCCGCCCGATGACGGGACGTCGAGGGGGAGACTCGGGTCGCCATTCCACGTCACCGTATGCTCGATGGCGTCGCCGGTGAAGACGTCGCAGTCGTCGCGGCCACAGCCGTCGAGGACGCGATCGTGCACGTCCAGCGCCTCGACCTTGATGTAGCCCTCGGGGCCGCAGGCGGCGTTGATCACCAGTCGCTGGCCCGGCGCGACCCACGGCTGGGTCAGAATCATGCCCTCGCGCATGCGGTCGGCGTCGAGCGACACGAAGCCGAACTTCCTCAGCTTCGCCAGGCCCAGGCCGAATCCCACCAGGTTCATGTCCCAAGCCTCAGGGGCGTCCAGGCCCTCTTCCTGGCCGTGGATCCACCAGTCGTGATGGGACTTGGACCCGCCGTGGAACACCAACCACTCCGGTCCGTCGACGTCGGGAAACCGGGGCAGGCTGGTGTAGAACTGGTTCCACGAACCCGGCGGTCCCAGCGGCAGCCAGGCTTGCCCCGGAAAGAGCCGCTGCCAATCGCGTCCGTCGCGGCTGTGCACCAGCTGCACGTCGAGCGTGTTTTCGACCATGTGGAACACCTGCACGAAACCGATCCATTGGCCGCCGAGCCACATCGCGCTCATGCTGTAAAACGAGTCATCAATGTTGTCGAGCAGCGAGTCGGGCGCCAGGATCAGCCGCGGTTCGCTCCAGTGCAGGTAGTCGCGGCTTTCCGAGAGGTAGATGCGGCGGCGCCCGCGGCGGTTCGGCGCACCGGCAGCCGCGTCCCAGGTCGGATGGCCGCCCAACTCGGTGGCGTGCAGCGGACGAGCACGCGGCGCCAGGCTCATCCAGGGATGCCGGGTGAAGAGCAGATAGGTGCCCGTGCCGGGATCGAATGCGGGCTGCGCCGAATCTCCGATGCGGGTGCCGGTGCGGCCAACGGTCGGACGGTCGTCGCCCACGGTCCAGCGAATGCCGTCGGCCGAATAGCCCACGCGGACGTGCGCGCCCGGCTCGTCGCTGGCCACGGCATATCCCGGCGGCACCATGACGTGAAAGCCCTTGTAGCGCCGGTTGGGATCGTCTTCCAGCGGGTCATCGAACACGGACAAGCCCCACACGCTCCCGTAGGCCTCGCTGCCCAGGATGATGTTGGTGTCGTGGCCGTTTTCGCGCACCAGGCCGAGCGGGGGTTTGACCCATTCGAAGCCGTCGTCCGAGTAGGCGTAGCAGACACGCAGGCGGCCGTTGGCCCAGTCGATGAAGGCGCCGCCCTTGCGCGCCAGCCGCTCGCGATTCACGTTGAGATCGGTGTAGGTGCAGTGGAGGCGCTGCGTCTCGGGGTCTCGCCACAAGCTCCAATCCACGCTGCTGAAGTAGGGCACATGCTCCCAGGGGCGGTCGCGCTGGATGAAGGGGCTGCCGTCGACGCTCACCGGTCGATGGAGGCGGCGCGTAACGTGCTGCACCTCTTCGATTAGACCGTCGTCGAAGAAATATTGCGGCGTGTCGCCGATGATCAGTTGCGTGGCGTCGAGCTGGCTCAAGGTCCCTCCAGGCTCGGCCTGCGCCCGCCGCGGCCCGGCGGCGCCTGCCGGAAACCGCTCGGGCGGGCCGATTGCACGGCCGGATGATGCCTGTTCGCGGGGGGCGGCGCTATTCCACCCGGCGCGGTCCGCCGCTGTAACACCTGGTCAATGGTGTGACGGACGGCAGGCGCCGTTGCAAGATACGCACAGCCGCTAAACCCGAGATTTCCGCCAGGTGAAGCACACGGAGACCCGACCGGGCGCCCGGCGATTCGTCCCGTCTCGGCCATCCGGCAAGGCCGCGAGCATTGCGCAGTTCTACTGGCGGCGCCGGCTGATTCCGGGCTTCCTCTTTCTGGCTGTGGTTTCCGTCGTCGGGGTGGTCGGATTCATCGCGATTGAGGGGATGGCTCCGGTGGACGCCCTCTACATGGTCGTCATCACCCTCAGCACCGTGGGCTTCGCGGAGGTGCACACGTTGTCCACGGCGGGGCGCGTGTTCACATCGGTCTTGATCGTGGCCGGCGTCGGTACACTTGCCTGGACGGCGGCGAACTATATCGAGTATCTCGCCGAAGGCCATCTGGGTGCACACTTTGCGCGCCGCCGACGCGCGAGGTTCCTTTCGCACATGCAGGGTCACTACATTGTCGGGTCGTATGGCCGCGTCGGCGCGCGCATCGCGCAAGAGTTGCGCAACGACGGCTGCGAAGTCGTGGTCATTGACGTCGACCCGGCACGGGTCCAGACGGCCGCCGATGACGGTCTGGTGAGCATTGCCGATCGCGCCTCGTCGGATGCGGCGCTCACCGAGGCGGGTATCGAGCGCGCCGCCGCCTTCGTCGTCGCCACCGACGACGACGCCGAAAACGTCTACGCGGTGCTGGCGGCTCGCGTGCTGGCGCCAGAGGTGCCGGTCATCGCGCGCGCCGCATCGGACGAGGCGGTCCGGCGGTTGCAATCGGCCGGCGCCCTGCGTGTGTTTTCGCCGCCGATCGAGGGCGCGCTGAGCATGGTGGACTTTATCCGGCGGCCCAACGTGCGCGACGTGCTCGACCAGCTGCTTGATCCCCACGCGCCTGGCCTGGACATCCGCGAAATGGCCGTTCCGGACGGATCCCGGCTGATTGGCGAAACCGTGAACACATTGTCGCTCCAGGAGTTTGGGGTTTCGATGTTGGCCCTCGTCCGGCAGGGGCGCACGGAGATGGCGCCGGCGACGGACCGTGTGCTCGAGGCCCGCGATGTTTTCGTGGTCGTGGGCGTCCCTGAAGCGTTGCAGCGACTGTTCGAGCGTTATGAACTGGTCGATGCGCTGCCCGTGCCCTCCAAACAGCGCACAGGCTCGAAGTAGAACTCATCAAGCGTTGGCGCGTTTGGTGGAAGCCCCGCTCGCGCGTGCGGCAGAATGGTTGCCAGAACGTCATGCGGTCGGGGAGATGATCGTGATGCGGCAAGCGATCCTGGTCGGGCTGTCGGCCCTGTTTCTCATTGTCGTGGCGGGCTGCGGGGAGGAGGAGCCGGAAGGGCCTCCGGTCTATGACGCCTACCCGGAGATGGAGATTGATCCGCTGCGGCCCTACAGCGTCACCTTCACCACCAGCGTCGGACGCATCAGCTTCGTCCTGAATCCCGAAGAGGCGCCGCTGGCGGTCAACAGCTTTATTTTCCTCGCCAACAGCGGCTACTACGACGGTGTGGCGTTTCATCGCATCGTCCCCGGCGTGCTTGCCGAAACGGGCGACGCCACCGGAACGGGCACCGGCAACCCCGGCTATACCTTCGAAGTCGAGCCGCCGCAGCGGCCCTACCAGCGCGGAGGCATTGCCTTGGCCAACGACGGGACGCCGAACTCCAACGGATCGCGCTTCTTCTTCATCCTCGGCGACCTTGCGGGAAGTGCCGAAGCGCCGCATGAATACACGGTCTTCGGCCACTACAAGGAAGACCACGCGCCGTCGTTGGCCACGCTCGACAAGATCGAAGCTGCCCAGGAAGAAGTCACGATCTTGTCGCTGAAGGCCACGGAAGGCTGCCTGCCGAGCTGGGGCGGCTACGGCCCGTGCTAGGACCGATTGGGGGCGGCGTCTAGCTCGTTTCGTCGGCGCACGCGCCGTCCGAATGGGCGCACGGCACCGGTGAGTTCAGCCAGTGGGCTGGACGGCCGTAGATGACGGATCCTCGACCCGCATGTCGGTTGCGAGTGGTCTAGCAGGTTCCATGGCAAGTGCGGCAGAATGCTTGACACACCGAGGGGCTGACGGTGAGGAGCGCATGATGCGGCGAGTGACACTCCTTGGGCTGGCTGCCCTACTGCTCATCGCGGTGGCGGCGTGCGGCGAGGCGGAGCCGGAAGGGCCGCCGGTCTATGAGGCCTACCCTCCGATGGGGATTGATCCGCTCCGGTCCTACAGCGTCGTCTTCACCACCAGCGTCGGACGCCTCACCTTCCAACTGCTTCCGCAAGAGGTGCCGCTGGCGGTCAACAGCTTCATTTTCTTGGCAAGGGAGGGTTACTTCGACGGCGTGACGTTTCATCGCATCGTTCCGGGTGTGCTTGCCGAAACGGGCGACGCCACGGGCACGGGCACCGGCAACCCGGGCTACACATTCGAGGTGGAGCCGACGCAGCGGCCCTATGAACGCGGCGGCATCGCCTTAGCTAACGACGGGGCGCCGAACTCCAACGGCTCACGGTTCTTCTTCATCCTCGGCGATCTCGCCGGAAGCGCCGAGGCGCCGCACGCGTACACGATATTCGGCCATCTGAAGCCGAATCACCCGCCGTCCGTAGCGACGCTCGACAAGATCGAGGCCGCCCAGGAAGCGGTCATCATCCGGTCGCTGCAGGTCACCGAGGGATGTCTGCCGAGTCGGGGCAACTACGGGGCATGCTAGGGCCGACTTCGGCCAACGCGTAGCTCGCGTCATGGGTGCAGGCGCCATCCGAATGGGCGCGTGGCGTCGGCGAGTTGAGCCGATGGATCGGACGGCCGCGGATGAGGGGGCTTCGACCCGCATGTCGGATGCGGTAGGTTCACTATGCCCCTGTCGGGTGCGGCAGAATGACAGGTGGACCCGGGGGCTGATGGAGAGGGAGAAGCGCATGATGCGGCGAGTGACACTCCTTGGGCTGGCTGCCCTACTGCTCATCGTCGTAGCGGCGTGCGGTGAGGCGGAGCCGGAAGGGCCGCCGGTCTATGAGGCCTCCCCATCGATGGAGATCGACCTGCGCCGGTCCTACAGCGTCATCTTCACCACCAGTGTCGGGCGCCTCACCTTCCAGCTGCTGCCGGAAGAGGCCCCGCTGGCGGTCAACAGCTTCATTTTCCTCGCCAACGAGGGCTACTACGACGGCGTCGCGTTTCATCGGGTGGTGCCCGGAGTGCTCGCCGAGACGGGCGATGCCACGGGTACGGGCACCGGCAATCCGGGCTACACCTTTGAGGTGGAGCCGCCGCAGCGACCGTACGAGCGCGGCGGCATCGCCATGGCCAACGATGGGACGCCGAACTCCAACGGCTCGCGGTTCTTCTTCATTCTGGGCGACCTCGCGGGAAGCGCCGAGGCCCCGCACGAGTACACGGTATTCGGCCATTTGAAGCCGAATCACGCGCCGTCGGTGACAACGCTCGACAAGATCGAGTCCGCGCAGGAAGAGGTCATCATCGAGTCGGTGAAGGCGACGGAGGGCTGCCTGCCGAGCGGCGGTCCCTTCCAGTGCTCATGACGCGTGCTGGGACTACTTGGGTGGTCCGCTCGGTCTAGCCTATTCCAGGGTAGGTGCGGCAGAATGTCAGGCGGACCCAGGGGCCGACGGGGGGCGCCATGCGGCGAGTGACAATCCTTGGGCTAGCTGCCCTCATGCTCATCGTCGTGGCCGCGTGCGGCGAGTCGGAGCCGGAAGGGCCTCCTGTCTACGACGCCTATCCGCCGATGGAGGTTGAAGATCAGCGGGGCTATAGCGTCACCTTCACCACCAGCGTCGGGCGCATCCGATTCGTGATGTTGCCGCAGGAAGCACTGCTGGCGGTCAACAGCTTCATCTTCCTGATCAACGAGGGCTACTACGACGGCCTGGCGTTTCACCGGGTTGTTCCCGGTGTGCTCGCCGAATCCGGCGACGTGACAGGCACGGGCACCGGCAACGCGGGCTACACCTTTGAAATCGAGCCGCCGCAGCGGCCGTACGCGCGGGGACTGATTGCCCTGGCCAACGACGGGACGCCGAACTCCAACGGATCGCGGTTCTTCTTCATCCTGGGCGATCTGGCCGGAAGCGCCGAGGCGCCGCACGAGTACACGATCTTCGGCTATGTCAGGGAAAACCATGCGGTGTCTTGGGCGACGTTGGACAAGATCGAGGCCGCGGAGGAAGAAGTCACCATTCTGTCGACGGTCGCGACGGAAGGCTGCCTGCCCGCGTGGATGGGCTTCGGCCGGTGCTGATGCCGCTGTGCGCCACCCGTGGAGTCGACAGCTAGGCGCCCAGGCCGCTTGCCGGGACCGGCCGCTGACGAAAACTGGGCGCCGGGGGTGGCTTGACCGTGAAGGATCCTCAAGCCGATCCCTGCGTATGCGTGGCGCGGGCTGCCACCACCGTTTGTGGGTGGAGATGAGGGGACTCGAACCCCTAACCCCTGCCTTGCAAAGGCAGTGCTCTACCAATTGAGCTACATCCCCGTTGCCAGATTCTAGGCTAGCGCCGGACCGGCGCGGGGCTCTGATACCATCCCCAGGGCTCCGGGCTCTTAGCTCAGTCGGTTAGAGCGCGCCTCTGATAAGGGCGAGGTCCGTGGTTCGAATCCACGAGGGCCCACCAGCACGTACCGAACTCATAAAGTCGCCGTCGAGGGCCACCTCGGAGGCGTCTGTGCGCCCGACTGGACTGTCGTCTGGCATCGGGATGGTGTAGCGGATGACGGCCCGGCCAGGTCGCACCGTGATGCGCTTCACAAAGGAGCGGATGAACGCCTTCGTCTCCATGATGTCGCTGGTCAGGAGGAACCGGCTCATGTCCTTGGCGAACTCGGCGATCACGTCGGCACTGTCCAGCAGCTGCCGCCGCTCGGCGAGCGCTCGGCGAGTGTCGTCAGCCGCCAGCTCCAGCTGATCCTTGCGCTGCTGGTGTTCACGGATCCGCTCGGCGGCGTCGGCAACCTCTAGGTCGGTGGTCTCGATCACTCGCCAGATACGGTCGAGCGCGCGGTTGAGCTCATCGAGTTCCTGCTCGATCGTCGCCAGCTTGTCGCGCTGCTCGCGGGCGAGCCCATCCATCTCCTCGTCGACGAGCGCGACCAACGCGCGGATGTTGCGCTCGGTGAGGATGTGATCGCGCAGCTGCTCGATGATCAACTGCTCGAACCTGGGCGCGTTGAGCCTCGGCGTCGTGCAGGTCTCGGCACCTCGTTTGATCTTCGATTGGCAGACGTAGTAGGTGTACCTGCCACTCTTCGCCTCCGAGGCGGTGAGCGACGTGCCGCAGGGCGCGCAGCGGACCAACCCGCTGAGGAGGTAGCGGCTGGCGATGCGGCGCGGATTCACCTGCTTGGGCGCCCGCGACTTGAGCAGCCGCTGGACGTGGTCGAACGCTGCGCGGGACACAATGGCGGGAACGGCGGCCTCGACCCGGATCGGCGGTCCGCCGTCCTTGGCGTTGCGCCCCCAGATCAACGTGCCAGCGTAGGCCTCATTGGTCAGCATCTGGTGGATCGTGGTCTTTAGCCAGCGCTTGCCGTTCGTGGTTGGGATGCCCTCCGCGTTGAGGATCCGGGTAATGCCAAGCACGCTCTGGCCGCTGCGCGCCAGCTCGAAGATGCGCCGAACCACGGCGTCGGCGGGCGGGGCCAGCGCGAGCTTCGGGCGCTGCTTGGCGCCGTCCTGGACATAGACCTTGCGGTAGCCGTAGGGCGCGTAGGTGGGTATCCAGAAGCCCCGGGCGGCGGCCTCCCGCATCCCGCGGGTGACCTCCTGCGCCAGGTTCTCGCTGTAGAACTCGTCCACGCTCTCGATGATGGCCTCCATGAGTTTGCCGGTGGGGGAGTCGTCGGCGTGCTCGGTGATGGAGACGACCCGCACGCCACGTCGGCGGAGCATGGACTTGAAGGCCACGGCGTGCTCGCGCTTGCGGGTGAAGCGGGAGAACTTCCAGACCAGGATTTCCTGGAACGGGGCGTCCGGCTGGCTGGCCGCTTCCAGCATCCGGCGAAACTGCGGCCGATCGGCGACGCGGCCGCTCTCGGCCTCGTCGACGTACTCCCGCGCCACGACGTAGCCGTGTTTCGCGGCGTAGTCGCGGAGCGCCCGAAGTTGGGCCGCGACGGACAGGTCCACGTCCTGACGGTCGCTGGAGACGCGGGCGTAGAGGGCCACCAGTCGGACGTCAGGCGGCTGCGTCATGCGGATGTCCTTTCGTGCTGCGCTGTCGCGAGGTTGCGGCCACTCGTATCAGCGAAATCGGCGCTGGCGAGCTGTGGCTGAAGGGCGCTTCGGTCGCGATACGGCACGGCGACGAGCGCGATCTTGGCCAGTCGTCGGTGCCAGACGACGGGCCTTACGACGACGGCGACGTCGCCCGTGCCAAGATCATTGCCCGCCGGCTCTTCCTCGGCATAGCTCGCCCGGCCGCTCCGCACGACCTGCGCCACCAACGCGTCCGCGGCTGGCGGGCGGCCCCGCCGGGGCATGCCGCCCCGCGTGCCGCTGAGGAGGCCGGCGTTGCGCGCCCCAAACCCGGGCGTGCGCGCCACGACCGTGGCTCGAAACGCGCCGGGCGCCGGCCGCTCAGTCCACGCGGCGGGTACGCCGGATTCCCTGCGCTCATACAGCACCGCCAGCAACGGCTGCTGGCGCAGCACTTCGGCGAGCCGCAGGGTCACCGAGGCATAGGACCGGCGGTAGCGCTGCCGCAAGGCCAGCACGTCGAGCCCGGTCGCCACGGCCAGCCCGGTGAACGCTGCCGGCTGCATGAGGACCGCCGCGGCAAACTGGTCGGCTTCGCGACAGAGATTCCGGACGGGGGCGGGGTCCGCGGCGCGGTCTTGGAGCATCTCGTCAATGATCTCGTAGGTCTCGTGAAGCACCGTGTGTTCCCAGGCGCCCGCCCACTGATCGGTCGAGTAGTGAATGGCGTACGCGCCGGGTGCCAGGCCGCAGTGGAAGCCCCGCAGGCCGCCGGGCAGGTGGGTGGCGACGACGGCGGCGATCCCGGCGTCTCGCAGGACCCGGATCACCTCGTCGAGGGTTGGACGCCCCGAGAGGCGGAAGTACCTGACGAAGGCGTCGGCCAGCGCGGCCGGGGCCGGCCGCCACTGGTCGGGGCCCTGGTCCACGAGACTGTCGCAGAAGTCGTCGAGCGTGCGCGTCATTCCAGCAGGCGCTTCCCGGTCAGCGTCTCGTACATCTCCACGATGAACCGCTTGGCCGCCAGGCTCATTGGTCCGTCGGGACGGGTGCCGAACCGAAACTTGGGGTCGGCCAGGACGAAGTCGAAGGCCCGGTCGACGTTCGCCTCCGCGTCGGCCCCTGCGTCATCACCGGCGTCCAAGTGCCCGGCGCGCTTGAGCAAGTCCTGCAGCGACACCCCGTAGAAGGCAGCCAGCTTTTGGAGGACCCGCGGACCGGGACGCCGGTGCCCCTTCTCGATGTTGGAGAGGTAGGGGTCGGAGATGCCGGTGCGGCGGTAGACCTCGCGCAGGCTCCGGGTCCCGCGCAGCTGGCGCAGGTAGGCACCAATGTCGGTGTCGGTCCGCTCGTCATGCGTCATATCCAAAGCATACGGTGTTTTGCTAGACGAAAGCAAGCATATGCCGCCTGAAGTACTCGGTCTACGCCGACTGGCGTTTTCACGTCCCTATCCTGTTGCTATACTTCTGCATAGCAGAAGTACCAGTCCTCTATCCGGCGTCCGTGTGCCCGGCCTCCGCGCGCACCGTGGCGTCTCCGCGGAAGGTCGCACCCATTGCCCACGACCACCGGCCAGCTGCGGCTTCCCCCGGCGCAGGACGCGCTCCGGCGCCAGGGGCTCCGTCTCCTGGCGCGGCTGATCGTCCGCGCCTACCTGAAGGATCGCGCGGCCGCCACCGGGCCTGGTCGTGATGCCGCACCATCCGACGTCGAGCCGGCGTCGTCGCGGGAGGCCGACCAGCGTGCCCGGTAAGCGCCCCCGGCCCAAGGTCCGCCTAAACCCCTACGCCGTGTGGGACCGGCTCAATCGGACCAACCGCTCCCAGAACGACCTCGCCCGCCAGATGGGCATCAGCTCCGGCTACCTGTCACAACTCATCACCGGCCAGCGCTGTCCCTCGCCCCGGATGCGGCGGCGGCTGCAGCGGGGCCTCGACATCGCTCGCTTCGATGACCTGTTCATCGTGGAGAACGGCGATGCGCCATAGGTCGGCCCCGCCGTCCCATCTCATGTTGGGCTGGCCCTTCCTGCCAGAGGACTTCCCCCAGCGACTGGAGCGGCTCAAGCAGACCATGGGCCTCTCCTGGGAGGGCGTGGCCATGTGCCTCGGCGTGGACGTGCGCCAGGTGCAGCGCTGGCGGCGAGGCACGGAACCCTGCGGCGGCGCGCTGTTCGCGCTCTTCCGACTGGCGGAACGCGTCCCCGGCGGCCTCGACCTGCTGCTCGGAAACGACGCCGGCCAGTCATGGGATAGGTGAGGATATGGGCCGCCAGCGTCGGATCCACCGCCCCGTCACCCCGGTCTTTCCGCCGGACTTCCCCGCGCGGCTGGAGCGATTCAAGGCGGCCGGCGGGGTTTCCTGGCGCGCCCTCGCGCGCCGCCTCGGGGTAAGCCCCTACCGGCTCCGCGAGTGGCGGCGGGGGACGGTGCCGAGTGCACCGCATCTCTTCGTCCTGCTGACCCTTGCCGACCAGTTGGGGCTCATAGAGGTGCTGATGTGTCCCGAGCGGGACTTGCCAGACCCCGGGATGGAGCCGGGCGGGCCGCCGGCTCCCTGACCATCGGCAGTGTCCGCCGGATGCGCCGTCTCGCTTATGGTCAGTCTCCGGGGACGGCGCGGCAGGGCGGCGTCTACCCCGCGCCTTCGGGGGAACTTCGCCGGACATCAACTGGGCCGAGCTGATCATGGGGTTATCCCCGCGCTTGCGGGGAACCGGAAGGCCGATTCAAGGCTTCGCTCGAAACGGGCAAGGGGATGCTTAGGTCCATTGTCGTGGACCGGATCAAACTCGCGCGACGATTTCCCGGCCGAGCCAAGCACCGCGAGAACCCGGACGTTCTGTCGAAACACGGCGCTCCGGCGTCCACGGACTCGATGTCATTGCGAGACGTCACTGCGATCCCGTGCCGCGACACCTACAGCCGATTCAAGCCGGCGACGCGGAAGCGGACCACAGTCACGCTCGGTGACTCGTTCAATAGCGAGCGTGGGCGTGCGAGTGGCGTCCTTACCCGGATTAACCCCCACCCGGAGGAACTCAACGCAACGACCGGGAAGCCCACCGATGCGCAGCGACGTTAGGACGGACTTGATGCGCGTTCGTATTCCAAGTTGACGGATTTCTTACATACCACGGATGTCGATGTCCAGCTTGATTGCATGCTCGCCATTTCCGATTTAGCATCGGATTCGTTTATTGTCAAAGTGGCATATTGGGCCATTGTGAGAGACGGTGAAACGCGCCAATCTGGCATCTGACATAAAGCCAAGTTCGCCGCACGAGCGTCGCTACCGAATGTCGAAGGGGGTACGACAACTCGTGGATCAGCCTCAGTGACCGGGACAACGACCGCCTCGGCAAGCGGTACGTCGAAAAACTCTGGTTTGACCGAGAATTCGCCATCCGCGGTCGATCGGATATCGGCGAAGAACCCCAGTTCGATCGGCAGCTGCATACTTGATTCAATGGGATAGATTCGTGGTGTGAAGGCGAAACCCCGCGTGGTTGACCGGCTCCTGCTTTGGATGTAGGAAGCAACGGGCTATAGCTTTGCGCTTCTCGGAGGCTTCTTGCTGGAGCGACTATTTCAGGTGATCGAGAACGCGCTGCTGATCGGCCTGCTGGTCGTGCTGGGGATGGTCCGGGATCCGTGGCAGCGGATCCCTGCCGTCCAAGTGTGGGCATTCGGCATCCTCATGCGCTATGGCGAAGTTTCACCCGATGGCGACGAAGGTGGCGAGCCAGAATGGAACGCGTTGCCCCTCAGGCCGGGCGAGTTGACGGATGTGGTGTTCACTGGCGAGCCCGTGCATCACGTCGTCGAGTTGGATACGGCCTATCGCATCCTGTTTCGAGACGACACCGGTCAGACGGCGATGTGGAGCGAGCACGGTGTACGGAAGTGTCAGCTACGTGTTCGGCAACAACCCGTCGGTACACGGCAAGGGCACGATACCGATGCCGTACCGTGTAGCCATCATCGTCGAGTGCGCCTACCCGCGGCGCAGCACTTCGTCTTCGTAGTTTCTGAGCTGCTTCATGCACGCTAGTACGATGTCGACTTGTCGCTTACTCAGCATCCAGGGCCGTCCGCGCCCGGGCCGGCTTGCAGGAAATAGCGCTCGGAGCAATTGCCGCACGTCACGAGTTGGCATCTCGCGCCCAAGGACGCTCCGAATCGCACAGGCGAGTTCTGCGGTATTCATATAACTACCACCTCCGGCCGTTGTAGTGGCGCTCCATGATGTTGAGGAATGCCCGGCAGAGAATTGATCCAATGACTACCGCACTCAGACTAACGAAGGCGATGGAAAGCCACCAGTCGATGGTGACGAGGGCGAGGATGAGAAGGGGAAGACCGGAGACAAGCCGGTCCAACCACATCTCGGCGGCTCTCCCGATAAGCTGCGAATACGTCATCGGTTCGTTGACCACGACCGCGGCTTCTCGCGGCGGGCAAGCGGCCCAAGGTCGCCCTCGTGGCCAGCCTGCGCAAACTGCTCGTCCTCAAGCAAAGTCCAGTCGCGAACAAGCACCTGGATCCCCATGTCGGCCTAGGAGTTGCCACCCCAACACGGTTGCTCCGCGGACTTGGCGTGCGTCCGTTCTCTTCGAGAGTTTCAGCCCTACAGGTTGCTCTCGGCAATCTATCGAGGGTTCACCCGGCGATTGGGTCCCGCGTCTTGAGTTCCGGGAATAGCGAGACGTCGCGGTCCCGGGTCAGTAGCGCTTCGGCTCCATGGGCCAGGCATATGGCCGCGATCCTGGCGTCGTGGACAACTCCGGCTATCACTCGGGGCCGTCGCACGAACCTCTCCAATACCTCCGGAAAGTCCTCGGTCTCCCCTATCAGCCGCAGTGAAGGGGACGCTGTCCAAGCGGCGAGTTGACGCCACGACTGCTCCGGGCTGGTGGCGTTGTCCCTCCAGATGCGGGGGTTGGTCACCACGTTGAGAAACTCGTAGCAGCAGGGCCAGGGAATGGCCCAAGCATCGTCACCCTGCACCAACTCGCGCAGCAACGAGGAGGCCGCCTCGTGGTGCCTCGATTCGCGCCGGTGCGCATAAACTAGCCGGTTTGTGTCCACGGCGATCATCGGCGTTCAGGCTCCGAGTAAATGACCTCTCGGAGGTCCTGCCAAGACTACGCCTCCAAGGGATCACTCACCCCGGCTTCGCCTACGCTGTAGTCGGGCAGACAGTAGCGTTGACGCGGAGCTGCCGTCGAGAGCACCCGGCGAAGGCCGTCTTCAACCACGGCACGCAACGGGCGTCCGGTCCGTTGCGCGTGCCGCTTGGCGCGCGCCAGCAACTCGTCCTGGATGTCAATCGTCGTCTTCATCCTGCCCTTACCAGCCATATCCCCTTGTACAGTCATGCCATATTATAGCCGGGTGGTGACTCCCATTGCCTGGCGCAGCGTCACCCGCCACCTTGAGAATGACAAATTCTGCAGTGGTCTGCGTCATCACCGTCGTCCTGCCTATCCCCTGTGCATGGTCCGAGCAGCCGTGTACCCTACGGAGTTTAGTGCAACTCCTAAGCTTCTGACGATTGTGACGATGGCCGGATGGTGTAGACGACCCGAGCCGGCGAGCGTGCTTGCCCGCCGACCAGCATCGCCAGCACGCAACCTCCCCGCATGTCGTGCCACGGGACCCAGAGTCCCAGCAAGATGCGCACGCTGGCCAGCCACACGGCGAAGCAGGTGCAGCTGCTGAAAGGCCTCCAGGCCCAGCACGTCAAGTGCCGGGCTGCGACGGTCGGTTACGACCTGTGGTGGACGAGGACCGGACGTGCCTACGGCGGCTTGAGCTCGCCAAGCCGCTCAAACTCCGCCCACCAGGCGACGTCGTCGGGGAGGTCCGAGATGTGCATCACGACCTCACCAGGCGCGAATACGGCCATCCGCTCGCCCAGGATCAGCGCCCAATCGCTGTCAGCCGTGACGTAGATGTGATTCCACCAGTCTCCCGACCACGCGATGCCGCCGGAACCGCTGACGCTGGTAAGGCTCACGCTCGGGATCGTGTCAACATCCGGCGGCTCGTCGTCCGCGAAGCGAATCCGGACAAGCCACAACCCCTCGGACACCAGGTTGATGGGGGACGTCGGCTCAGGGCCGACACCGTTGACATAGAGGAATTCCTGTGGGGCGTCTGACCTCAGGTGCGACCCATGGACTGGTACTTCCCGAACGATCTCCGAAGTCACCATAGGTCCAGACGAGTCCGCACGCATGGCGTTCGAGATGAAGGTGTTCCATTCGGCGGTTCGGCGGTGGTCGAGCACGGCGACAGCCGCCGTCACGGACAGGGCTCCGGCGATCACGACGGCGGTCAGCGGGACGAGAATGCGCACCATGCGCTCTCCTGTGTCTCGTGGCGTTCTCACTTTCATTGGCGCATACCGAGCCGCTGGGCGGTCAACCCCAGCGGCTCGGTCACGTCAACTCGACACCGGTCACCGATCCTGTACCAGCATGGCAATAGCAGATCACAAGTCAACGCGATCCACGACCCAAAGCTACTATACTACGCCTGAAGCGGGCTGTGCTTAGGCGCTTGCGAATGTCTGTCCGCTTCCGACCCTATATTCTCTCGCAGAGGGAGGTGCCAGATGAAGACAGTTTGGACAGTCCTGTTCACCCTCATGGCAGTGATTACCGCCATGTCGGTCTTTGTGGCTGTATTTCAAAGTGACGAATGCGTCTGTCCTGAACCAACTACTGAAACACAAACATCCGAACAATCGACAGATCGTACGCCCATTGCCTCCAGCGCCGCCATCGCAGCGGAGCAACCCGCTGAGGAGATAGGGGCTGGCGATAGTGGTTTACTGAATGTCCTGCGAACTATCATCACGATTACGGTGATGATCTTGCTGATTA